>CALIIC010000079.1 GCA_938020445.1 uncultured Flavobacteriaceae bacterium | reverse complement strand
CGAAGGCAGCTCTGTAAGCATTAGCGTTGTCTTTTTTATCATTACCGCCTTCGTATCGCTGTTTGGCCTGCTGTACCACCTAAAAAAACCGGCATTAGAAGTGTATCGGGGATAGGTATTGACGGTATTTTACATGCCCACATACTCACTTTTTTCAAATTGTAAAGGACCAATTCGATTATCCGTCATTTTAATGGAATACCAAACTCTCCATTGATTTCCAGAATCAGGAATATTCATGTCAGAAGTCAAGTAAACAGTGGGCCCTCCAATACTATCAATTTCCGTAAATAAAAGATTGCAGTCGGCATAAAACTCAGCATTAAGTGACTCTTTAAAATCAGTTCGATCAATTTGTTTCCTATCGAGCATCATTCCCTTACTCAAAAGTGTAAGATCGGTAACAATTTTATGAGAATGGTCCAAGTAGTTGTGTTCTCCATCTAGCATTAAATTCCTGACAATTGAGCTATCATTTAAGCTAAATGTTTTTAATTCAAGAGAATACTTTATATCAAAAATTTTGAATTCTTTTTTACTGGAAATAGTATCAAGCATTAATTCCCAATAATTACGAATGGTATCCTTTTTTGAACTAATTGTTTTTAAGTCAACATTCTCGCTTGACTCCATTTCCATTTTCAAATCGGTTTTTCGTCCCGAATCAGATTGCATTTTGTCTGTCTTTTTTTGAACACAACTCCAAAAGACCGAAAACATTCCTATTAAAATAAGTAGTTGTCTCATTTCATTTTTCAACTGTTTAACGACACATATGCAATACTAGTAGATATGAATCAGGTGCATTTTTTCCACCACTTTGTTTCTGGTAGAAGGGTCTAGAAATTTGCCCTGTAAGCGGGTAATTCTAAAATGGTCTTCGCTGAATTGCCTGTCCCAATCAAACCCCATATTGTTCAACTCGCGTAGTTCCATATCAGTGGCGTATACCCAAATATTTTTCCTATCCATAATTCCTTCAATGGAAGCGATCCGCACCGGGTGTTTGTTGTAAAAATCCAACGACCAGGTATGCCGTTCGGATAGTTTATAAATCTTATCTACCGGGATGTCATTTTCGGCAACCACTTGTGCCATTTGACTGCCTGCCTGATATTTCAGCAAAGAAGGATAAAAATGAGCATTCAACACCACATTCAACAATAAAGAGGCAAAGGCCGAAATCGTAATAATTCTGAGGTAGTAGGCTTCTCTTTTCATGCAGAAATAGATGATCAACAAGAAAGAGGCGAACAGGCCTAAGGATGCAAAAATACTCTTGAACTTAAATACGAAAAAACAAATCAGTACGGTTGCGATGAACACAATGCTCAACACAAAATACTGCGCACCCAAAATTAATTTGATGGTTTTCTTTTTCTCGTATGAATAAAGACTGTAAAGGTAGGAAGCCGTCAATACTGAAAAAAGCGGCATGGTAATATTCAAATAATGCGGTAGTTTGAACTGTGCAAAACTAATGGTAATGAAAATCAGCACAATTCCTCCCAACGTCAGAAACTCATAGGTGGGGCGGTAGGCAAACTTTAATTTGTAGAACGTTTTTACCCTGCTTGCTATCGCCATAATTCCCGCGATGGTCCATGGTAAGAACACCCACAGAAACGTATGGAAAAAAAATAAGTAATCGCTGCTATTCTTGCCTAACCCCTGCCCGCTCATGCGCTCAAAACTCTGTTCCCAGAAAATAAACAAGAGTCCGGTACGCCCACTCTTACCACGAATCACCTTTTCAGGATGAAGGTCAAATTGATGGTAATACGCATAGAGCATAGGAGTAATGGTTACCGCAAAGATCACCAGTGCTATCAGCACTTTCCAATGAAATAGGGCAGTCCATTTTCGGGTATAGGCCAAATGGCAAAGCAACGGAAAACCGATGACCAAAAGAGCGATTTGCCCTTTGGTCGAAAACGCGATGCCGGCACCGAACGCCCCCAATAGGAGTGGAAGCAACTTCCTTGTTTCTACATAGGTGGCCAACTGCCAAATGGCAAAAACGGCAAAGCCGGTAAGCACGGCATCGGTACGTACGTCGATTACCGAAAGAACAATGGTTTGGGCGGTCAGAAATATAAGGGCCGCCAACTTCCCCGTATCCTTATTATAAAGTAATTTTCCAAGGCCATAGCAACTATAGCCCGCTAAGAACGTTGATAGGATTGCAGGGATGCGATATGCCCAATCGAACAGACCAAAAATTTTAAAGGAGAGTGCCGCTAGCCAGTAATGCATGTGTGGCTTGTCTAAATACTCTTCTGGGCCCTTGAACAGGTTTAGAAAATCATTTTCTTGGACCATTCTCATGGCCATTGTCGCAAATTGGGCCGAATCGTTTTCGAAGAGGGTTGCAAACATTCCCACGACGTAGACCAAGACTACAAGTAACAGTAAAAACCAGTACCTTTTATTCGAAATCATAGGGAATTCTGTGCAGTGCAAATATATACAACTTTGCAAAGACCCAACCAAAAATCGTCCCTATTGCCATTCCTGTAAGGACATCTAATGGAAAATGTACCCCAATATAAATCCTACTATAGCCCACCAAAAACGCCCAGGGTACTATAAGAATCCAGAGATAGCGATACTTTGAACGCAGCAAAAAACTAAAGAAAACCGCCACAGCCATTGTATTGGCCGCATGGGCAGAAAAATAACCGAATTTCCCACCGCAATAGCCTTTTACCAAACGCATGCCCCCACTGACATCGGCATCATAGCAGGGTCGTAGACGTTGAACACCATACTTGAAAAAGTTTGCCAATTGATCGGTCGCTAAAATCGTAAGTGCCACGGCTACCAGGAGCAACAAGAGTTTTTTAATTCCCAATGCCCGATAACCCAAAAATAATAAGAGTACATACACCAACAAGGAGACGACACCCAGCTTGTTGGTCATGAGCATCCAAAAAGCATCCCACGAAGGTGTTCCTGCATTGTTGAGCAGTAGAAAAAGCTCTTTATCGTTCTGTAGTAGCTGTTCCAACATCTTTCTTACTCCTCATACCGCGCTACTTCCCTATCGTAGAAATCGGTCGCTTGCTGTATTAGATTTTCCGCTTCCGTCTCCAATTCTTTTTCATCTTCGGCAGTGAAATCCTCCAACCATTCAACCTCATCATTTTCAAGATTTATAATAAAGCGTGGATATTCGGAATGCACGATAAAAATAGCTGTTGGGAAATCGGTATTATCACCCAATAAAAATTTAGGTATCTCCATGGTTCTTTTCTGTATTAGGAATGTTTTGTGGCAATTAATTTTTTGGTCAAATAGTTAAATCGAATATACAACATAAAGGCGGAGGCCGTTAGCCCGGCCAAAAGCCCTATCCATATGCCCGTACTCTTCAAGTACGTATGAAGCCCTAGGTAATAACTAATTGGAAAACCGATCAGCCAATAGGCAATAAAGGTAATGACCGTCGGGATCTTTACATCTTGCAACCCTCTTAACGCCCCTAATACCACTACTTGAATACCATCGCTTATCTGAAAGAACGCCGCAACAAACAATAGCTGTGCAGCCAAGAAAATCACTTCGGCATTATCGGTCATATTCAGGGTATCATCTACATCTAGATATACCGTGGGGAACCAGTTTCTACAAATTAGGAAGAGTGCCGCAAATACAATTTCTACCAAAAAGGTCAAGAAAAAGATCGACTGTGCAATACGTCTCAACTCCTTAAAATTTTGGAGCCCCTTTTGATTTCCCACCCGGATCATGGCAGCCACCCCTAAGCCCATACCGAACATAAAGGTCATGCTACTCAGGTTCAAGGCGATTTGATTTGCCGCTTGGGTATTTTTCCCAAGAACCCCGCTTAAAAGAATGGCAGCCGTAAAAATAGCCACTTCAAAAAACATTTGTAAGGCCGATGGAAATCCCAGGCCAACAATCTTATTTATTACCTTTCGCTCTATCGTTTTAAAATTAAAACCCGTTACATACTTTCGAAATTTTTCTTTTCCCCGAAGCAAGAACCAAATGTAAACCACCATCAAAATACGGGATATCAAAGTTCCTATGCCCGCCCCTACGATTCCCATCTTCGGAAATCCAAATGAACCGAAAATCAATAAATAATTTAGTATGATGTTCAACACATTCGCAATAACGGTCGCATACATGGGATATCGGGTCTGTGACAAGCCTTCCGAAAACTGCTTGAACGCTTGAAAGATAATTAACGGGATAAGGGAAAATGCTACAATCTCAAAATATGGGATGGCCAGTATTACCACCTCTTCCGGCTGCCGCATATATTTTAAGAAGGGCTTGCAGAGCATGAGGGTAGCGAAAAGCGCGAGCCCCAAACCGGTACATAACACCAGGCCGTGTTTCAGTGCACTTTTAGCACCCTGCGGGTTCTTGGCACCATCGGCCTCGGCAACCAATGGGGTAATGGCGGTTGAAAAACCGATTCCCAGAGACATCGCAATAAAAACAAATGCGTTTCCCAATGACACCGCCGCCAGTTCGGCCGTTCCCAATTGGCCCACCATTATGTTATCTGCAAAGCCCACAAAGGTATGCCCGAGCATTCCCATGATAACGGGAACAGCCAGTTTGGTATTATAATTAAATTCTCTGGTATATTTTTCTAGCAAAGGATACTTCTTAGGAATACTACTTTATTAAAATCGCCGCTCAATAATCTGCTTCATACTCACATCCTCATAATTGCGTTTTACAAAATCGAGACCCAAATCAAGCACTTCTCCCATCTTGGTACACTTTTTAAAATTCATGTCGAGGGTGAGCTCATAAATTTGATCCTTCAGACTATCGATATTTTCTGGAAGCGAAATTACATCCTGTTTGCAAATTTCTCTCAGTTTTTTTATACGATTACCTGAACTAAGAATACGTTTGGCCACTATAGAACGTTCCTCTACCTTGTATTGATCTACGGAGTATTTTTGCAATCGAGATCGCACCAATTCAACCATTTGGTAATTTTCCTTAAAGAACTGCGGCCTGTATACTTTCAATTTCCCTTCGAAACACTGCTGATCAAAATCAATGGCCCTGATGCGGTACACGACTTTATCAAAATCGTGAACGGGAACGATAACGTAATTATACGAGCGCATGTCGCCCAGCAACCGAATCATACAGCGTTCATTGAACTTTACAAACTCTTTCGCCAGTTGCCCCTTTTCGGACTCTGAACACTTGGGTAAAAAATCCTTTATAAAGACATCTCCCGGAATACCGGCAATGTGCTCCTCGATCAAGGTATCTTTGTACACCAAAAAGTTTAGGTTATAAGGAGAGAGCATATGTTCTAATTCCAAGCCATAGACTCTTGAGGCATCCGTTTTTTTAACGTAGAAATACGTAAAATTATCATTGAGAATATTTCTGACCTTTATCCGAAATGGCTTCGAATTTCCAAAGGTGCAATAATCTACCGCATCTACATTGAGATAGCGATTAATACTATCACTCCCATCGGAATGTAAGATGGAATACACTTCTTTTAGACTCTTATCAATCTCATTACGGTCAAACTCCGAATAATACACCCGCACCCAAAGGGTATCTACCTCATCGGCATCATAGACCACCACCGAACCGGAAAAGCGTAGTAAATCCTCATAAAAGATGGGAATCTCAATTTTGCGGCTATATTTTTCCAGATACCCATCGAGCTGTTCGCCAACGGGATAGGCGGGCTTTTTCTTGGACATCAATTTTTCGTCGGACATATTCTTCCCATATTTGTAACAAATCTAAGCTTTCTTCGTCAAGTTAGCAGCAACCTTTTAAAACCCAACTAATTTTGGAAACAATTCTTACTGTAAACAATCTTACCAAAAAATTTGGATCGCTTACGGCAGTAAAAGACCTATCCTTTCAAATAGAAAAAGGAAACGTTTATGGTATTCTTGGCCCGAACGGAAGCGGAAAATCGACTACCCTGGGCATTGTTCTGAATGTTGTTAATAGAACTGCCGGTGATTTTTCGTGGTTCAATGGCAACACCTCTACCCACAATGCCTTGAAAAAAGTAGGGGCCATTATTGAACGGCCTAATTTCTATCCCTATATGACGGCGGTTCAGAACTTAAAACTTGTTTGTAAAATAAAAGAGGTACCGAACGATAAAATTGATGAAAAATTAGAATTAGTAGGGCTTTTAGACCGCAAGGAAAGCAAGTTTCGCACCTATTCCCTTGGTATGAAACAACGCTTGGCCATTGCCTCTGCATTATTGAACGATCCTGAAATATTGATTTTGGATGAACCTACCAATGGCCTGGACCCGCAGGGGATCCATCAAATACGGGAAATCATCAAAAAAATTGCGGCCAAAGGCACCACCATACTACTTGCCTCCCACCTATTGGACGAGGTTGAAAAAGTATGCAGTCATGTGGTCATCTTAAGAAAGGGAGAAAAACTCTATTCGGGTACGGTGGATGGCATGCTGGCCAGTCATGGTTTCTTTGAACTTAAAACCACGCAAGCTACCGAACTGGTCGATTACCTTACCGGCAATGCCAGTTTTGGGGAAATAAAACAAGAAAACGGATTGGTAACCGCTTTTTTAAAGGAAGAAATGATGGCTGAAACGCTGAATAAAACCTTGTTCGAAAAGGGCATCTTCCTTTCCCACCTTGTAAAACGAAAAGAGAGTCTTGAAGAGCAATTCCTGACGCTGACCAAAAACCAAACTAACTAAGTAACTGATTGAACAATGATACGTTTACTACAAATAGAATTTATAAAACTTTGGAACAACCGATCCAGTCGTTTTTTGATCGTTTCCTATTTTGCCTTAATGACCTTGATCGCTTTCGTATCGAGCATTAAATTCAACTACGGGCCTTTGAAGTTTAATGTTGCGGACATCGGTATTTTCAACTTCCCTTATATCTGGCACTTTAACACCTTTATGGCGGCCTTTTTAAAACTTTTCCTAGCGATTGTCATCGTTTCGATGATCGCCAACGAATACAGCAATAAAACCATCAAACAGAATCTGATAGATGGGTTGAGTAAAAAAGAATTTGTACTGTCCAAGTTCCTGACGATCGTTTCGTTTTCGCTGATTTCCACCCTTTTTATTTTTGTGGTGTCACTGATACTTGGCCTGATGCATTCACCATACGATGAAATCGGTATTATTTTCTCCGATTTGGAGTATTTGCTTGCGTATTTTGTAAAGCTCCTAGGCTTCTTTTCGTTTTGTTTCTTTGCCGGTATGCTCATCAAACGGTCTGCATTCGCACTCGGTTTTTTATTCATTTGGTTCATAGGCGCAGAGATTATTCCGTACGTGTACATGGCATCCAACTATTCCAAGGAATATGCGGACAGTGTCTACCAATTTTTCCCTTTTGGGTCTATTTGGACGACCATAGAAGAGCCCATTACCAGACTCTCGGTCATACAATCTGCCGTACAGACCATTGGCGAAGAAGTAACAAAAGAATATGCGGTGCATTGGTACGAACTGCTTATTGTTCTTGGGTGGACCGCCTTTTTTATCTATGCTTCCTACGCCTTATTGAAAAGAAGAGATCTTTAGCGGTACATACCGAATACCCTCTTTTTCATTACCTAGATAGCGGATTGGGCGGGCCGAGGCGTTTCTAGTAGACCGTTTGTCCCAGTTTTTGTGTATTTATTCGTTACAATCTAAAATAAAAACCTATTTGCATTATATTGTGAGGGAGAATCACCCGTGAATGAAAAAAATAGTTCTGGTATTACTACTGGTTACAGGTATGCTATGCAGTGCCCAGACGGCAAATGACTGTACCAATGCCATTGTGGTTTGTGGGAATAGTACGGTATCTTCCAATGCTTCGGGATTTGGTACACAAGAACTCGATAATGAATCGAACCCCTGCGCTTTTGAGGAAGTGAACAGTTTGTGGTTACGGCTGAACGTGGACACCACAGGAATGCTTTCTTTTACGCTGACCCCTGACAATAGTGACATTTCGGTAGACTATGATTTTTACGTATTTGGTCCGAATTTTAACTGCGGTAGTTTTAACGACCCCATTCGTTGTTCTACTACCAACCCCTCCCAAGCAGGCCTTACAAACAATCTGACGGGTTTGCGAGACAGCGAGAACGATGATTCCGAAGGGCCCGGTTCGCTCGGGAACAGCTTTGTTTCCTCCTTACCGGTAACCGCGGGAGAAACTTATTATCTGCTAATTGACAGGCCTTTGGGCAATGGCGGTTTTAGTTTGGACTGGAACGGTTCGGCAAATTTCATAGACCCGCCACCAATTATCGGGCAACCCGATGCTTTTGAGCTGTGCTTTGCAGATCGAGGCGGTTTTTTAGATTTGACCCAAAACCAAAACCAGGTAGCTACAGATCCAACTATCTCCTTCGAATATTTTCTAAGCCGGGCCGATGCGTTCGACGGATCTAATCCCCTTGCAGATCCTACCAATTATTTGATCGGGGATTCTGCCACAGTGTATGTAAAGGTTACCGGAAGCAATAGCTGTTTCGAGGTACTGGAACAGCAAATCATAATAGATGAGCCCGTAGTTGCCACCCTTGAATACTTGGCATGTGATCCAAATGGAGACGGTATCGAAGAATTTCAAATCAGCCAAATTGTTGCAGATGTGCAAAATGAAGTTCGGAACCCTGCCAATTATACCATTAGCATTCATCCAACGCAGTTAGATGCGGACAATGATACCGGGTCTATTGCCGCGGCAAGCTATGCAACCACCACCACCCAAGTATATGCGCGCATCGAAGCGAATAGCAACAATGCCTGTTTTAGTACCTTGCCCATTGCACTCGAAGTCATCCCAAGCCCTATTACCGTTCCGACCGAACTGGTACAATGTGATATAGATTTGACGAATTCGACCGATGGGATTACCAGGGTCAACCTAGATCAGTTTTTTGCAGAGGTTGGCACAGGGACCTCTTTTCAGTATGATTTTTTTGAGAGCGAGCTAGCACGAAGTACGGACAACCCCATTGCCAATCCCTTTGACTACGAAAACAGCATGCCGTTTTCGCAGCTGCTTTATTATCGCATACGTACGGACATTTGTACGATTCTAGGTGAAATGACCTTGCAGATACTCCCGACCACCATAGTATTGAACGCTCAGAGTCCGTTGACAGTCTGTGATCAGAACCCCGAAGATGTTGCCTTGAGCGGCGCATTCGACTTGGGAGCATTTGGAACCACCTATTACCCTGGCACCGAGGTTGCCTTTTATGCCACGGTCGAGGATGCCGCATTGGAGCTGAATCGGCTTCCTGAAGTCTTCGTTTCAGAAGCAGCTTCCGTTTTTATTCGTATTGAAGATGGCAATCAATGCCGAACGGTAGAAGAACTTGATCTATTTGTTAATCCACTTCCCGAGGTAACGCTCGAGCCCTCCTATGTTATCTGTACCGAAAATCCGGAATTAGATTTGATCGCTCCAGACGGTTTTGATCGATACCGTTGGATCCTTACCGAAGGAGTAAGTGAAATAGACGTTTCGAACGCCCGACCAGTACGTATTAATAGCCCGGGAAATTATAGCTTGGAGGTTGGGTTGGCATATGTTACCAATGGTGTGGAACTTTTATGCTACAACCGGGCCGACTTTGTGGTATCCCCTTCAAATGCCGCTACCATAGTGGACATAATGATAACGGATGCCTCTGACAATAATACAATCGATATACAGGTAAATGGGGACGGGAACTACGAATACAGCTTAGATGACAGCAATTACCAAGACAGCAGTCTTTTCCAAAACTTGCCGGCAGGACCGGCAACTGTGTATGTAAGGGATAAAAATGGGTGCGGGGTTACGAATACCGATATTACCATCTTGGGGTACCCGAAATTCTTTACCCCCAACGGTGACAACCAAAACGACTCCTGGCAACTTATAGGGTTGGATCCGGAACTTGTACAAACCACCGTCGTTAGTATTTTTGATCGTTACGGGAAACTTATTAAACAATTTGCTGCCAACAGTGGTGGTTGGGACGGAACAAGTAACAATAATTTGATGCCCAGTGCCGACTACTGGTTTAAAGTAAAAATAGGCGATAGCCGTGAATTTAACGGACATTTTGCACTTAAGAGATAGACTTTTTAGTACCTTACGAGACGATTGTTGCGATGAAAAAGAAACTAATTTACATATCCTTGCTTTTGGTAAGCGTTTTTGGGTACTCTCAAACCTGTCCCACGCTTAGCAGCCCTATGGCCGGAGACACTGGCGTGCTTGTTGAAAGCACCCTCTCATGGAATGCGGTAGACGGGGTAACCGGGTATCAAATTTCTATTGGAAATGCGCCGGGAGGAACCGAATGGGCCGATCATATCGCCGTTGGAAGCGCCACCAGTTTTACCCCGCCAACGGGTTTGCCTGAAAATCAACTGCTACATATTACCATTACACTTTTCTTTTTTGACCGTCCCGATATCGAGTGCCCGGCAGGAAGTTTCCGCACCGAAGATGTACTAGTACCCCCTTCCTGTGCGATCATACGTACTCCCCCGGATGGAGCGACCGATGTGAACTCGGCCACCACGATTGGCTGGAGCTATGTTCCCAAAGCTACCGGTTACAGAATCGCAATCGGTACCAGTATGGGTGGGGAAGAGCTTTTGCCCCTTACCGATGTCGGTAATGTACTTTCATACCTGCCAGTGACGGAACTTCCGCTTGAAACCGAAATTTTTGTTCGTATCATCCCCTATAATGAGAATGGTCCCGCCCCTGGAATATGTACCGAATTTAGTTTTACCACGGGGGAATTGGCAGTACTCCCTGGGTGTACCTCCTTGATATCTCCCTTAAATGGTTCGATCAACGTACCGCTAACTCCCTTGATAGAATGGACCGCGGTTCCCGGAGCCTCGGGTTATTTTGTATCAATCGGTAGTTCGCCCACGGTCAACGATGTAATAGATCGTGCTAGCTTTACAGAAAATTCGACCTTTGTCATCGATTTTGATCCCAATAGGACCTTTTTCATCACCATCGTACCTTTTAATGACGCAGGTTTGGCCATCGGCTGCGAACAGCAATCGTTTTCGACCATTTTAGGATGTGGCCCTTTCTTTGACGATATAACGGGGGAACTGGTTAATTTGGCTCCTGAAATTGATTTTCCCGACACCGTATCATTTTGTCAAGATCAGATTCCGTATACGGTTCAGACCGAGGATACCGCGGAAGGGTTTCGATGGTATAAGGTAGAAAGCAATGGCGCCGAAATGCTTTTATCGAGCACCTCGGAAGTTTCCCTTACAGAAACAGGTACCTATCGCTATGAGGCATTTAATACCATCTCCCAAGCAACCAATATCATTGAATGTGCCAGCTCAAAGGAATTTAATGTGGTCGCTTCGGAAATCGCCACTATAAATGGTGTAAGCGCCGGGCCAGGCCAAAACGGTACCATTGCGATAACTGTTCAGGCAAGTGGCATTGGAGATTATGAGTATGCCTTGGACAATAGGGACGGTCCCTACCAAGATGGCAATGTTTTTACAAATGTTCCCTTGGGATCCTATACTATTTATGTTCGTGATAAAAACGGTTGCGGTATTGCCGAAACCAATTTTGACCAGGACCTGACGGTTGATGGTTTCCCAACGTTCTTTACACCTAACGGAGACGGGGTAAATGACTTATGGCAGTTCGTACCTCCCTTGGCCACAGGGGAAGTAAACGTTCGCAGTATTTTTATTTTTGATCGCTATGGTAGGTTCATAGCACAATTAGACCCGCTTGCCCGGGGTTGGGATGGCAGTTCAAATGGTAGCCCTCTCCC
Organism: uncultured Flavobacteriaceae bacterium; assembly: GCA_938020445.1. Lineage (GTDB taxonomy): Bacteria > Bacteroidota > Bacteroidia > Flavobacteriales > Flavobacteriaceae > Pelagihabitans. The sequence goes on along the minus strand of CALIIC010000079.1, from coordinate 11,964 downwards.
CTCTGCCGATTACTGGTTCAAAGCAATTGGTTTAAAAAATGAAGAAATTAAAGGACATTTCGCCTTAAAAAGGTAGAAGTTCCTTCTTGCGTTACCCCTTGCTATGTGGAGAAAAACGCTTTTTTTACTACTATTGATCGCCACTTTAAACGGCATGGCACAAGAGTGTCCTAAAATTTCATTTCCCAGCAACGAGTCGATTCAAATACCTGTGGATGCTACTATAACCTGGCCTTCCGTGCCCGGAGTAATCGGCTATCTTATTTCGTTGGGCACCACCCCCGGAGGTGTCGATATTTTAAACCAACGCTCTGCCGGACTCACCAATTCGTTCACCCCTGAAACCGGATTACCTGATGACACTACGATCTACGTGACCATTAGTATGTTTCTCGAAAACCAACAGCTCAAGGTTTGCCCTGGGGAATTTTTTACAACGGTAGATGTTACCCTGCCCCCTTTTTGCACGGCCCTTAACGGCGCAGTTGCCAGTGGCAATGCCGTTCGGGTCAACGAGAAAATTACCTGGGACTATGCCCCGACCGCCACCGGCTATCGGTTGTCGTTGGGTACTACTGCCGGAAATTATGATCTCGCGGACAATGTGGATGTTGGGAATGTACTGGAATATCGGATGCCCGGAAACCTCCCATTGGACCAGGAAATTTTCATACGTGTTACGCCCTACAATGAAAATGGGGATGCTACCCCTTGCGGAGAAGATCGTTTTTCAACAGGAGTTCCCACCGTGGATTGTTCGGACAAAAAACCAGTCAATGATATCCCAAATCGCTTGGGTATCTGTGCAGACAACCTGCCCACTACGATTAGTACGCAGGCAGTCGCAAGCGGATTTCGATGGTATCAACTAGCTTCGAACGGGGACGAAACCTTACTTTCCGAAACACGGGAGGCAGCTTTGACAGCGGTAGGCACATACCGATTGGAGGCTTATAATAATATAAACGACGCCGGCAATATTGTGGAATGTTCGAATTCCAAAATATTCGAAGTGGTCCTATCAAAAGCGCCCATTATTCGTTCGGTAGATGTAAGTCGCCAAAGTGGCGGACTTCGAATTCAGGTGAACGTTACGGGAACCGGTGATTATGAATACGCCTTGGATTTTGAAAACAATAACTACCAGGACAGTCCCATATTTGAAAACGTAAGTGATACCGAGCATACGGTGTTTGTGAGAGATCGTTATGGGTGCGGGTCTGCCCAACGCCTTGTGGAAGAATTGCTCTCTCGAAAAAACTTCCCTGCCTATTTCACCCCGAACGGCGACGGAATCAATGATTTTTGGCAATTTGTCCCCCCGCCGGACAGTGGGGAGATCAACATTGAAAAAATCTACATTTTTGATCAATACGGCAATTTTTTGACACAACTAGATCCAAGATCACAAGGATGGGGCGGGGCCCATAATGGACGCCCTTTACCGTCTTCCGATTACTGGTACCGGGCCATCTCTTTCAGTCGAAAAGAAATAAAAGGACATTTTACACTTAAACGGTAAGCCGCGCTAGGGATTGAGGCGGCACCCCGCATTTGCCTTTTTCAGGCATTGCGGCGTACAGCCGAAAGCCCGCCCTTGGGAGCGCCAAAATTACGCTGATAACAGGCCCCTATTTACCACCTATTGTTTATTTTTATAGGATGAAATTTAAGGTAGTATCGGAATTTAAACCCACTGGGGACCAACCACAGGCCATAAAGCAATTAGTAGACGGGATGGCTTCGAACGAACGCTACCAAACCCTCTTGGGAGTCACCGGGTCGGGAAAGACCTTTACGGTCGCGAATGTGGTGGCAGAATCGCAGCGCCCTACCTTGGTATTGGCACACAACAAGACCTTGGCAGCGCAGTTGTACTCGGAGTTTAAACAGTTTTTTCCTGACAATGCGGTCGAGTATTTTGTATCATATTACGACTACTATCAACCCGAAGCCTTTATACCCACTTCTGGCCTTTATATTGAAAAAGACCTCTCGATCAACGAGGATATCGAAAAACTTCGTTTGAGCACCACCTCTTCCCTCCTTTCGGGAAGAAGGGATGTGATAGTGGTTGCATCGGTCTCTTGCCTTTATGGCATCGGGAACCCGGTCGAGTTTCAGAAAAATGTAATCAGCATACAGAAAGATCAAGTAATTGCCCGCACCAAGTTTATGCATCAATTGGTACAAGGACTCTATTCCCGTACCACCGCAGATTTCAGAAATGGTAATTTTCGAGTAAAGGGCGACGTCATAGATGTGTTTCCCGGATATTCGGACCATGCTTTTCGCGTTCACTTTTTTGGGGACGAAGTAGAGGAGATCGAAGCGTTCGATCCATTTAATAACAATGTCATAGAGGTATATGAATCCTTGAACATATACCCCGCAAACATGTTCGTTACCTCCCAGGATGTGCTACAGAATGCCATACACCAGATTCAGGACGATATGGTGAAACAGGTGGATTATTTTAAGGAAATTGGAAAACCTTTGGAGGCAAAACGCCTTGAGGAGCGTACCAGCTTTGACCTTGAAATGATTCGTGAACTTGGCTATTGTTCGGGTATTGAGAACTATTCGCGCTACTTGGATGGTCGTGAGGCCGGCACGCGCCCCTTCTGCCTGATCGACTATTTTCCCGATGATTACCTGATGGTCATTGATGAAAGCCATGTGACCCTGCCCCAAGTACATGCCATGTACGGAGGAGACCGTTCTAGAAAAGTAAATTTGGTCGATTATGGTTTTCGCTTGCCGGCAGCTATGGATAATAGGCCCTTGAAGTTCGAAGAATTTGAAGCGCTTCAGAACCAGGTTATTTATGTAAGTGCCACCCCGGCGGACTATGAACTAAAATTAAGTGAGGGAATCTATGCGGAACAGATCATTCGCCCCACAGGCTTGCTTGACCCCATTATCGAAGTTCGCCCGAGCCTCAACCAAATTGATGATCTCGTTGAAGAAATTCACCAGCGCGTTGAAAAGGACGAACGTACCTTGGTGACCACGCTTACCAAAAGAATGGCCGAGGAGTTGGCCAAATATTTAGATCGTATTAGCGTTCGTTGTAGATATATTCATAGTGACGTAGACACCTTGGAACGGGTAGAAATCATGCAAGATTTGCGCAAAGGTATCTTTGATGTGCTGATCGGGGTAAATTTATTACGGGAAGGGCTCGACTTGCCAGAGGTTTCTTTGGTGGCAATTTTGGATGCGGACAAGGAAGGCTTTTTACGAAGCAACCGATCCTTGACCCAGACGGTCGGACGGGCCGCAAGACACCTAAATGGAAAAGCCATTATGTATGCCGATAAAATTACCGATAGCATGCAAAAAACGATTGATGAAACCACCTATCGCAGGGACAAACAAACAGCCTATAATCTGGCGCATAATGTTACCCCGAAAGCATTGAACAAAAGTTTGGACAGTGCCCTTGCGAAGAACTCGGTTTCTACCTATCATTTTGAAAAAGAAGAGTTGCGTGCCGCGGAACCGGATATGGATTATTTGACCAAGGATCAAATAGAAAAGTTGATTCGTGAAAAACGAAAATCAATGGAAAAAGCGGCGAAGGAATTGGATTTTATGCAAGCTGCAAAACTGAGGGATGAAATTAAAATGTTGCAAGAAAAGGAGTGATTTTTTAAGGGAATCTGTTCCATTTCACATCGTTTTAGCTTATTTTTCCAAAATATGAATTAAAAATATAGGTAACACTACTTATACCACTGGTTATAAATGATATAAATTATATTTTTAGACTTGTCTAAATTGATAAAAAAGGTGTTTTTTTAGCAAATTTCAGTCTTTTATAGCCTCCTCACCCATCCAAAAAAATCAGCAATAAACAAAAAGGAGTTATCAGTCAATGCCGACCTAAAAAACGCAAAATATCTTGGGCAGGCACTACACAACCTTCGCTCCTTTTTTTTGGCTGCCCGCGACTATATGACCTCCCCGCCGCTATTAAAAAGCGCAAAAAAAAGCGCCTCGATCTTACCGACCAAGACGCTTCTCAACTAACCAACTAAACCAACTATTATGAAAAATTACCTTGCGGCAATACCCCACAATTCACTATGTCATTACGACAATTCTATCAACCTTTTAGGCTTGGGAAGCGCCTCTTCTTTTTTAGGAAGTACTACCCTTAAAATACCATCTTCGTAGGAGGCATCGATCCCTTCAATATTGATCGTATCCGGAAGCGTAAATGCTCTTTTAAAAGATTCCAAAGCAAACTCTTTTCTAGTAAACTTTACCCCTTCCTCAAGCTCCGTCTTTTCTAGTTCGTTCGAAATTGTCAATACCAATTTATCGACCTCAAGGTTAAAATCTTCTTTCTTTCTTCCAGGAACGGAAAGTACCAACTCAAAACCAGTTTCACTTTCTTTGATGTTTACCGCTGGCGCGTATGCGTTGTAATTCTCAACCCCTCCGAACCAATCTGGCTTAAACAATTCATTCATTAGCGTCGGAAGCGATGTGCTGTTTCTTTTTAGTATCATGATTTTTTCTTTTTAATTATACGTTTTTAAATCTGATAGCTAAAAGACAAAAGCCATACCAACGAGAGTTAAATGACATTATGTCTGTTTTTAAGAATATGGTACTGACTTTTTGTCATTAATATTGTGTATAGAATGTCAAAATGAGTGATTTTACACGACACATCTGTGTTCAAAAAGGTCTTTATCGGCAATCTATTCTATCGAAGAGGTACTTTGGAAGGGAAATGCAATGCCAAAAGACTAGTTGTAGTGTGCTTTGAAGATATCGATAAGTACGTTTGGAGGAACGATCTTGTCGGGATATTGATGCATGATACTTAGTACTTGTTCAATTGCTGAAGGGGGAAGCCCCATACCCAACCCTATATTGTGCAATCGGCTGATTTCGATCTCTTGCTGCCGTTGATCAACGTTCATTAAAAGCATGAGACGATGAAACTGCAAAATGCGGTCTGCTTGGGTTTTAGGCACCACATGTTCGGCTTCTTTTTCAAAAAGAGAATCAAAGGTCTCCCGATCTATTTCAAGGTGGGCGGCCACCCCTAACAAAAAATTGTATTCGGGCTCCCCTACCACCTTATCAATTTTGGCAAAGGCGATCATCTCGGATAAAATACTAAGCTTTTCTTTGTATGTACTCATCGGACCGTGGTTCTATACCCTGTTACTATAACTCGTTAAAACCTAATTTCGTATAAAACCAATGAATCGCAGGAGCGGGTGGATATTTTGTAATACCTTGCGAAAAATTTCTTCCCTATGTCGAATAACGATGTTTTTAAAAAATTAAGAGTGGCTCTTATGCTCCGTGACGACGACATTATCGACATTTTAAAATTGGTTGATTTTAAAATAAGCAAGAGCGAATTAAGTGCTTTTTTTAGAAAAGACGATCACCCAAACTTTCGAGAATGCGGAGATCAAGTTTTGAGAAACTTCCTAAATGGGTTGGTATTGCACCTACGAGGCACCAAAGAGCATCCCAAATACCCAGGTGAAGTACTTATTAAAAATCAGTCCGAGCTGAAAAGCAAGCCCACTGCTACAGAGAAAAAGCCTTCTTTTAAAAAACAATTTAACAAAGGTGATTCAGTTATTTCCCCGGTAAAGTATAAGAATAAGGGAAAGCGGTAGTACGAAATAAAAAAATCCCGATAAAACCGCTTGTACCGATTTTATCAGGATTTATCCCAGTTTGTATAGTACTTTAGGCGTCTATACGAACCGAAACAGTATATTTTTTACCAGCCTCGAAGTTTGCCATCTCTACCTCATGGTAGTTCAATTTACCCTTGATAAAAGCATCTAAGGTGGCGTCTTCGGTATCTACAGACAATACTACGATTTCTCTTTCGCTGTTCAATGTAAACAACACTTGCGCAGTTTTACCTTCCGCATCTTCCGTTAGATTGTTAGAAAATAACAATTTACCGATTTGCGTGGATAAGGTTTCTGTTTTGACTTTAGAAGTTTTTTTGGCTTTTTTGTTGTCGTTAGCGAATACACTTCCAGTCGATAATAGCATTGCAGCTACCACTAATACACTTAGTTTTTTCATGATTTGAACGTTTTTAGCCTTGGTTCCGATTGATGACGGTTGATAACAAAGCTTGATTAATGATTAATTGATGAATTACTATAAAGACGCTGTAAAAACAGAATTGTTACAATTGAAGTGCGTTTTAACAAAATTTTAATGTACTACACCAATCGTTTGCGCACCACAATCCCCGCAAAAACGAAGTCATTAGCACAGATAAAAAACCCTGTAACCCTTTTATTTAAAGACGACAAGCACAAATTGAGGCCATGAAAAAAAATGTCTTGCACCGCTATTTCCAGAAAACATTAAAATTTACAATCAAATTCGAGCATTTCTAAAAAACAGTTGCCATTTGCCATAGCCTACCCAACAAAACTTTTACATTAAAAAAGGCATTGTTGTAGAAACAATGCCTTTTCACTTCTTAACCCTTATTGCAATTGCACTACGATGCTATCTTGACGGGAATGGTATACCTTCTCCCTTCAACAGCACCTTCTGAGCGTACTTTGTGATAGTTGAGCTTGCTTTTCACGAAACGCTCTAATTTGGCACTATCGGTATAAACCGAAAGCACTACGATTTCTTTCTCCTTATTGACCGTAAATAGGATAGAGGCTTCTACATCTTTATAAGAGGTAAGCTCGAACTGTTCGTCTAGAAGTTCTTTAACCTGGTTTTTAAGGGCCTTCGAAGGATCCGTTCCCTTTGGTCCGTTTGCAAAAATACTTCCGCTAATCAGTAGCATTGCAGCTACCAGCATCATACTTGTTTTTCTCATGATGTTCGTTTTTGTGACCCATTCATTGTTTGTTTTTAATTTCAAGGTCTGATTAATACTAATTTTTGATGATTGATGAATTACTTAATTGACGACAGCGCTGTACAACTTGTTACACCCCACCTTCGCAATTAACATTTTTTTAGTGTTCCTACCCAATAGACAAAATGCGCTGCAAATGAGGATTCTTTCCAGTAACTGAAATGAATGCACAAAAAAAGAGGCGAACACTTCGTTCGCCTCTTTTAAATAATAGTTCTTTTGACCGTGCTATGCCAGCACTTCCTTGACCTTATCCGCCGCTTCTTGAAACTGTACGGCCGAATGCACCGCAAGACCGGAATTATCGATAATCTCTTTTGCCAATTCGGCATTGGTACCTTGAAGACGAACAATGATAGGTACTTTTATAGCATCTCCCATGTTCTTATAGGCATCTACCACCCCTTGGGCCACCCGATCACATCGTACGATACCTCCAAAAATATTGATCAATATTGCCTTCACACCATCATCTTTTAAAATGATCCGGAACGCCTCTTCTACACGTTTGGCATCTGCCGTACCCCCAACATCCAAAAAGTTGGCAGGTTCACCGCCGGCCATTTTAATCAAATCCATCGTGGCCATCGCCAAACCGGCACCGTTCACCATACATCCTACATTCCCATCTAGGTCTACGTAATTCAGTCCCACTTCACGTGCTTCCACTTCAATAGGATTTTCTTCTCGCAAGTCGCGCATTTCTGCATAGGTTTTTCTACGGTAAAGCGCGTTGTCATCTATCGAAACCTTCGCATCTACCGCCATGATCTTATCATCCGAGGTCTTTAGTACCGGGTTGATTTCGAACATGCTCGAATCACTCTCGACATATGCCTTGTACAAGGATGCTACGAACTTGGACATTTCTTTAAAAGCAGTTCCTGAAAGACCAAGGTTAAAGGCTATTTTTCGTGCTTGAAAAGGCAACAAACCTGTCGCAGGGTCAATTTCTTCCGTATAGATCAAATGAGGTGTTTTTTCGGCAACCTCCTCGATATCCATTCCTCCTTCGGTAGAATACATGATCATATTACGCCCGGTTCCCCTATTCAAAAGAACGGACATGTAAAATTCCTTGGTTTCACTATCTCCTGGATAGTATACGTCTTCCGCAACAAGTACCTTGTGCACTTTTTTACCTTCAGCGGAGGTTTGTGGAGTAATCAAATTCATACCAATAATCTGGCCCGCCAACGCCTCAACTTCCTTCAGATTCTTTGCCAGCTTTACGCCACCACCTTTACCACGACCACCAGCGTGCACCTGTGCCTTGATAACGTGCCATCCCGTACCGGTTTCGGCGGTAAGTTGTTTTGCCGCTTCCACGGCCTCTTTTGCATTGTTGGCAACAAGTCCGCGTTGAATGCGTACACCAAAACTTGCTAAAATCTCTTTTCCCTGATATTCATGAAGGTTCATATATACAAACTGTCTTTAGGTTCGGGTGCAAAAATAGGAAACCTAACGGATTTACACTAACGATACAGAAGAAGCTCAAAAAAAATACAAGAAAATCGGTTACAGAAGTATTTTATAACAAGTCCCCGACAAATAGTCGATAGGTACAATACGCTAAAAGCTACTGAATCTCCAGTCCTTCAAAATCCAAAGGGTCGAAATTTCTAAAGTGACCGTTCAACGTAATAGCACGTTTGGTGCGATCCACTTCTTTTAAGACCGTAATGGTAGCCATTAGGTGTCCCCGTATATAGGCCAAGCGATCACTTTCTTTGGTCATCAACAAGAGTTCATATTCTTGCTCCATTGAGAGTCCCATCTTATGTATGAGGATAAAACTATGGAATTTATCTACGGGAATAGGCGTAAACGGCACCTCCATCATAAAGTAGAGTTCTTCGATTTTCGCAAGCACCTCTGCCCTTAACGCATCATCGGCATCGTTGATATTTTCAAGAAACTCTACCTCTCCGCCTGCGTATAATTTCCCGTCGATCGTATTCTCAAAGGTAAGCACCTTAAAAACCTGTCTTGCCACGCAGCTTACGTCCATTTCCCCACCTTCATAGGTTGTGACCACTTCTACCAACTGCACCTCGGTACCATAGGCAAGGCCTTCATTAATATATACGGGTATTCCGAAGGTAATCGCTTCATCACGACAATCATGAATCAATTGTTTGTAACGCTCCTCGAAGATATGCAAGGGGACCGTTTCTCCAGGAAAGAAAATGGATTGTAAGGGAAATAAGGGTAATTTCATGTTTAATTTTTATTAAAAATACAATTCCGATGCCATAGGGACAAGGGAAGGTGAATCTAAATCGGTTGTTATATTTAAAACATTATGTTGTATTTGTAATATTTTCATTTATTTTTTTGTGCAGCCGAAATAATGCGATTAAATTCGCTTAAAAGACGCATTTCTATGAAGCAGGCCGATTTACTTAAAATAGCGAACACCTACGGCAACCCAGTTTATGTATACGATTCCGAGAAAATAATTTCTCAATTCAATCGGTTAACAAAGGCATTTAGCAGTGTAAAAAAGCTGCAATTGAATTATGCGGCCAAGGCACTTTCGAACATCAGCATATTAAAGTTGATGAATAGCTTGGGCAGCGGTCTGGACACGGTATCTATACAAGAGGTACAGTTAGGTCTGTTGGCGGGTTTCAAACCAGAATCGATCATCTTTACGCCCAACGGTGTTTCTTTGGAAGAGATCGAAGAGGCCGCCAAACTAGGCGTGCGGATTAATATTGATAATCTTTCCGTATTGGAACAGTTCGGTGGCAAACATCCCGATATTCCGGTATGCATACGAATCAACCCTCATGTAATGGCGGGAGGAAACTCCAATATTTCCGTAGGGCATATTGATTCAAAATTTGGCATTAGTATTCACCAGATTCCACATTTGCTGCGGATCGTGAATCTGACTAAAATGAATATCAATGGTATTCATATGCACACGGGTAGTGATATTTTGGATATTGATGTATTTCTCTACGCCTCTGAAATTTTGTTCGAGACTGCAAAGAATTTTGAGAACTTGGATTTTATCGATTTTGGAAGTGGTTTTAAGGTACCCTATAAAGAAGGTGATATCGAGACCAATGTGGAGGAGTTGGGCAAAAAATTAGGAGCCCGTTTCAATGAATTCAGCAAGGAATATGGCAAAGAACTTACCTTGGCATTTGAACCAGGAAAATTTTTGGTCAGTGAGGCAGGCTTTTTCCTAACCCGCGTAAATGTTGTGAAGCAGACTACCTCTACTGTTTTTGCTAGTGTAGATTCGGGTTTTAATCATTTGATTCGCCCAATGCTTTACGGAGCGTCACACCAAATAACAAATGTATCCAACCCTAAGGGAAGGGAACGCTATTACTCGGTAGTCGGTTATATCTGTGAGACCGATACCTTCGCAAGTAATCGTAGAATAAGTGAAATTTCTGAGGGAGATATCCTCTGTTTTAAGAATGCCGGCGCGTACTGTTATACCATGGCCAGTAATTACAATTCACGCTTTCGTCCGCCAGAAGTATTATGGCATAAAGGCGAGGCCATCTTGATTAGGGAGCGTGAGAATTTCGACGATCTTATTCGAAGTCAGGTGGATGTAAAGGATTTGTTTGTCTCCAAAAAACAAAAAGCCACAGCGAAATAACCGTGGCCCATTTGTTTGGATCGAATACCTATTGCTATTTAAAGATTGTTTTCTAGCAGCGACTGTACCGCCTTCGCGCGATCATCTACATAATGGATGTTCGTGGTTGGCTTATGGTCCAAGGTCAATACCTTGTTTTCAAAGGCGGACCATCGGGAAGCGGAACTCACCCCTTCTTCATTTTTTATAACGATTTTCTCTAGGCTCTCGGCAATGGCCTCCTTGCCCATGTCGTCGGCGCAAATACTTTCAAATGCCTTGACCAATGGTTGAAAGTATACCTGTGGCCATGCTTCTTCGTACAGGTGGCTCATACCTTCTATTGCAAGTGAATCCCAGGTGACTTCGACCTCTACTTCTTTCCCAACTACTTTTTTTACATCTTCCAAAAAACTCTTAAAGGTGGTTTCTTGAAATGATTTTACAATTCTTCTTTCTGCTAATCCCATTGTACTATTTTTAGGTTATTATAGATATTTCTCCAGCTGCTGCTGAAGTACTTGTTTCAAATCTTTTTTCAATTTTCGGTTGACATCAAGTTGAATGGCGATACCTGCCGCTCCTTTTACAACTGACAATTCACCTTCTCGCAACGTAATTTCAATACTGCTTATTGTCTTTAGGGCCTCTTTTCCCATAGTGTCGCCTGCTATGTTCTTTAATACATCACTCAAAACATTCAAAAACGTGTCAAATTGGTACTTTTCCACGTCCGTATTGCATTGTTTTGACCAATCAATAGCCCTAAAATCAATGGCATAGGAGGTTTTTATTTGTGCGCTTAGTTCGTGTATTTTTCGTTTGATTGCAAGTAAGGTTGGTACTTCGTTTTGTGGTACGGCAACGTATCTGTCGTCTGTCAAGACTCCTAGCAAAGCGGTTGGCGTTAATAACTCTATCCCCGACACGGATCCGGCATTGACATAAGTAATGGTATCGGCAACCCCCGCTACTATGGTGTTGCCATCTTGGTCAATAGCCAAAGGAACCCCCACAATCTCAAAACCTGATGCAAGTCCGAGCCGTACTTGCACACGTTGTGACGGTACTTTTGCCTCTTTATTGAAAGCGACGACCTTCTTAAAAACCACTGAAGGCTTTTGCACGGTCAACAATGGAATAACTTTTTCTAAGTTCATAAAGATTTTTAAAAATTCATTTTCTACCGGAGGCCGGTTATTATCAACGCATAAATCAACGGCATCGTATACTACAAAACTACTTTGGGACTTTCTTTTTTAATTGGCCGAATCCAGTGAAATTAACCCCCTAAAAACAACCATTTTCTCCCATTGAAATAAAGTTGTACTATTTTCGTTAGTTTTGGTATAGTAATTGGACTAACATCCTAAATTTTGGTACGATGAAAAGAGCAACCCCATTTCTTTCGAAAGCATGTTTATTTTTGTTTTTTGGACTTTTGACCTTCGCAACACAGGCGCAG
>CALIIC010000078.1 GCA_938020445.1 uncultured Flavobacteriaceae bacterium | reverse complement strand
CTCCTTGGTGGTGAGGTTCATTCTCAGAAAAGCGGCCAAGCGTATCTCTTTTTCGGAGATATCGGCATACAGGGTACGTAGTTTTTGATCAAAGTCGTTGTGGACATCTGCGAAATAGGTTTTGAACACCTCCCAATCCTTATCGGAGGCATTTTCTTTCTTGAGTAGCATTACAATACGGCGAAACTCCATTTTGAACTTCTCTGGGGAATTCTTGATTTTCTCCAAATTCTCCATCAATTCCTGTATAAAGGTGTTCTTCTGCACCAAGTGCAGGGTCTGGCTGGTCAGTTCCTTCTTTTTATGGGCAATCTCCTGCTTGTATATTTCTTCTTGTTTTTCCCTTGCTATCTTATTCTTTTTCATCCGTTGTCGAAATCCAAAAAAGAGCAGTCCGGAAAGTGCTATTCCTGAAATGGCGCCTCCTGCATACAGGCCCTTGGTCAATTTATCGGCTCTTGCCTTTTCATTTAGGGTTTTAATCTCCTCCTCTTGCAAGGTGATGGCAGCTTCCTTTTTTTCGGTTTCATAGATGGTTTTAAGTTCTTCAATTTGTTGAGATGTCACTTTGTTAAAAATACTATCGTTGATTTTGATGTATTCTTGCATGTCTAGCAAAGCATTGGGATATTCGTTGGTAGCTTGGTAAGCCTCTGATCTATAGAATAAGGCAAGTTTTTTTAAGTTCAGTATTCCTGTAGAGTCGGCCAACTTTACCGATTCGTTTAAGTAAGGAATAGCCTTGTCCGCATCTCCTTTAACCCGTAGTGCATTCCCCATTTCCCCAAGGGAAGAAATTAGATTTGAAACCGAGTTGTTGGTGCGATTTAATTTTATTGCCTTCTCCAAGTAACTAACAGCTTTGTCAGGAAAACCCATTAGTGTATACGTCATGCCCATATTAGCCAGCGAATTGGCTTGCATATCTATTACATCAATTTGCTTTCCAATGCTGAGTCCTTTCTCAAAATTTCCAATTGCCCCCTGGTAGTTTTTTAATTCATGTTCAACGCTACCAATATCAACATAGGTATGGCCTATATAAATATTGTCCTCTGTTTCGATATATACTTGAAGAGCCTTGTTTAAATACTCCAGGGCACTTTTATAGTTCCCTCTGGAGTATTCAATATTGCCAATTTGCCTCATGATATCCGCATCTCTCCATGGCTCCTCGGGAACGGTGTCAAGAACTTCTAAAGCGGCTATTGATTTTTCATAGGCAATCTTGTAGTTCCCCTTGCTACTATACATATCTCCAACGCTTCCCAGGCCTACACCATAATTGAGCCAAAATCCATTTTCTTTATTTATCGCATTCACCTTCTCTTCAATCACTATCGCTTCGTCAATATTTCCATTTTCAAACTCTATACCGGCTATTGAAGAAAGGGTAGTGGCCTTCAATTTTGTATCTGGATGCTTTTCCCAAACTTCTAATGATTTATTATAATATCGCAAGGCAGAATCCAATTTAGAGGTAAGCTTATGATAAACACCAATATGATAATAGGCTACTCCTATTCCAGACCAATTACTAAGGCTTGAGGATAGCTTTAGTCCCTTTTGGGCATAATCAAGTCCTTTTTCCGGATTATTATAAATCTCTGAATAATAAAGGTGTTCTAAGGTTTTGATTTTGGGAATTCCATCTTCTAAATTGTTGTAAACCTTTAATAAGCTATCTATTTTTTCTTGATCTTGCCCGAATAGTATTGTTAGGGGAAATAGGAACAAGGCTAGAAAGTGACGTATTGATTTCATATCGGTTTGGTTTGATGAAGTTAAAATACGGCAATTATAGAACTCTTGAAAGTGTTTTGAAAAGTGTAAAAACCCCTCGGTCCATACGATGTCCATTCAAAAGGACTCTTTTCCAAAAGTCAAAAATCTCCATAGACGTTTATTTTAAAGGGGTTGACAAGTATTGATGCTTTTTTATCAAAGAGCGATGTCCATGCTGTTTTAAGGGGTGTATGGGCAATGCTGTCCATACTTTGTCCATGGACAAAATTAGGTGAGCCCTTGATTTGCAGATAGTTTTGACTCGTTGAATCTTTTAAACCAAAAAATTATGAAAGCAAAACAAGTAACATCCAAACGATTGGCCAGTTTGTTCTTAAGCACCCTGGTATTGATTTCCTTTAACTCCTGTAGTAAGGACGACCCGGATCCCGGAACAGACCCAGGAACTGATCCCGGTTCCCAAATAGAAAATCCCGAAGCGGAAGATATTAACAGTATTATTGCCAATCTTTCATACAACCCTAATGACCTTCTCAATGTACAGGATACCGGAGGCGCCCCTTCTGTGAAGACGAAAACGGACGAACGCAACAATACAACTGGTCCGGTGCAAGGTATCATTTCAACCTGCAAGACCGAAGACTACAACATGGAATCGAACTTTGATGATGTGGCCATTCTGCGTCCTACCAACGGTATCGTATATCCCGGAGCGTTGGTAGTTGGGAACCAAGGAATGTTGGACGGCGCGCCCGACCCATTGAACCTAGATCGTGCCCCGGCCACTTTACGAGTAGATTTACCGGGAATAGGGGAGCAGGGAACCATCGTGGTACAAGATCCTTCCAAAAACTCCGAGGTACAAACGGGCATTGACAATTCGTTGGAATGGTGGAATGCCAATGCCTACCAAGACGGGTACGTAAACGCGTCCAATTCAACCTACCAGGCGGCAAATTCCTATAGTTCAAAACAACTGAGCTTGGATGTAGGGTTGAATTTGGAATGGGCGACCGGTTCCGTGGCCTCCCAATTCGAGTACGAAAGCACCACCGTACGACGTGTTGCTACCATCGCTTTTAAGCAGGTGTTTTATACCGTGACCATGGATACGCCAAAAACCAATGACCCCGCCAGTGTATTTGGTCCGGATGTAACGGCGGCCCAGGTATCCGCGGCCGTTTCTTCGGAGGCACCCCCTGCTTACATACAATCCGTTTCCTATGGTCGCATTATCATGATGCGAATGGAATCGACGAATATTGATACCTCCATTTCATTGGATGCCGTGATGGAATATGCCAGTGGCGCTTCAGGAACCGGAACAGTCAATTCCCAATACGACGCAGTCGTCAAAAATTCCAGCATTACCATCGTGACCATCGGTGGCAACGCAGAAGTGGCCTCCGAAGCTATTAATTCGGCAAACATTGAAGAAGGACCTGGTTCCCTAAACTATATATTGACGGGGGAAAACGCCGTGTACAGTCGTAATAACCCTGGTGTTCCCATTGCCTACACCATTCGGTATCTAAAAGATAATTCCTTGGCAAAAATGGGATACACCACCGATTATCGTGTCGAAAACTGCGGGAGTTTTAACTTTGATCATGAAAATGCCATCGTAGAGAACAACTCCATCTACGATATCCGCTATCGTTTTATTTACAAAAACGCCGGCACCAATAACAGTGTAAACGGAAGTTTTACGGAAGTCAGTCAAAACAAGAGATCCATCAAAAGCCCTCCAAATGGGGCGCATGATGTGGAAATCGAATTCGAATTTCAAGATGCCTTTGTATGGAGAAGGCTAGGGGAGTTCAATGTTGGGTATTATACCTCGGAGCGCTGTTATGAAGCAGATGGAGTCTTCAAAATAACGGTGGCTACGGTGAACTGTAATTAAAATCCAGTTAGTTTATTCACAACGCAGTCGGTATCACAGGTTGTAGATTCAACAACCTGATGCCGGCTGTTGTTTTATAAAATTCTTTTCCATTCATTCCCGCGAAGGCGGGAATCCCTTTGAGTATCCCTAAGCAAGCAGGTGTTCGCGAAGGCGGGAATCCCTTTGAGTATCCCTAAGCAAGCAGGTGTTCGCGAAGGCGGGAATCCCTTAGAGTAGCACTTAGCAAGCAGGAGTTCCGGTAAGTGTCGTCAATAGGACATGTGTCTCCCGAGCATTCGATTTGGCGTATGCCTTGGCTATGTTTGATTAAAAAAGGCAGATTGAAACCTGAATTAGAGGAATATAATGTGATAAAAATCGTATATGATTTAACGTAAGTAATTGATAATCAAATTAAATACCCGTATTATTTCTTCTTCTCTACCAATTCAAGCTGATCTACACTAACCTGTGTAGTGAACATACCATAATTCACGATGGCCTTGCCTTTTTCAAGGGTGTCGATGGTACCGACCGCCTTTCCATCTTGCAAACGTACCCGGTCGCCCACCTTGAAAATCGGACGTGGCTTGTTTTGCTCCTTGAGCACCGCTTTCTTCTTTTCAACCTTTCGTTTTTCCCGAATGACCTTGACCTCTTTTTGAACTTCCTGTGCCACCTGTGCCTTCTTGGCGCGGTCCGCCTTGGCCTGATTGGCGGTTTTCTTTTTTCGTTTGCTATTCTCGGTCTCTACGATTCGCAACAGTTCCGATACAAGTTGTCGTTTCTTTTTGTCCAGAAAATATTTATCCGCTGCCTTGTTTACCTTATTTCCCAACAAAATCATGCGTTGGTCATGGTCGTATAGCTCCTGGTAGTTTTCGAGTTTTGACTTGATCTTGGCATTCAACTTCTCCAGTTTGGCCGCTTCTTCGCGTGCTTTTGATTCTTCCTCCTGCAGCCTAGAGCCGGTTTGGGCCATTTTACTGCGTTCTTTCTGTAATTTGGCTATAGTGGCATCAAAACGCACTTTGCCTCGCTCTATCTTCTTCTTAGCCTTGTTTATGAGCGAGTAGGGGATGCCGTTCTTTTGCGCTACCTCGAAGGTAAACGAGCTGCCCGCTTCCCCTAATACCAATTGAAAGGTGGGTTCAAGGGTTTTTCCGTTAAACAACATATTTGCATTCGTTGTATGGGGTAACTCATCTGCCAAGGCTTTTAAATTGGCATAGTGGGTGGTAATCACCCCGAAGGCACCACGTTCATAGAACACTTCTAAAAAAGCTTCGGCCAAAGCACCGCCCAGTTCAGGGTCGCTTCCGGTCCCGAATTCATCGATCAGAAACAGCGTGTCGGCATTGCACTTCTTTAAAAAACGGTTCATGTTCTTTAAACGGTAACTGTACGTACTTAAATGATTTTCAATGGATTGGTTGTCTCCAATATCTGTAAGGATTTGATCAAAAAGACAAACCGAACTTCGCTCATGTACCGGTATCAACAAACCACTCTGTAGCATTACTTGAAGCAAGCCAATGGTCTTTAATGTAATGCTTTTACCACCCGCATTGGGGCCTGAAATGACGATAATTCGGTTATCGGGCTTAAGTTCTATGGTCTGTGGGTACGTTTTTTCATCCCGCAGGCGATTGCTTAGAAACAATAGGGGGTGAAATGCATCTCGTAAAAATAGTTGTTGCTCGTTATTGACCTTGGGCATCAAAGCGTTCATTTCCGAGGCGTATTTGGCTTTAGCGGCCGTAACGTCCATTTTGGTGAGAAACACTTGGTAATCGCTTAATAAGGCTGCATACGGTCGGATATAGGCAGTAA
The DNA here is from genome assembly GCA_938020445.1 of uncultured Flavobacteriaceae bacterium. Taxonomy (GTDB): domain Bacteria; phylum Bacteroidota; class Bacteroidia; order Flavobacteriales; family Flavobacteriaceae; genus Pelagihabitans. Next base: position 9,467 of record CALIIC010000078.1, on the reverse strand, counting down.
GTTGATTCAGAATGCGCTGTACCTCTTCTTGTTCATCGAATTCCAGGTTATTTAGTTCCCTGCTATATTTTAAGGCGGCCTCTGGTTCTATATAGACAATACTTCCGGTCTTGGAGGAGCCCATTACCGTTCCTTTTACCTTACGGCGATACATTGCCTTTACGGCCAAAACACGACGATTTTCGACTACGGATTCTCGAATATCATCCAAATAGTCCGACCCGTGATAGAGGTTTAGTGCCGAAGAGAAACTCTGCCCGATCCTCCCGCGCACTTGGTTAATTTGTCGTCGAATGTCAAAAAGGGTGTCAGAGGCCCGGTCTTTCACTTCTCCGAAACGGTCAATGACCGCATCGATTTGGGACGGGATGTCCTTATTGGCTTCGACGGTTTCCGAGGCCGCAAAAAGAAGCGGATAGTATTCTTTGAACTTTTTAAAGAACTTTTTATGGGTAGCAACTGTCGTACAAATAGCGCTTAAGCGTCTAAATCCAGGTACTTCCAAGGTGGTGTTCTCAATCTTCAACAGCTGAATCTCCCCGTTGATGGTATCAAAACCGTGGTTTGGAATGCGGTTTTCACTGATAAGCGAGGAAAGAAACTCGGATGTTTGCCCGAGGGCTTCCAAAACGGACTCCTTATCCCCAAATGGGGTGATTGCAAGTGCAGCCTCCTTGCCAAGCTCGGTATTACAGCGGCCCGCAAGCTGCAGTAATACGGTCGGAAACTCTAAATCCTGTAGGGTTTTCTGTTGTATAGAACGCATCGTCTTTTAAAATCGATGGCAAAGGTATGGATTAGGGGCGAAACCGGAACTATGAGCGTTTACTGAAAACGTGTTGTCCAAAGCATTAGTTCGTTCCAGGCCGTACGTGCCTGCCCGTTGCGTTGATCTAACAAGCCTATCGTGGCCAATGATTCTGAAAATGCATCCAGGAGTCCAGGAGGAAAACTTTCAGTGTCGAAAGAAGCGGTGTAGAAGTCGATCGTGTCCGGTGACCAATCGACCAATTGGAAAGCGAAAGCCGCTTCTAGTTGACTTTCCGTCTCCATTTGTTCGAAAAAGGTTTGGTAAAAAAGGCGTTGTATCTCCTCCGATGAATCGAGCCCAATATGCATACCGAGTTCCTGTATGATGCTTTTTTTAATCCCTGAAAGACCAAGGACAGCCTTGAGGGAACTGCGTATTTCCTCCACAGATTTGGCGGCGTATGTCAGATTTTCGGTATCTAAAAAGGAACCGTAAAAATTCCAGCAAGCAATGTCGCACTCGTCCAAGACAGCAGCTATTTCATTGCTGTGGGATGCCAGATTGCCCTCGGCGAAGGTCACCGTTACCGCCATTTTCGGGGAAATGGTGTGTACATGATCCCGTATGGCGCGGGCAAATGATTTGATATCGGAGGATAGGCTGGGAAGCTCTCCAAAGGAATTATCGGGTTCATTGGAGATAGAGAGGGCCCATCCGCCATTCTCGATCAATAGTGGAACCACCCAGTTCAGGAGGCCTTTAAAGCGATCTATGAGACGCTCATCATTAAAACGTATCCCTTCCAAATCAGTCGGTACGGTAGGGCCGTCACTGTCATAGGCAGATAGCAGTAAGAATGGCTGCAAGCCTTGTGCATTCAAGTTTTCCAACCGACTTTGCAAGCTAGGTCGGTCGTATGTATTTGGGGCGGGTTCAAGTTCCGACCAATCTAACTGTAAGCGGCCAACGGTCATACCGGAATTTTTGGCCTCGGACCATTTGGCAACAATGGAATCCCTAGTGGCTTGCGGATTGGAAATGTTGAAGCCTTCAATCATCCCGATGCGATTGGTACCGGCAAGCAAGGGCAATTCACCTGCCATGATTCCGGGTGTTAACTCTTCCATGCTAGGAGCGTCATCTGCTTGACAAGCCGTAATAAAAACGGTGATTGCAAGAAATATCATCTTCCTATCAAGACGCATTGTACGAATATTTAAAAGAAGTTACCGTATCAATAGAGCGTTGGTATTTGTGATTTATTGTTTTCCGAAAAAGGATTCTTAAAAAGTGTTCTTTATTTCCATATCCGTTATTTTTACACACATTCCATTATCATTAATTTTATGAAGGTAGAAATACATAACAGTTGGCAACAACGGCTTGTTGAAGAGTTTAACAAACCATATTTTGATTCTTTGACCACGTTTGTGAAACAGGAGTACAAATCCTTTAACTGTTATCCCCCGGGAAAAGAAATCTTTGCGGCTTTTGATCGTTGCGCTTTTGAAAATGTGAAGGTGGTGATCATTGGTCAAGACCCTTACCATGGCCCCAAACAGGCCAATGGCCTTTGCTTTTCGGTGACTGACGGGGTATCACATCCTCCATCGCTCATCAATATTTTTAAAGAGATTGAAACCGATTTGGGAAAACCCTATCCAAAAAGTGGCAACCTCGAACGCTGGGCAGACCAAGGGGTTTTATTACTGAACGCGACGCTTACCGTCCGTGCCCAAACAGCTGGAAGCCATCAAAAAAAGGGGTGGGAGGTGTTTACCGATGCGGTCATCCGAAAATTATCCGAGGAAGGTGAAGGCCTCATTTTTTTGTTATGGGGTGGTTACGCAAAGAAGAAATCAAGCCTTATAGATGCCACTAAACATGCAATTTTACAAACAGGACATCCATCGCCTTTGAGTGCCAATCGTGGTTATTGGTTTGGAAATAAGCATTTTAGCAAAACAAATGAAATTCTTAGTAAAAGTGGGAAAAGCATTATAAATTGGTAATAAAATGTGCTTTTTATCGATTTTATGGTAAAAAACTAAGAAAAGTATTACTTTAGTAGTAGTATTCACTGCTAAACCAAACCATTTGAACACTACCAAACCTAAACTCAGGTCGATTCTCCTAGTAGATGACGACCATTCCAACAATTTCATAAGCAAGATTTTTATTGGTCAATTGAACATGCAATTGAACGTAAATATTGCTTTGAATGGTGTGGAAGCGCTCAATTATTTAAGAGACTCTTTTGAAGGGCCATGCTTGATAATTCTAGACATTTTCATGCCCGTAATGGACGGGTGGGAGTTTTTGGAAGATTATCATAAAACCATTCCAAAAGAAATTAAGGACCAAGTCGTTATCGTAATGATTACCATGAGTAGCGATCAAAACAATGTGGTTTTGGCCCGTAAAAACCCGTATGTGGCCCAATATTTACAAAAACCATTGTCGGATCTAAAGTTTAAAAAGTTGATAAAAAAATACTTTTAACAAATCAGCTTTTTCTGGACATCAATAACTGATCCGTTCTTAATAATTGGTCAATTAACCCTAGCTCCATCAATTGCTTTTGGACACTAATAAGCGTTTCTTCGGGTAGGGGGGATTGACTCCATTCTGTAATTCTCAACCAGGCTTGAATATCCGCGAGTTGCTGTCCGTATCGGTTTGCGAGGGTACGGTCAATGCTTGGAATGCTCTTAAACTCCGAAGTATACAGGTTGATAGTTTCCAAAATATGTTTTAGCGTACCTGGTTCTTTTTGAAGAAAGCTGTCGGTAGCCGCGATTACGAAGCAAGGCCATGGGGTAGGGCAGTCGCCCAATCGCCGAAATATCCCTTGGTCTACAATTGGTTTTGTCGTAAAATGTTCCCAAAGAAAATAATCCGCGGTGCCCTCGGTAAGGGATTCTACCGCACCTTCTAAGGTATTTATAAGCTCAAACTTGAGCGATTCGGTATCCCAACCATTGTTTTGAGCATGCACGTAAGCCATTAAATGGCTGCCACTACCAAAGCGACTAATGGCCGCTTTTTGGTTTTGAAGTTCTGCGACCTCCTTAAATGTGCTTTTGGCCCCTACATGAATGCCCCATTGCAAAGGAGTGCCGATGTACTGCTGTACAATTTTTGTTTTGTTGCCCGCGGTAATACTTTTAACGATGCCTTCGGTAAGGATAATGGCTAGGTCAGTCTCCTCATTATCGAGCATCTGACACATTTTACCGGTACCTTCCGGCACTTCCTTCCAAACCAGTTCAATTCCCCGTTCTTCAAAAGCGCCTTCCGCAATGGCCAAATGCCAAGGCAGGTTAAAATGCTCGGGCACACCTATGATTGTAACTTTTTTCATTCAGTTTTTATTGAGTAAGTCTTTCCAGCACGTATCGAATCAAATTGTCTACCGCAATTTCCGGATTTTTTGAAAAGGTACCGTTACTGCGATTTGCCAAGATGCAATTCATCGAAACCGCCCGGTGCCCTAACAGTTTTGCCAACAAATAAATACCGGATGTTTCCATTTCCAAATTGGTAATACAGTTGTTTTGGTACCGAAAGGCAGCAATTTTACTAGGAAGGTCTTCATCAGGTAGCGGAAGACGAAGACTTCTGCTTTGCGGTCCGTAAAAACCTGTGTTCGTAATAGTTAAGCCTAATCGTATACGATTTGAATGCAGCTTGGATACCAATTGTGGGTCAGCTTCTATCACATAGGGGTAGGCTTTTTTGGGACTCCACCTCGTTTGCTGTACGAAGGCTTCGGCAATTTCGGGACGGTCAATTCCTTCATGGGCATAGAAATGCATCAGGCCATCAAAGCCCATTGCCAGTTCGCTCAACAAAAACGAATCTACTGGGATAGCCCCTTGCAAGGCTCCCGATGTTCCAATGCGAACAATGTCTAAGGCGATCGGTACAGGTTTGATGGTACGCGTGGCGAAATCAATGTTCATCAAAGCGTCAAGCTCGTTTAATACAATATCGATATTGTCCGTTCCTATGCCGGTCGATAGTACGGTAAGTCGCTTGCCGTTCAAATGCCCTGTATGCGCATGAAACTCTCTTTTTCCCTTGCGGGTTTCCACGCTATCAAAATGTTTGGAGACCTGATCTACACGATCCGGGTCGCCAACTGTAATTATTGTTTGTGCAATGTCTTCGGGTAAGAGATTCAGATGGTAAATACTGCCATCTGGGTTTAGGATAAGCTCGGATGGACTGAGGGACATGCTACAATTTAAGTATTCTGTCCGTAGTCGTATTATATAGGAAATTGTATTTAACCGCTCCGCCAAGATAGACGTCATTATCCTGTATACAGGAATAATAATTGGTTTGGCTTTCTAGTATTTTTTTTCCCTTTCTAGATAATTTAACCGGATTTAGGGATGTAAACAGCGGCTTCAGGCGATTAATGGCGCGTTCATATTGGGTATCTCCAAAGCCAAGCATGCCTTGATTTCCTAAGATAGCTCCTAAAAAAGCATGTCTACTCTCAGGTTTTTCGGTATTGGCAATCTCTAACAGACTGTTCTCCATTTCATTCAGACCATTTCGAATAGACGGGAAGCGTTTTAAATGCGTGCGAACTGCTTCTCCGAGATAATCATATTGGTATTGGCTGAAATCCGTAAGGTTTTCAAGCCGCATCGGGTTGTCGCTACAATACAATTGCCATACATAGTCGGCATATTCTATATCATCTTGTGAAAGTACTTTTTTGTCGGTATATAGGCGCATTAATTGCTCTTCCGAAAGTTGGTTGAGCCCCAAGAGCTGGTCGCTACCGTCTTCCATTCCGCTACAGACCAATGATATTTGTGCATATTTTCGGTGGGTTTTCAACCAACTGAGTACGGCAAGCATGTTTATTTGACAAAAAAGATCGTACTCAAACCAAAGTACGATCTCATCTTGTTGTTTATGATTACAAAGCGAACGGTATTCCTTTAAGGTTTTTTCAATAAAGGAAGATTTTGAAACTTTGTAATTCTTATGGAGAAAATCAAAACGTGTCTTCCAGAATTTTTCGCTGCCTACATTGGTCAATGTTTTGCCTTCGCAGAGCATTTCACGCCATGTAATAATGTCTCCTTTGAGCTTTAAAGATTTTAGGGTCCCGGTAAAAGCATCACCGTTGGTAATATGCAAAAGAGAACTCATGGGAGGAGCGGTTTAGGTTTCGTAGATTAAAAGTAACATTTAATCGAAAAAAACAAAATTAAATTAACACAAACTACTGGGAAATTTTAAGCCAAAAAACAACAAGCTCGTTACTCATTGCGCTCACGGGCTTATTTAACCCCCTACACGTTTCACCTTAAAGCCTTTTGCCATCAGCATTTCCATTATTTTATCCCGATAATCTCCTTGAATAATGATTTTTCCATCTTTAAAACTACCTCCTACGCTTAATTTTGTCTTTAAATCTTTGGCAAGTTTCTTAAAATCACTGTCCGCCCCATTGTAACCTTCTAAAATGGTAATCGGTTTTCCTTTTCGCTTTTCATACTTGCAGATGATAGGGTCATCTTGCAACCAAATCGCACTTTTGGCCGGTTTAGCGGGTTCTTTTTCCGGTATATGATCGGGAAAAAGATTCTTAAGTTGATCTTCGAGACTCATTTGCGTACATTATTTTGTTAGGAGTAATTGAACAGGGTCAATGGTCACCGAAACCCTGTCCCCGTATTGTAAATCGGCTATTTTAGGAAGAATCAGTTCAAGAGTGGTTGGTTTCTGCTCATGTTCTTCCTTGGTTTCCGGATCAGGCATGTAGATGAGGCCTTCATATGTTCCTGATTTATATTCCAATGAAACATCAAAGAAGTAAAAATTCTCAGGCGAGATAAACTCGGACCAGGCAACCTGCTTAAAAAAATGCTTGGGAGTCTTAATTTCAAAAGAATGGGGTGAAATATCAATATTCAAGGTGCCCAAGTAATAGGGGCTGAGGTCAAGCCCCAATACCGTGAAGTAGGGTGCCTGTAGGGCGATGGTGCCTCCAGGATAGCGATTGTCCTTGTTTTTTCCGGAAGCCGCCCCGTAGCCCGGAATAATGGTTGCTTGTATGGTCATATTAAAAAGGAATGGGCGTTACCCCTTGATAAGACCAAGGTCGATCAATCGTTCATGTAAAAAGGCACCAGCACTAATATCCTCGTATAACTTGGGATGTTTGTCATCTATACAATCTTCCAAGCAATTTAGTGGCATCTCACTAATAGGGTGCATAAAAAAGGGAATGGAATAGCGCGAGGTACCCCACAGTTCTTTCGGAGGGTTTACAACCTTATGTATCGTAGACTTTAATTTATTATTGGTAAGGCGTGAAAGCATATCGCCTACATTGATCATTAATTGGTCGGGACGGGCAATGGCATCGATCCATTCTCCTTCGTGGTTTTGTACTTGAAGCCCTTTACCATGAGCTCCCATCAATAAAGTAATGAGATTAATATCGCCGTGTGCCGCCGCTCTCTCTGCATTTTTAGGCTCTTCTGTAATTGGTGGATAATGAATGGGTCTTAAAATAGAGTTTCCATTTTTTATATATGCATCAAAATAGGTTTCTTCCAAATTTAAATGGAGTGCAAGCGCTCGTAAGACGTACTTTGCCGTTTTTTCGAGCATTCTAAATGTTTCCTTCCCTACAACATTAAAATCGTTCAGTTCATCCACAAGCACATTTTCGGGATATTCGGAGGCCAACTTCGGATTGTCCTCGACGTATTGCCCAAAATGCCAAAACTCTTTTAAATCCCCCTCTTTTCGTCCTTTTGCATGTTCTTTTCCAAAAGAGGTGTACCCACGTTGCCCCCCGATACCCGCTATTTCATAGCGGTCTTTTACCTGTTGGGGCAGTTCAAAAAATTGCTTGATTTCGCTATAAAGATTCCCCACCAATTCTTCCGAAAGAAAATGCCCGCTTAGGGCTACAAAACCAATATCACCAAAGGCCGCGCCGATTTCTTGAATAAATTTATCTTTCCGGGCAGGATCGCCAGAAATAAAATCTTGTAAGTCAACATTAGGAATACCACTCATACCTCAATTTTAAGGGTTTACACAAAGTTAGTAAATATTGCAGGGAAAAGCATCTCTTGGGAATGCTGATTTTCGACCCTTTTTTTGTTACATTTATCCTGTTTTTAGAGTAAAAACTACAGATTTATCACATGCGATACCAAAATAAGGGCATTTCCAAAGAAGTACAGCGATCACTTTACGAGAAAATGCTAAAACCTCGAATGATCGAGGAAAAAATGCTCATTTTATTACGCCAAGGCAAGATTTCAAAATGGTTTAGCGGAATTGGGCAAGAGGCCATATCCGTTGGAGTCACCACCGCCATGCATCCCGAGGAATACATATTGCCCATGCACCGAAATTTAGGGGTGTTTACGAGTCGCAATATTCCTTTGCAACGCCTGTTTTCCCAATGGCAGGGCAAGGCAAGTGGTTTTACGAAGGGGCGTGACCGCAGTTTTCATTTTGGTACCCAGGAATACAAAATTGTTGGGATGATTTCACATCTAGGTCCACAGTTGGGCGTGGCAGACGGAATTGCCTTGGCCGATGTGATACAAAAGAAGAAGAAGGTAACGGCGGTTTTTACGGGCGAAGGCGGTACCAGTGAAGGTGATTTTCATGAAGCGCTCAATATCGCTTCCGTATGGAATCTTCCAGTGGTTTTTTGTATCGAAAATAACGGCTATGGGTTGTCTACACCTACTTCTGAGCAATACAACTGCAAGCATCTTGTAGATCGTGGCGTCGGCTATGGTATGGAGTCTTACATCATTGATGGGAACAATATTCTGGAAGTATACGCTATGGTAAACAAACTTGCTAATAGTATGCGACAACGCCCCAGGCCGGTTTTATTGGAGTTTAAGACCTTTCGTATGCGGGGTCATGAGGAGGCAAGTGGTACTAAATATGTACCTGAAACGCTCTTGGAAAAATGGGCTGAAAAAGACCCCATTAGCAATTACGAGGCTTTTTTGTTGGAACAAGGGATACTTACGCAGGAGGTAATTTCCAGTCTACGAAACGAAATTGGTCAGGAAATAGATGCGCATCTGCGATTGGCTTCAGCAGAAGAAGCGGTTGTTTCCTCCGAAAGTGATGAATACAATGATGTATTTAAAACGTTTGAATATCAAGATATTAAGGGGTTAGAGCCAAAAGAGAACATTCGGTTGGTCGATGCGATTTCCCAGGGCTTGAAACAGTCAATGGAAAAACATGACTCGCTTGTATTAATGGGGCAAGATATTGCCGATTACGGAGGCGTCTTTAAAATCACCGATGGCTTTATGACCGCTTTTGGGAAGGATCGGGTGCGAAATACCCCGATTTGTGAATCCGCCATCGTTTCTGCCGGCATGGGTCTTTCGATCAATGGCATGAAAGCGGTGGTAGAGATGCAGTTTGCCGATTTCGTCAGCAGTGGGTTCAATCCTATTATCAATTATTTGGCGAAAAGTCATTACCGATGGGCCGAAAAGGCCGATGTGGTCATCCGCATGCCATGTGGAGGCGATGTGGGAGCAGGGCCATTTCATTCGCAGACCAATGAAGCATGGTTTACCAAAACACCCGGACTAAAAGTGGTGTACCCTGCCTTTCCGTATGACGCAAAGGGGCTATTGGCCACCGCGATCAATGATCCGAATCCCGTTTTGTTTTTTGAGCATAA
>CALIIC010000077.1 GCA_938020445.1 uncultured Flavobacteriaceae bacterium | reverse complement strand
TGTTGCGAATTGGTTCCCGGTTCTCCCCAAATAATGGTTCCTGTTTCATACCCTACACGTTGGCCATCGCGGGCGACACTTTTACCATTGCTTTCCATAATGCCCTGTTGCAGATAGGCGGAAAATCTACTCAGGTATTGTGTGTAAGGAATAATCGCCTCTGTTTCGGCTTTATGGAAATTATTGTACCAAATACTCAATAGGGCCAAAATAACTGGGATATTTTGATCAAAGTCCGTTGTTCTAAAATGTTCGTCCATCTCATTCGCCCCCGCTAACAATGCATCAAAATGATCATAACCAACAGCCAATGCTATTGAAAGGCCAACGGCACTCCATAATGAAAAACGACCCCCTACCCAATCCCACATAGGGAAAACATTGGCCTGGGAAATTCCAAATTCGGCTATCTTTTCCGTATTGGTCGAAACCGCTGCAAAATGCGCTGCAATATCATCCTGCGTTCCATGTTTTAAAAACCATTTTTTTATGGTCGTTGCATTGCTTAGTGTCTCCTGAGTGGTAAAAGTTTTAGAAACAACTACAAAAAGGGTCGTCTCTGCATTTAAATCTCTCAGTACTTCATGTACATGATCACCATCTACATTGCTGACAAAATGAACCTTCAAATGGTTCTTGTAGAACTTTAGTGCTTCGGTCACCATGGCCGGACCTAAATCGGACCCACCAATTCCTATATTCACAACATCGGTAAACGGTTTCCCTGTAAAGCCCTTTTTAGCACCGGAAATAACGGTTTCGGTAAATGCTTTGATGTGTTCTTTGACTTTATATACTTCTGGCACCACATTTACACCATCTACCAAAACGGCATCCTTCATTTTTGCTCGCAACGCCGTGTGCAATACTGCTCGCCCTTCCGTCTGGTTGATGGCATCCCCATCAAAGTATTTTTTGATTGCGTCTTTTAAATGCACCTCATCGGCCAACTGTAGTAATAGGGCCAAGGTATCTTCGGTAATATTATTTTTGGAAAAATCAACTAAAAAATCTTTCCATTGTATATTCAACTTCTGTGCTCTATCCTCATCTTCCGCGAAGAGTTCTTTTACATGCCGGTTCTTAGTGGCCTCGAAATGTTCTTGAAGCTTTTTCCAACCAAGGGTATTTGTAGGATCGGTATTTTGCAGTGCCATTTAGTAGTTTTAGAGATTGTGGTTTGTATACCTTTTTTCGCTTAATTCAGCGGCAAAAGTAACCATTATCCCTATAAATCGGGAACACTTAACAAAAAGGTAATAGCGGTGTTATTGATTCAACGTAAGTAGCTCTTCTACTTCTTCAGGTACTTCGGGATAGGTCATACAATCTAACTGTGCCTGAATCGGGGCAATGTAGCTGAAGTAGGCCGGTTGCAATGTTTCGGCCAAGGGTTCTGCCTTCGGGAGCTCTTCTTTCAAAGGGTCAACCTGTCGGCCATTTCGCCAAAAACGATAACAAACATGTGGGCCGCTCGTATTTCCGGTCATACCGATCCAGCCTATTACATCGCCTTGGCGCACAAATTCCCCTCGTTTTACTTTTTGCTTTTTCATATGCAAGTACTGGGTAGAATAGGTGCCATTATGGCGTATTTTTACATATTTACCGTTACCTCCCCTTCTGGTTGATTCGGTGACCGTACCATCTGCAGTTGCAAGAATGGGAGTACCTACGGGGGCAGCGTAGTCTGTTCCTCGATGCGGCCGTATCTTATTCCCGTAATAGCGAATTCTTCTTTTAAGGTTATATCGGGAAGACATCCTTCCAAATTTCAACGGAGCTCTTAAAAAGGTCCTACGAAGGTTGTTCGCTTCCTCATCAAAATAGTCGACTATACTTTTTAGGGAATCATTTTCATAAGCAAATGCATAAATAGGCCGGCCGTTGTGTTCGAAATAAGCAGCTTCTATTGGTTCTGCCCCTGCATATATGGAATCATTGATGTATTTTTCCTTATAAATTACCTTAAACTTATCTCCTTTCTGAAGTTTAAAGAAATCGACTGTCCATGCATATACCTCCGAAAGATTATTGGTCACATTGTAATCGATACCCTGTGCTAAAATAGCCTCGGAAAGAGACGTTTCTATAACCCCGGAAGCTTCGCGTTCCACATACTTTACCTTCTTCTTTTCCTTGTAGGCAGTTACGCTGTCGCGGAAGTCCACTACCGTATAGTTTATGGGATCGTTTTGGTAAATGAATATTTGGGCCGTTTCAGAAGTGTCTTTTGACTGTAGAATCAAATAAGGTTTCCCTACTCGAATTTTGCGCACATCGAAAGTATCTTTGAATTCTTGGGAAACCCGGGCAATTTTTGGATAGTCGACTTTGTGGGAAAGCATTAATTCTCCAAAGCTATCGCCTCTTTTCACCGTATCGATCTTCACTTTGAAATTATCAAAATTGAATCCAAATTGTTTCGTAATCACCTTTTCAACTACCTGCTTCACCTCACTAATTTCTTTGGAGGGTTCAGAAGTTCTGTCGTTTTTACAGGCCGTAATAGCCATCAGCAATACGACAATGCCCCATATTTTATTCATTCTTACTTTTCACTTTATCGGGATTAAAGATATGGTCTACCCATTGTTTCCCCCAATTATTTAACTCTTCTTTTGAATATAACTCCGGAAAAAAAATGACTTTTTGAAAACTTGGCGGTAAATATTCTTTCCAATTTGTACCACCCGTGGCATCTATTTCCTGTTTGTCTTTGCCTAAATATCGATGGGCAGAACCCATATGCATCAAAGGCCAATTTACGTTTGCATTTACATCTAGAGTCTTTAACGCCTTTATGAGTGCTTTATTATCTTGTTTTTCTTTGGGTAATTGTAAGAATTTATGATAAATAGTGCGGCTTTCTACTTGTTTTGAAATTCGTATCAAACGTGGTGTGTACCGATACTCAAATTGCTTCAAAGTCAAGGTCTTCTCACCTGTGGCCAAATCGGTGGCGCCTTTTTTCCAATAAATATGCTCGTAGAGCTCTTCAATACCATTTGTAGCATCAAACAACGCCCGCTCGGTATGGTGTACCAGATTTTCCAGAGGAGTCGAATAAATCTCGATCATTCTATATTGCGCAGATTGAAAACCACTGGCAGGCAACAAAGCCATTCGATACTGTAGGAACTGCTCCCGTTCCATTCCCTTTATCATAATGCTAAAAGAGGAAATAAGGGCCTCATAATAACTATTGATTCTTCGTATTTTTTCAATTAAAAAATCGAGCTGTTGTGAAGTGTGATCTACAATTTGCTTTTGCTCATGTAAAATAAGCTTAAAATACAATTCTGTAATCTGATGGTACATGATAAAGATTTCCTCATCGGGAAAATATGTACGCGGTACCTGAATACTTAGTAATGTATCTAAATGTATATAATCCCAATAGGTGAGATAACGCTGGTAGAGGAGGCCGTCTAGATACGAATTGAGGTCTTGGCCAGAATCTTTGTATTTTTCTTTTAGTTTTTCAATTTGAGACGCTATAAGATCCTGTTCATCCATTGATTGCTAATCCATTATAATTTTAAACTGATGCTTCAGTCCATTATAAGCGTGCAAATCTGCTTTGATAGCACCTACGGCTAAATCTGCTTTTATTCGAATGGGGATTCGATTATCATCTGCCGACACCCATAGCGAAAGGCTCTCTTTTTCCTTAAAAACCCTTCCGGACTGTACCAAAGGCCTAAATTTATAACATTCTACCTTACCGAACCTGGTTTTTAAGACTTCTGTTCCTAAATATTTCAGTTTAAAATTAAAGACCCCATCGTCATCATACAACATTTTTAAATCTACCGATTCTCCTACCACCAACTCATCTGGATCGTAATTGTTGCGCAGATAATAGAATGCCGAGATTAAATCCTGAATTCCGTCTTGCAAATCAAAATCGTATTCTTTCTTATTTTTTTTATCGTTTAAGACCGCCTTATCCTTTTTATGGTCGAAGTTGATTTCAACATCTTTCTTATAACCGCCTTCATTTATTTTACGAATGAACCTGTAGGGTTTGCCATCTTTCTTGTCAAAATAACTTTCATAGGTATCATCTACCTTAAAGAAAATACTTGCCCAACCGGTTGTTTTCCCCTTTCCTACTACATGATACACGGGAACGTTGTCTATCTTATCAGACTTTACATGGAGGGTAGCGTAACTAGCGTTTAACACCCCATAGTGCATTCTAAACTTCAGCCATTCCCCTGGCTTAAAAACAGACTCCTTGCTATCACCTCCATTTTGAGGCAACGCAATTTGACTAACCAATAAAAAAAGGATACAGTAAATCTTTTTCATCTGCTGTTATTTAAATGGTCATTTACACTTGTTATCGTAAAACATAACGCTTCGTTATGAATCATTGGATTGGTCTGTTTGCCGATAAAATTAATAAAACAAACAGCAAAAGTGTTTTAACGTACAGTTAATAAAACAAATTTTATTCCAAAGTATTGTATTTAGGCAAAACATCGGTAAATGTCACCTATTCTCCCGTAAAGGGACTTTGGAATATTTAAAAAAGGAGATTGCAGTAAAAAAAGATGGATTACCATCAATGAAAGTAATTTCTGATACAAAAAAAGCCCTGAATAAAACATCAGGGCTTTTCCTAAATAACCAACCAAACTTTAAATTATGAAAAACCAATACTTAAAGTTATAAGGGAACCACCCCTTATGACAACGAATTTACTACATGATCTTAACTTGGTAAACCCTTTTAACTTACTTTAACTATT
>CALIIC010000076.1 GCA_938020445.1 uncultured Flavobacteriaceae bacterium | reverse complement strand
CTTATTTATCTTGGGCACGAGCTTTGCCACTATTGGTTTTAGGAATGAAAGGGCTTGTCGGTCTTTTTTTAAGATGATTTCTTGCTCCATGATACTATAATTTGCTTCGATTTGTACTATACTTTAATCCTTGTTTCCAATAGAGAAACTGTTGATATACCCGATGGGATCTTTTGCGTCGTAAGCCGTACCGTCGATAAAATCTGAGGTCACGGGCTTATACCCATCGGTATCTGGAATATCGGCTGCAGGGATCAAGCCCTCGGTAACTAAGAGGTCTGCTGCTTTTTTCCAAATATCGGGGCGGTAAATGTCCTTAATGGTCTCACCATACCATTCTGGCGCTTTGGTTTCGGGAATTTGTCCCCATCTACGCATCTGGGTCAAGAACCAAATACCGTCTGAATAGAAGGGATAGGTTGCATTGTATTTGTAGAATACGTTGAAATCTGGCATGGATCGTTTGTCCCCTTTTTCAAATTCGAAGGTTCCGGTCATAGAATTAGCCAATACTTCTTCGGGAGCACCTACGTATTGTGACATCGATAGGATTTTTACGGCTTCAGGTCGGTTGGCAGGCTCGTCCAACCATTTTCCGGCACGGATGAGCGCCTTGGTCACGGCAATCGCCGTATTTGGGTTGTCTTCGACAAACTTCTTGGTCATTACAAATACTTTTTCCGGGTTGTTTTTCCAGATGTCGTAGTTGGTGGTTACCGGTACCCCGATTCCCTTGAATACCGCTTGCTGGTTCCACGGCTCGCCTACACAGTATCCATAAATGGTTCCTGATTCCAAGGTGGCCGGCATCTGCGGTGGTGGGGTAACGGACAAGAGTACTTCGGCATCGATTTGACCTTGTACGTTTTCGGCAGTATACATACCAGGGTGAATGCCCGCTGCCGCTAGCCAGTATCGAATTTCATAGTTGTGTGTCGATACGGGGAAAACCATTCCCATTTTAAAGGGCTTTCCGCTGTTTCGGTATTCGGTAATAACAGGCTTTAACGCATCTGCTTTGATAGGGTGTACCGGCTTTCCATCTTCGCCTTTGGGCACATTGGGTTTCATTTTGGACCAAACATCATTGGAAACCGTAATGCCATTTCCGTTTAGGTCCATTGAAAAAGGTGTTACCAATTCTGCTTGTCTTCCAAATCCCGCCCCGGCAGCGATGGGTTGGCCGGCGAGCATATGGGAACCGTCTAGCTGTCCGTCGATCACACGATCTAACACATTTTTCCAGTTCGATTGTGCTTCAACGGAAACAAAGAGCCCCTCGTCTTCAAAGAACCCTTTTTCTTTGGCGATGGCAAGAGGTGCCATATCGGTCAGTTTTATAAAACCGAACGTCAATTGTGGTTTTTCAATATCTAGCGTTTGTGTCTTTGAAACGGTTTCGGTTGCTTCATCTGTGGCTGCTGCCTTTTTTGCTTCTTTTCCTCCGCAAGCGAATAAGGTCATTGTGATGCATGCTACCAATGTCGCTTTGGTTATAATGTTCTTCATATTTGTGTTGTTTAAATTGACTACGTATTTATACTTATTTAAGGCAAATGTATACGTAATGCGAATAGCTATTTATGGGATTGGCCATGAAGATTTATCCTTTTTTACCATAATGGATGCTTTGCTAACACATATCAAAACCTGTTAAAACACAGGAAAATTCTTTAGGATGTTGATAATTAGTGAAATAGGGTGGATGTGGGGAGTAATTACGCAGCAGGTAAAACTACGTAGTGTTCAAGAGTGTAGATCAGCAGCGCACTTTCAGCTGGTCTTAAGTTCATGGGGTATTTTAGAATTTAAGCGGATCGGATAATCTCGGAAGTACCCAACTATTTTTTTTGAAGGGTCTTGATCCATTCAGGTTCGGAGAGGCCTCGGTATTTTTTGGTGGTTCCATAAGGGTCTGCTCCCCCGTCAAGATAGGCTTGTATGGTCTTTAGCGGAATGGTGTCTTGAAGTTTTTCAGGAACGGTATAGGTATGGTTCCCATGAAAGTCATGGCATTGAATACAGGTAGACCATTGTTCTTGTGCAACGAGTGCCATATGGGTTATGTCGACTGGGTCGTCCTCAACTTCGAGATCTTGATGACAGTTCATGCAATAATCTACGGGGTTGATCGTAACTCGTTTATCGGTATGCTCTGCATGGCAGGTGATGCAGGTGGTCGTATTGATGGCTTGTATTGCCTTTTTGAAACGGGGTTCTGAAAAACGGTAGGTAGGATGGCGATCATTGGGGCGGTCGTGACAACCCAGACAATTCTCTGCGGTGACATCCTTGGTGCCAAAATCAACCGAATTTTTTCGCATCCCGAAAGTGTGTGCAAGGTTCGATTGTACTTGCTGAGATAGATTTCCATTGGCATCGGCATGACAGCTAACACACGACAGCCCATCATGTCCACTGTTCATGGGCCCTAGGGAAACGTATTGTTCTGAGGAATCCAACGTAAGAAAGCCAAAAAGGCCCCCACCGATAAGAATACCTATCAATGCTCCCCGGAATTGTCTTTTGCGCAACGGACTTACTTTAAACATGTTTTTAGGTTTAAACTGCAATAACGATATGTTCACTTGCAGGATAGCTTATACAGGTAAGTATTTTACCTGCGGCAACTTCTTCTGGCGGTAACAAATGACCTTCCGTCATTGTAATTTTACCGGAAATGCAAGTAGCCTTGCAGCTAGCGCACATTCCGGACCGGCAGGAGTAGGGCAGGGCAATGTTCTTTGCCATGGCTGCCTGTAGAATCGATTTGTTCGCTGTGACTTGTATATCGTAGTTGCTGTTGTTCAATTGAATGGCTACCTGGCTGATCAAGTCTTTGCCCTGTTTTACAACTGTAGGGCGTTTAAATAGTTCTACCTTGATTTTGCCGGGGGCCACGCCGTTGACATGTAGAATGCTCTTAACGGCCTCCATAAAGCCAAAGGGCCCACAAATCATATACAGACCATCGTCAAAATACAACCCATATTTTTCGAACAGGTTTTCGACGAGGGCATCGGTTATGAGTCCCTTATGGTATTTAGGACCGCCCAGTGCCCCGTGCGAGATAAGATGTGCGATTCGTAACCTATCTTTGTGCGCTGCTTCCAAGGCATCCAATTCCTTTCTGAAAATAATGGCTTCCACATCGTGATTGGCATAAACTAGTAGAATCTTGGACTTGGGCTCCCGTTCCAAAATAGATTTGATGATCGAAAAAATGGGTGTTATTCCGCTGCCGCCGGCAAAGAACTTATAGTGGCGTTCCTGCTTTTTTTCAGGTTCTACAAAGAAGCTTCCATTGGGCTTGTCAACTTGCAATTTGTCCCCGATCTTCAATTGGTCGTGCACAAAGTTCGAGACCAACCCTTTCTCGACCCTTTTTACCGTAATCTTTAGGTCTTTATCTGTAAATGGGTTGCTGCTGAAGGAGTAGGCCCGTTTATGTACCTCATTTGCTATGGGAAAGTCAAGGGTCACAAATTGGCCCGGCTTGTAGTTGAGTTTATTGAACAGTCCGCCATTCTTGAAACAAATGCTTACAGCATCTGCCGTTTCCTTTATGATCTCTTTTACGACTAGTTTCATGTTTCTATTTATTTATAGTAGAATACCGTTCCGATATGGAAGAACAGCAAAATGGTAACGATCATCGAAAGGGCGACATGGGTCATCATCCATCCTTTGAACAATAGTTCGCTGTCATTTTTGATTACATCCAAATTCACATATCCCAGCAGCGTATTGGCCAGAAACACATAGGCCAGTAGGGCCAGATAACCGTAGCCCATGCCCATGCTATGAACATAAAAGAACAACGGACTCAAAGCTCCTACCCATTTGTGGAGGGCCGTCATCTTTAGGGAATATGGTCGTAATCTCTTCACCACCCTACTGAGACTTAATAGCCATTGAAAGGCAATAAACAGTCCCAAAAAAAGGCCCGTCCATCTTTTGTAGAGCTCCTGCTGCTGCAGCGACCACAACCAAGACCACTCTAGCTTTAAGAAAAACTGTACCAAGAAGAGCGCTAGCAAAATCAACCCGATGACCGATGTCAGAATGGTACTTTTCACAACAGCTATTTATCGATTTGTATGTATGTTTGTTTGAAAGTGGGATTTTTATTTTCCCGCGACCAAGGCTTTCATGGTTTCGTGAGACGAGAGTTTGCGAACACTATCGAGAAATACTTCTGGTGTAGGAAGGTAGTTGCCTTCTGCCGGCCATTTGGTGCCTATAGTAGGTTTTTCAGAATTTTTAAAGGCTTCTATTTCATCTAAATAGGCCATATAGATATCTACGGTGCCCTTCGCGTAGGCGTTCAATACTTCTATCGTGCCCTTATAGGTGAGTGAATCCTTTGGATATTGCCAAGTAGTTGCCCCCATGACATCGCCGAGTTTCCAATCGGACTTTGCCGTTTGTGGATGTTCGTTATGGCAGGTAACACAGGCTTGGGCACTTGCAAGGTCTGCGAACATGGCGGTATGCAGTTCCTGGGATTCGTCATAAAAGAATTTTGGTTCCTCCGTTTTCTTGATTTCATCAAAAAGTTCAGCCTGTTTCCCTTCAAATTTATTGGCATTGTTTATGGGGAAATCAGAGCCGAGATAGAGCCCCAAGGGAACTGGGCCTTTCTGAATACTGGTGGCCACACCACGGAGAAAAAGAGCGGGCAAAGGTCCTGCCTCCACATCGTCTTTACGCCAATCTTCATCGAACTTCATCCCTTGGAGTTTTCCCTTACCGACAATGGCCTTGGTGTAAAGGGTACGGGTGACATCATTTTCTTT
>CALIIC010000075.1 GCA_938020445.1 uncultured Flavobacteriaceae bacterium | reverse complement strand
TCCTTGACCCTTACTTCATACGCTTTTAAAAGATCGTTCATTTGGATGGCTCCTTCACCATTGTATTGTGCTATGCGTAGCTCACCAAAGTACGGCAGGTACGCCTGTACCGAATCGTTCTTTATCTCCAAACGATTCGTGGTCGTCACCAAACTAATACTGGCACCTAACCGTGGCTTTACATTTACTGCTTCAAATCGAAACTGTCGGCCATCCACTAATTTCTTGGTTTTCTCAAATTGTTGTTGGCGTTTTTTGGCTGCTCCTTGCCCGACTACCGAGCAAATCGGCAGCAATATCATAATGAATAATAAGAAGGTCCGCTTCATTCCTATCTTTTCCTTGGTAATTCAAAAACAATGCCGTTTTAATCAGCAATGAGCGGCAATCGAATTTGTGAAAGATGCGCCTTGGAATGATGTATGCTATTCGTGGCTATAACACTCTCTTTTTCATCATAATTGTTCCCGCCCGTATTTAGATTTCTCGAAAATCTTGGAAAATTACTACTGCTTATTTCAATACGTATCCGATGTCCTTTTTCAAAGTAGTTGCTTGTGGCCATGGGCGTCAGGTCTACCTTATATACTTCTCCCTTTTTCATAAAGACCTCCTTCTCATAGCCTTCCCGGTACCTGGCCCGTTGAATCGTTTCATCTAAGTTATAGGCGCGCCCATCGGGATATACATCGACTAGTTTAATCGTAAAATCGGTATCTTTTGCGTCTGATGAAACATAGAGGGTCGACTCAATAAAACCACTCAATTCCACTCCTTTCTTTAAAGGTTCTGTCGTATACACTAGAATATCGTTTCGAGTTTCCATCCGCTGTTGGTCAAATGCACCGCCTTTTACTGCATTTCCTGTACAACAAACATTACCGCCGTATGAAGAAACAGGGTTCAGGGGGTCGTAACGAAACGTATCCGGGGCGTTCTCCTTACCAGGTTTAATAGTGCTCAGGCTTCCATCACCGTACAAGCTATTTGCATTCCCCTTACTATTGAGGTAATAGGTTGTTAGTTTCGCTTTTTTGGGCGGCCACTCCTCTGCCGATTGCCATTTGTTGCTTCCCATGGTGTAGTATTGAATTCTCGGAGTGTTTTCTTTAAAATTATTCTCATCACCTTTCAACCAAAAATCGAACCAAGCATAAATTTGAGTATCATAATCTAGGCGTGCATCACCCACATTTCGTTCCCCTACAACAGTGTTTTCCGTAGCCCTCGTATAGGAACAATGCAATACTGGAGCGATGACCAAATACTGATCATCCCTGATTTTTGGGTCCTTGGTATTCGCACGTACATGATTAAATAGGGCAATGTTTGGGCTTATGGAAACATCGTACCAAGAGGCAAACCAAAAGCTAGGCACCCCAATTTCCATATCGTCATGATACAGCCCTCCTTTATACCAGTCCGCATCGTTGGGTTTTCGGCGGACCATTTTGTCAAAAATTTCTTTTTTTCCATGAATATTCTGTAAAATATCTTGCAATGGCAAGTGGGAAAGCGCCTCTTTCATATCTATTTTAGGATTTTCGGGCGCCAAATCGTAAAAACGGGAAATTCGGATTAAATCCTCTTGAGTAGCACCGGCCGGGATTCGTGGTTTGAACTTATCATGTTCCACGCCGTACAACCATGAAAAGAACAAAAGTTGTTCCGCTCCACCCCGATACCAATTGCCTTGTTCATAAAACGAACCTACTCTGCCTACACCGGCTCCAAAGCCTTGCGGTACCATAGCAGCATGAGACGGATGATCCAAGGCAGCTACCGCCATTTGCCATTCTGCCGTAGAAGAACATCCCAAGGTCCCAATTTTACCATTGGACCATTCTTGGTCTTTCATCCAAGAAAAGGAATCGTACCCATCGGTCAACGGCACGCCCAAAATATCCCATTCCCCTTCGGAATAGTAGCGCCCTCTTTCATTTTGAACCACATAGGCATATCCTCTTTTAATCATTTTTAAAGCCGTTTTGGCCGTTCTAGTACGCTGTTCCCCATCACTCCATGAATTGAAATTATAGGGCGTGCGAGAAAAGATAATGGGTACTTTCTCCACACCTTTGGGTCTATAAATATCGGTAGCCAAACGGATGCCATCTCTCATCGGCACCATGCGTTTTTGATCAATAATGGCTAGCTCCTCCAACTCTTGAAAGACATCTTTTTGTGCTTGTAAAGCGAAAGACAGGAACACTACTAGTAAAAAGAACGGGAAGTTAAAACGGTTTGTTTTTTTCATGGTCAGTTAAATTAAGGCATTGCGATTTGCGCTACCAATGTACAAAAACATGCTTGTACAACACCAACCAAAATGGGTATTGAAACAAAAAGCCCCATCCGTTGTCGGATAGGGCAATTTTATCACTTGTACTAGTTCCTAATCATTCAAGGAGTAGTCTTCTTTGGTACCATCGGGGTAGGCCAAGGTAGCCATGTCATCACAGGTACCATCTCCGAAATCTACGGAGACCTGTAATCCATTTTTAGCCAATGTCATGATTCCTTTTGCGACATATTCACAATTAAAGGGTGTTTCTAACAAAGACGTGATTTTCACGACATAAGTATCTCCATCTGCCTCCACGGTCCATTGTCCGTCCAAAGTAATTGCACCGTTTTCAAAACTACCATCAAAAACGATTCCTACCACTTTGTTTCCTTTTTCTTTTATTACGGCACCATCGCCCAATGTAATGACCAAATCGCTCGTAATGTTAAAGGTGACACTCTCGGTATTCTCCGTAGAGAACGAAAAAGTTCGAGTACCATTGATTGCAATATCCCCTACCATTAGATTTGTATAAGTCACCACTACGTTAGAGGTGTTCATCCCAATCTCATATACGGCAGAAATGGTGCCGTTTAAATTTTCACTTCCTTCAACACTGCAGTTTTCAAAGGTAACTTTGAAACCAGTATCTGTATAATCTGCTAGGTAACAGTCTGGAAGTTGTAAATTCTTAGCGGTGTCCCCGGCCTGAAAAATTTCGTTCACAAGCTGATCTGTTACTCCTGAAACCTGATCAATATCCAACACGGTTTTCACTTCGGTTTTCGAGAAGGAACCATCAAGGTCTACAGGGTTTTCGGCATCTTTACTACATGAAAAAACAAGCATCGAAATAAAGCATATCACTGCTAAACGTTGTGTGCTGATTGCTAAACTTTGCATAGGTAATTTTTTATTGGTTTTGATAGCTAAAACGAGTAACGGCCTATTTTAGTGTGATAGTGGTCTTGTTCACCTGCTCTTTTCGTTGTATAACACCTATTTCCGGAAGAACGGACCATTACTTGATCGTATAGCTGTATTTTAAACCGAGTATATAACGCGTTCCGGCGGCTATATCGTTGAAACTGCTCTGAATTCTGTAGTATGCGCCAATCTTTCCAGCTTTCTTAAGTTTGTAGCTGGTTCCTAACGTAACGCGAAAACGAAGCCTTCGTTCTTCATCCGATTGCAAACGATTGAAGAGTTCCCCATTTAAATAAGGGTCAAGTTTCCAACGCCTGATGTTATATTCTACCCCAGCTTTAAAGCGTAAAGTCTGGGTAGCCTCGTCATCGACCCCAAGCTCGTTTTTGTTTTGGTAACGAATACGGTAACGCAGCATAAACCTGTCTAATTTGGTTCGATAACGCACATCAAAATGATAGCGGAAATGATTTTCAATTCCTTGTCGATTGCCTTGATCATCATTTTCAAAAGCATATCGCACGGCAGCACCCAACTTTAAGCCTTTCGCTACTCGTCGATTTACCTGAAACTGACCAAAATATTCATCAACGGTTGAAAAATCATCCTTAAGACGTAGTTGTGCCTCAAGTTGAAAGTCCCAGTTTTTAGATGGTTCATACCCCAACTCAATAGCGTTCCAACTTAAAAAGTCCTTGTTTTGAGCTCGTACAGTGGCTGCCAAGAGGAGCAGTATGGCAATTGCAATGAACTTAAATATGTTCGTCATACCGGGGTATTACTTTAGTTTGGATTTGTCGCCATAATAATAGATTGTAATAGCGGCGGTATCTTTAAGAAAATCAATATCTCCAATTCGGATCCTATTTATTTCAATACCGGTTCGTTCCTCCAAATCTGCCTTTAATTGTGCATGGTTTTCCGGTCGTATATTCTCGATTTTCTCATAAACGATTTCCTTGCTTACTTCATTTTTAAGTAACCAAAAACGCTCAATCACTGTAATTGCCCCTACTACCAGCAAATTGCCTATAATGATTTCGGCATAACTTAATTTTTTATTGGCCAATGAGTTAATCACCGAAATACCTATCACAACGAACAAATAGGTCATTTCCTTGATTCCGATAGGATCGGTACGATACCGAATAATACCAAAGATTGCGAACAGCCCCAACGCCATACCCATATTGATTTCGTACTTTTTAAGTGTAAAACAAATAAAGAAGACGATAATACTTATGAGGTAATAGGTAAATAGATAGTCTTTTCGTTCCGTTGTTGGGTAATATAAATACCGGATGATAATTGTTAAGAAAAAAGTATTGATTCCGAAACGGAACAGCATTTTCAATAAATCATTATCATATAAGGGGATTTCTAAAAATTCCATTAGGCAGTTGTTAGCTTATTAATTCGTAATAGTTTCTCCTTAAAAGCATTGCCCTTGATCGTATCATAAAGGCTAGCAGCCCCGATACAATATTTACTGATACGGTAGGGTGTAATTTTACGAGCTTTTAAAAGTTTAAAAATAGTGGTGTTTCGATTAAAAGTGGCTTGTTTTACCTCTACAATCACCAAGTCATTCAAAACCATAGTCTTTTCTTGATTATCAAAATTTAATTGTAAATCGAAGGTAACGCGCTCATTGCCGTCTATATTTACCAAAGTGATACGACTAAAGTTATTTTGTAATATGGGGTACAACTCAGAGCTTTGCGGAACTAATTTGTTCACAAAAGTAAGGTCTTCACTTGACAAAGTTGTCCGGAATTCAGGAATGCGAATACGCGTTTTTCGAGTACGGTCTTTGTTGTTTTTTCGTTTCACCTCCAAAAACACAAGGCCGGAATCTACATACTCCCGAACCCGCACCTTGGTTCGATTTTTTTTCCCGTTATGGTGGTCAAGATAAAATTGCTTCTTCTCAGTGTCGAAATATTGGTTTTTATATCCCATTATCCGCAAACCATCAATCTCTAAAGCAGCGTAGTCGTTTTGCGCATCGGTCAGAATACCAACCAACTCTTTCCTATTGAAAATGAATTTTGTATCCACTCGATCCATTAATGAAACAGCATTCATATCTTTTAGATGAATAGGACTAAATGCTGCCATTGTCGTGCCTATACTGTTGGGATTTGAAGCGTCTACAGTCATAGGTGCTTAACTTTGAATCAACACAAATCTAACACTTATTTGCTTTGTGCTGGAAATACTGCTCAAAAAGATGTTTTAAAATCCTAAAGCGTCCTTTATTGTAAAAAGCACAAAAAACATGCTGTTCGAGCTAATTGTAAATGGAAAAACTTCGTTGAAAGTACTCAGCGTTTTAGAAGTAGGTACCCTTTTACAGGAGGAAAGTTAAGAACCCCCACAGAATACCAGTAAGAACCTGAAGGCAATGCCCGCCCATTGGTAGTCCCATTCCACCCTTCACCCGGTCCAAGTTGTACCAGTAGCCTACCATACCGATCAAATACAAAAACATCTTGGATTTCCAAGTCTTCTACTTCCTCCACGGTCCAAAGGTCATTTGCACCATCATTATTTGGAGTGAAAAATTTAGGAATGGTATCCGCCAATTTATCCGTTGTAGGGCGAAAAGTATCAAAAAAAGTGAGGGGACAAATTTCCGATTCACGAGCCCCTTCAATACTCCGTATCTGTACATAAATTCGTGTACCCAAAGGCAAGTCGTTTGGCAAGTCATACATCGTATCCAGGCCCATATCTAAATTATCCACTATGTTCGCTCCACCGGGAGCAGTGCCTACGGAAAGAATATAACCATCTGACCCTGGAACGGGATTCCAGCTTAAATCAGTATCCAAAGGAACTTGTATGGAATTGGGCAACGGACTTGTTAATTCGGCACAGTCGGGTAATGGAAGCGGGTCGCCAGTGGTAAATGTAATCGGTTCACAAGCCGGGGCGATTCCCGCCAGATTATAAGGAATAATAGTTACATAGTAGCGGGTTCTAGGTTTAAATTCAGGAGGTTGGGCATTGGTGCCATTGCCCACATCTACCATATCCCAAATAAGAATTCCCGCTGGATCTTTTTCATAGATGGTCATAAAATAGCCGGTAGCCGAAAAGTCTCTGATCCAAGTAATGTTCGCAGTAACAGACACTAAGGCATCCCCATCTTGAGGGTTTATGATTTCTGTACAGGAGGGCAGTACACGTGTGCCAGTGGTGAACACGACTTCAGGACAACTCAAATTTTCCATGGTGTCGTCATAGGGAATGATCGTAACGTATATCGTCTGCTCTGGGGGAAGCTGATTGGCAAATTCATATGAAGTAATATTGCCAACATTGAAACCATCGAAGATATCGAGCCCTCCAGAGCTCGTACCCGCATTGATACGATACCCGGTAGCGCTGGTAACCTGGCTCCATTCAAAAAGGGTCGTAATGGGTACGTTTGTAGCACCATCTGCCGGGTTGAATAGCTGTGTGCATTCCAAGGCTTGCCCAAAAAGGAGCTGCAAGGGCATCAACAATAACCATCCTAAATTCCTCATTTTCAAAGACAATAGCGCTTCAATATACTAAAACTTGACAGTGTTGCTGTATATTGAGTCGTCATTTCCATCTAAAACTTAAAAAAATTCGCTGAAAGAACACCAAACCAACCGTATTTCGCATTAAATATCTTAAAAATCGTATACGATATACTATTTTAGCAGTATGGTTAGAAAGATGATAGTAAGAGATCAGGTACGGGAATATCTACTAAAACAAATGCGCGCGGGCAAATTAAACGCAGGCGATTCAGTTAATTTGGCGGCGCTGGCGCGTACATTGGATGTGAGCGTAACGCCTATTCGGGAAGCGCTTACCCAATTACAACAATCGCATGTAATCGAGGCCATACCGAACCGTGGTTTTTTCATCAAAGAATTGAGTCATGACGAAGCAAAAAATCTGTACGAAATCGTAGCACAGTTAGAGGTACTTGCCTTAGAGCAATCGGTCTTCGACGAGCAAACAATTACAAACCTCAGAATACAGCAAAAACAGATCCAAGAAGCTGAACAGCCATTAGATCGTATTAATTCATATATGGAGTTTCATCATCTACTTACCAAAAACTACCGTAATACAGTGGCCCAACAAATCTTAGGCGACTTAAAAACACGCGTTTTCCTATATGAAAAAGCATTCATGTCCGACGAATCTTTTTATTTTAATTCCGACAACCAACACGAAGCAATCATATCGGCCATTGAAGATGATAATCTCCCCTCTGCGGCACTTGTATTAAAAATGAACTGGTATTTGGTTCAAGATTACATCGAGAAACAGTTGGTGGTGCTTTAAATTTCAACTGCAAGAGTCAAGTTAAAGCGGAAGTCCAAAAAGTCCCTAATTGCTTTTTGTGCACTGTCAACAACTCGGTATTTATTCTACCACATTCCCGTGAATATCGAGCTCAGTAATCTCTTTTCCCAATTTTTTCACCTCTTCGAACTGCGTCGCTTTATCCGCAACTATTACATACACCATTTCCTTTTCATTTAAATAGTTGTTGATCATGCTTTTAAAATCGGATAAGTTCATATTCATTAACTCTTTTTGGTTCTCATCAAGGTAATTCATGGGGAGTTTATACTTGCTCATGGTACGTAAAATACCCAGTTTGGCATTGAGGCTTTCAAAGGCCCGCGTGTTTCTTTTTACAATTTTGTTTTGGGTTAGTGTTACGGCATCCTGATCAAACGAGGCTTCATACCCATTTAGCATGTCTTTGATAATTTCGAGTGATGCTAAAGTGGCATTGGCCCGTACGCTTGTGCGTACGAAGAAAGGTGCTACTTCCCTTAATTGAGTAATACTGGAATACGCTCCATAGGTATATCCTTTTTCGATTCGCAGGGTTTGGAACAATTTTCCACTACTACCTCCGCCCAATATCTCGTTTGCATAATTGAGCTTATTGTAATCTGCGCTACTTCTTGAAAGTGCCAATTTTCCAACATACAAGATGGACTGTTTCGCATCGGGCACATCTATAAAGTATATATGGCCCTTTTTAGGCGTCTCCGGTAGTTTATATACAGGCATATTAGTGGCTTTCACATTCCATTTGTTCGACAAGGAAGCCACTATTTTATCCACTTCCTCTTTGGTGGTGCTACCGGCAATATGCAAGGTGCTATTCTCAGAAGACAGTTTACCGTAGTACGCTTTCAAATCGGTCATTGAAATATTTTTGATACTCTCAAAAGTGCCTTTCCCCGGTCTTGAAAAGATGTGATCGGGACCATACAACAATTTGTAAAAATTATTGTCGGCAATTGCATCCGGATTGGCCTCCTGCCCTTTTAAGTTCGTCTCCAAGGCCTGCATTAATCGTTCGTACTCAGCGGTATCCCAGCGGGGTTCCAGCATTATCTCCTCTACCAACTTCATTACTGACGCTAGGTTTTTAGACAAACAAGATCCGGCTATGTGAAAATCCTCATAACGTGAATAGACATCAATGGAAGCGCCCAATAAGCCTATTGCTTCCTCTAGTTCAGCGGCTGTCTTACTTGCCGTACCTTGCATCATTAAATCGCTCAACAAGCTGGCAACACCCGCCTTTCCTTTGGGATCTAATAAATGTCCTCCCGGAATACTTATGCTAAATTGTACGACCGGCACCTCCTTATTTTCAATTCCCAAAACCTTCATCCCATTTGCAAGAGTGGTTTCCCATATCTCCGGGGATTTGAATAATGGTGTCTCACCAAAGGCGGGCTCACTACGGTCGTATTTACTGGTCGTTTTCTCATAAACGGCTTCCTCCCCTTGACTTACTTCTTCATCGGCAACACCTTGCTTCACCTCTTCAATCCACACTTCAGCCAAGCTACTGCCTTCCACAGCAAGAGCAGCTGCTTCTTTAGGCACTACGCTGGTCATTACGTAGTTTTTATCTTTGATATACTGCTTGTATACCCGCATTACATCAGCTTCGGTAACCGCATTTGTCAAAGCCGCCGTTTTACTGATATAGCCCGGGTCCCCCTTAAATTCATTGTCTTGTACCAACTGAAAAGCCTTGTTCAAAACCGTGCTGAATCCTTGATAAAGTCCTGTCTCCAATTCTGCCTTGATACGTTTTAAATCCTTATCGTTCACGCCACTACTTTCAAAACGGGCCAACCCTTTTTCAACCGCGGCCTTTACCGCATCCAAATCTATTTGGGCGTTTGCACGGATGTTAAATGTAAATTCCCCCGTCAACTCGCTACTGTTTTGGTATGTATACACGGCAGGTGCCAGTTTCTCCTCCTCGACCAGTACTTGGTAAAGAGGGGCGGTTTTACTACTACTTAGTAACTGCCCCAAGACCTGTAGGGCATACACATCCTTATTATATTCTTCCACCGTTGGGAATACCATTCGCAATTCAGGAAGTTTTGCAAAGTTATCTTCGAAATAGAGCGATTTTGTTTCGGCCAATGTAACCGGCATCGGGGATATCGCCTCCACTTTTGGCCCGCTCGGAATTTCTCCAAACCATTTTTCGACCAACACCTTTGTTTCTGCAATGTTTATATCACCTGCAATTACCAAAGAGGCATTGCTGGCCCCATAGTATTTTTTGTAAAACTCCTTTACATCATCAATAGTAGCCGCCTGTAAATCAGGTAACTGCCCAATAACCGTCCAACTATAAGGGTGTCCCTCGGGGTACATGTTTTTTCGAAGGATTTCATTGGTATACCCATAAGGCCTGTTATCGACACGTTGGCGTTTTTCATTCTTTACTACCTGCTTTTCCCTTTCCAAGGCTGCTTCGGTAACCGTATTGATCATATAACCAAAGCGATCAGAATCTATCCAAAGTATTTTTTCAAATGCATCTTTGGGAACTACTTCATAATAAACGGTCCCGTCACTCCAAGTACCTCCATTTCGACTACCACCCCATTCTGGAATCATCTTTCGATTGGCACCTACCGGTACATTCTCAGAATCATTGAAACTCATATGTTCAAAGAAATGTGCAAACCCTGTCTTACCGGGTTTTTCACGGCTAGAACCCACATGCATCATGGTCGCCACCGCTACGATCGGATCACTATGGTCTTCATGAAGAATTACTTCCAACCCATTGTCGAGGGTGAACTTTTCATATGTGATAGAGAACGCATCTCCTTGCGCCTGAATGGTGTTTGAAATAACAATTAAACAAAATAGAAGTGAAAGAGTTGCTAGTTTTGGAAAGTTCATTTTTTCAAGTTTTGATGAATCTTTCAAATATACTAAACTGAAGTTAGATGTCAGTAAAGTAGAACAAAGACAAAAGACGGCTGCGCTGAAAGAGCGAGGAAGTTCAAGTACAAGTGTCAAGTTCAAGTTCAAAAACTGATTACTAAATACTGATTACTGCTCATTGTTCATTGCTCATTGCTCATTGTTCATTGCTCATTGTTCATTGCTCATTGAAAAAAAACGGGAGTCAGAAGTCTGATGTATGATGCTCGAAGTAAGGTGTAGCTTTAGAATCCTGTAGATTGCTATTTGTGCTCATTTATCACTGTTAACTGGATTAACTGTTTACTGATTACCGTTCACTATTAACCGTGCACTACT
The DNA here is from genome assembly GCA_938020445.1 of uncultured Flavobacteriaceae bacterium. Lineage (GTDB taxonomy): Bacteria > Bacteroidota > Bacteroidia > Flavobacteriales > Flavobacteriaceae > Pelagihabitans. The sequence continues at coordinate 52,606 of CALIIC010000075.1, read as the reverse complement.
TGATAAGTTCAAATTCAAAACAGTAAACTCATCTACTAACCTATATATCGCTTTCATTTATGCCAGACCACAGATTTAGCTTTCCAACTCTTTTAGAATGGTCTCGGCAGAATTGGTTATCCCTTTGTAGCAACCGTAGCCCCAGCGTCCAAAGAAAAACAGGAAAGCACCCACTATCGGGATGTACCATACAGATGCCTGGTAGTTTAGGAAGATATCCTCGCCCTTAGAAATCATGCTATACACCGGCATCACTGCCAGAAAAAACAGAAAAGCCAAATATATTCCCAAACGCTGCAGGAATAAAAGATGCTTTTTGGCCTTCGTAAACCGAATGATCATATCGGTATAGTTCGCATCCTTGATGGCTAGGTTTTGGATACGTTTCAGCGCCCGTAACACCAAGATGGGCAATACTATTAAGAAAGCAAGACAAAGAATACCAGATAGCTGTAAATACCAGGTAGTCAGGCTTGAAAAATGTACGATGATATAACCTGCCATGGCAAAGCATATTAGAGAGCCAATTGTCTCATAAAAGGTGATTTTACTGAATTTGTTGCTATACCGCTGTTGTGTCATCTTTAGAATAATTTCGTTCGTTACTATTTTTTGTTGCTCGAGCGCTGTACTCAATTGAGTCCAAGTGGCTTGTAGTTCTTCTAATTCCATCCTAATTGGTATTCGTTAACTGCGATTTTAATTTTTGTTTGATTCGTGAAATACGTGTTCCGACGTTTGATGGACTCAAGCCCGTTATCTCAGCAATTTCATCATATTTCTTTCCCTCTAGCAACAGTAGCATGAGCCCTTTTTCCAATACATTCAATCGGTGAATGTATTTATAGAGTAGTTGCAAACGTGTTTCCCATTGCGGGTCATAGCTATCTGTTTGCTTGAGGACCATTTTTTCTATGGAGACGGAGTGTCCGGACCGCTTTTTACTTCGTACCTGGGTCAAGGCCGTATTCATCGCAACGCGATACATCCAAGTGCTAATTTTTGATTCGTTCCTGAAACTATCAAACGACTTCCAAAGTTGATATACTATATCTTGATACAAATCTTGTTGATCTGCCCCATTGTCAGTATACACAGTGGTAATCTTAAACAAAATACCTTCGTTCGCCTTTATTAACTCCACAAAATCAGCTTCTTTGTCCATGTATTTGAACAGTTGGTTCTTAGGTTTGGAATCAGATTTAAGTATCCTTTTGGTGTTTCCAAGGACTATTTAAACTGTTTTATACTATAAGTATCCGATACCAAGATTTTGTCACAAAAAAAAATGAAGTTAACTTTAAAAAAGTTTAAATGAACTCATTTTGGAGTTTCCAATTAAGATATAGAATGCTGGTTTAAATGCATTTGAAACTCCTTCGCAAAACAACATTTCATAAGATAGGCCGTTGTGCAATTCTAACAAACAACCTAATGAATTACTTATCACCGCAGATAGCAGCATTTGCCAGAAAGAAAAATGAAGAAAAAACCTCTTTGATTAAAAAGGAAAACTCCTGTGGCATTTTTCAAGATTATGATCAAAAGAATTTTTCTGAACAAAAAGCAGTATAAGCTCTTCGAGTATTAAACACTAGCAAAAAGGGAATAACTTTTACTTTAACCCCTTTTTGGATTGGGATTCAATATGCGTCATTATCTCAGCGAAAGTAGCTACCCATACATCTTTTTGATGGTCCTGTAGGTACTCTAGCAACATACGATGCTCTTTTGAGGGAACATTGAACCATTGCCCGTTGATGCCATGAAACATAAAGACACCAAACCCCTTTTTATCTATCACCTTTTTAACATAAGAAATTAGGGCTTCGCCCTTCGTATACTCCTGTACTTCATAGGAGGGTACCTCAAAGTAATTCAACGTATCAAAGTCGGTAATAATACTATTTTCATTTCCACCGGTTCTGGCAAACCGGATTAATTTGGATTCTTTCAATGCTTTGGAATAGGACAGTCCTCCTACCATGGTATTACTGCATGGATAGGCATAGGTTCTAAAGGTTTTATCAGCATCCAACGTTTCCAAAAATTTGTTTTGCACCGCAACCTCATTTAGAATTTGCTTTACCGTATAATCATCTGTAATTAATTTATCCGGCCATCCCATATTCTTTGGGCAGGGATGTAAAACAGAATGATTTCCCAATTCATGTCCTTTCTCAGCAGCTGCCATCCATCCTAATATTTCATCTCGAGAACGGGTCGGGTTTAAAAAGAAGGTGCCTTTTAAACCAACAGAGTCCAAGGCCGGAAGCCCAAATTCTAAATGGGTGGTCATCGCATCATCATACGTTAAGCAGATAGCCGCTTTAGCACCATTTGGCCAACGAATACCCTTCTTTTCTTGCTGTGAACAGCATACATTCATGCATAAACAAACACTAAATATAAAAATGCATAAATATTTCATTTTTAATATTTTGTATTTTCAAAAATTCGTTTTTTAGTCTTCTTCGGCACTTCAATTAAAATTTCCTTAATCTTCGGGAAATAAACTCCTATCCAATCCAGGGATTAGGTTTAGGGCATTTTTATAATATACTTTCTTCAACACTTCATCTGGCAGGTCCAAACCATACATCGCCCAAAACGCATGGTATTTCTTATAGTAGGGAAAGTACTCATCATCGCTTTCCAAAACTCTAAAATAGGTGGGGAATTCTTCTGGTTTCCAGCTATCTTTTCCGAAAAGAATCCGGTCTTGGTATTTTACAAAGAACGCATGGGCGGCCTTTGGCTGTCTGCCTAGTTCGGCTATGATTGCCCCGATACCCACAGACATATTGGGCATTTCATCTAAAAGCGTTCCCAATTTTTTGAGATTATTGGCATACCAACCCATATGAGCGTTGATAAACTTTGTATTTGGATGTTTTTTGAACATTGCATGTTGCTCATCAATAATCTGTTGCCATGGTGCCGGATCAGTAGCGGAGCGTTTTCTTCCAGGACGTGTTTTCAACTCTAACCAGCGCTCGTTCTTACTATCCATCTCATCCCAAAATGACTTGGGATCCGCTGCATGTATCAACACGGGAATACCCAATTCTGCGCATTTGGCCCAAATAGGGTCCAATCTTGGATCGTCAATAGCCAGGCGATTGCCATCGTTGTCTTTGTAACGCAGCCCTAGACTCTTATAGATCTTTAAGCCTTTAGCCCCGTTTTTTACGTCTTCTTCCAATTGTTTTGCAGCCTTTTCAGACCAGTTGGCATCGCCTACTCCATCAAAATCTACATTGGCAAAAACCACAAACCTGTTTGGATAGTTGGCTTGTATACTAGCGACCATATTCTGAATGCGTTTACCGGAACCACCACTGAGATTTACCATAATACCTTCATTAATTCGATCCATATCGACAATCATTCTTTTCAGGGCCGAAGCCGACATATCTCGCTGGTGGCTATGTACATCAATAAAACGAAACTTGGCGCTGGGTACCGCGGCCCCTTCGACGACTAATGTAGGAGTCGGATTGTATTCTTCAAAACTCATCTCTTGCCCCAGTATAACACTAAGAGGAAACAAGATCAAAACAACAAGAGAAAGCATTTTTTTAAGCATCATCTTTTACCACTTTTAGGATGATGAATTTACCATAATTTCCTGACACGAATTCCTCAATAGTTACCAAACTCATCTTAAAAAATAAAAAAACCCTTAAGGCAATGCCAAAAGGGTCTTAAATTGTTTTTCCAAAAGCTTACTTTTTTTTCTTCTTAACGACTTTCTTTTTCGTTATCTTGGTTTTCTTCACTTTCGTTGTGGTTCCACTTTTTTTGACAGTGGTCTTTTTAACACTGGCGGCCTTTACCGTTCGTGTCCCATTCGGGTTGTTGTTCACTACCACCCCCTTTCGTCTGCTATTCGTTTCTTTGGTTACTACCCGTTTTGTTGGGCTATTCGTTTTACGTACCGTAGCCACCTTTTTAGTGGTGCCATTGGCATTGGTCTTCCGAATTGTCGTAACGCGTACCGAGTGCGCTCTTTGCGGGTACCGTACCGCATAGTCATTGCGTTGCACTTTGGTATGTAAACGTACTGCTGTTGTACTGTAACGAACGCTTACGCGACGATAGGTATGTTTTACATTCACATGTACCAATACATTCTTTTTGTAACGTGCAAGCTGAAATGGTTTCCAAACACGAAAGTGTTTTGGATAGTACCCCCAATAATAGACCGAACGATATGGGCGATATACCGGGCGCCATAACCAGCTAAAAATAACCGGCCGACGCGCAAAGATCGGCTCAACAATATATCCTGTGCCATAAACATAGGCATTCCCGACAACTTGCATGTGCGTGGTACCTTGGGAATCTTGTTCTACTTCAATAGTGGCCACATCTTGGTATACATCTTCATCCAATACTGCTTGTAGGGCAATTACGTGCGTATCATCCTCCATGGTTTCAACAACCCTTAGGTAGTCTACATAGCCATCTTCGTTAAGATCAAGATTCGAAAGCGGCGCATCCGGATCGTTCAATTTTTGTTCAAACTCCTCGAGGTTCTCTGCTTCTCCAAATAGAGAAGCTACTGCTTCCAAATCAAGGCTTTCACTGATATCATCACCGGTTGCTTCGATTGTAGCATCTTGTGCATTTAGTGTGGTAAAGGCAACTAGAAATAAGAAGCCAAATTTTACGAGTGTAGGTGTATGTTTTTGCATGGGATTCTATTTTTAAGTAGGATAGCGATATGAATCGATGGTTTAGATCACCAAAGCGATTTTATACAAAAAGTATCATTTTTTCGATGAACGGGACATTTCGCATCACTTTCATTCGATGATAACGCAAAAATGAATAACTTAAGTATCTAATCGTCAAATTTTTAAATGGCGAAGGGAGCATGCTAGCGGTCCTAGCATACTATTGTTTCCGTTTTCGCAGGTCCTGATAATCTTCGGGGGTATCGATATCGGAAACTCTATGACCGGCCTCTACGAGCAAAGTATCTTGGGTATGTTCTTTTAAGAAAGCCTTCGCTCCGTATTCTTGGTTCAGCACCAAAAGGTCTTCGAAATAGGAACGTCCAAAAAGAGCCGGGACACCTGCCTTATTTTTATAATTCGTGGCTACCATCTGTTTCTCTCCTTCTCTAAAATGAAAAATCAAAGAGTTCAGATACCCGTTATCTACCAGCGGTTGGTCTGCAAGTACGATTACAACGCCTGCATAGGAAACATCGTCTTCCAATAGATGCTTGATACCGCAAACAATCGAACTTCCCATCCCTTGCTCCCAACGGTCATTCAATACCGAAGGCACCCCCTGTTTTTGTGCTTCGGCACTGACGGGTTCACTATTGGCGCCTACCACCACAACGACCTTATCTGCTTTAGAGGCTTTGGCATTTTGAATAACACTACCAAGCAAAGTAGTCTCGTTCCAAGGCATTAATTGTTTGGTCTGCCCCATACGGCGCGATGCCCCGGCGGCAAGGACTAAAACCGCGATGGATGTTTGATAATCGGACATAGCTGTAAAAATAGCACTTTTATCCTTAGAGGGTGTTCCTTCTTGGCTGCTTGACCTTAGCTTCAGTATCCTTATTAGGGTTCCTGATCACCTTACTTTTATGTTGTCCCGCGCGCCTCTTTGGAACTTTCATGCGTGACCATTTTGCTTCATTCTTTGTCGAGGAAATTAGATTCAATTCTTTACCAAGCCCCTTACCTTTGCACAAATCAGCTGTTTTGGCAAACACCGCTTCCATTGAATCTGCCGGGCATTCATTCCAAACATGTTTCAGCGTTTCTTTTGAACCCTGCATTGCAGATTGAGTTATGGCCGAAGAAAACATCTCCTCTTTTAGATGGTCTGGGCAGGCTTTTGAAAGTTCAGTAAGGGCATCGGTTTTGTTCAACTCTACACAAAACAACATTGACAAACCAAGTGTCTCTTTTTTTATATGTTCAGGGCAGACGCTCAATATATCATTTAATTGGATGTCAACATCCTTTTCCAACGATTTCACGATTGCCATCATGAAACTAGGTTTTTTTAGCTTTTTAGGGCCTATATCCAATATCCTATTCAACAAGGTTATATTCCCAATTTTTGCGCACTTGGATATGGAGGCTGTGAATACCTTCACCTTTAAATTCTCGGAGCAGGTATCACCTAATCTTTTGAGCGCAGCAACATTACCCTGTAATGCACAATTAAGCATTGCTTCTGCAAATGCCGTAGGCCTTAGAGTGTCGGGGAAGGCATCCCGAAGTCTAGACAAGGCGTGGTCATCGCCTTCCATCGCACAGTTAAAGAGTGCCATAGCAAAAATGGTCCCTTTCATATTATTTGGGCAGTTAGTTTGTACTGTTTTGAGCGTATTAGGGTTATTCTGCTTTGCGGATTCCAATACTGCCTTGGAAAACATGGCTCCTTTTAAATCATCAGGACAGGCATCCAATATCGTATTCAAAGCAATCCCATGGTCTCTTTCCGCCACACACTTGGAGATTGCAAAGAGGAACATTTGCCCTTTCAAATTGTCAGGACAGCGATTCCGAATCATAATCACTCCATTATCATTGCCTTGCAATGCACATTCTACAATTGATTTGGCATACATACTAGGCTTTAAATTTTCGGGACAGACGGCCCATATTGTTTGCATCTCCTGGCGGCTACCCCTGGTTTCAAAATGCGTCAATAAGTTATTGTACAAATTTTCTCTTAGGTCTGCAGGGCAGGCATTCAGCACCTTTTTCAAAGATGCGATATCGCCCCATTTTGTACAATGAAAAGTAACCGCCCCTAACATTTTCAATTTTAAATGGGAGGGGCAGGCTTCGATTGCCCTGGAAATCAGGTCTATATCTCTATTCAATGCAAGATCAAGTACAGTTGTAGCGAACATCTTTTCTTTAAGATTTTCAGGGCAGGCTTCGCGTACCCTGTTCAGTATGCTACCATCTGGCTGAACTGCACAATCTAAGAGCGCCCTATTGAACATAACTTGTTTAACATCGTCTGGGCAGGCATCTCTGACTGTATAGAGCGCTGTAACATTGTTATTGTATGCATAATTTAAAAATAGGGCCGTTAACAAGTGGGCTTCTTTGGGGAGGCATTCAAGACGTTGCTCAACTGAAACATCTAAATTTAATAATTCCCGCCAAGGAATCGGGTTGATGTCCAAAATCGTACACATTCGTTGGGCCAGCCTTTCCTTTGTCATTTCCTTGATGGTCTTGGCATTATGAAAGGTTTTTGTATCGTCATTATATAAACGATGTTTAAAATCATCGGCCTGACCACCTTTCTCGAATGGTAGCAGGATACTATCTACAAACTCGTTCACCTTAACATTCTGTTTCCCTAGTGGCAAGGTATCGAAGTCCTTCAAACCTGTATCGATTTCATGATCTAAGGGCTGAGTCATACTTTTAGAAAAATCAAAGACCTTGTTCACAAGTAAACGGTGGTTTCCCAACGAAAAATTTTCAAAAGCATTGAACATGTCGGGGTCCTTAGTCATTACAAGTTCTTTCGGTACTCCCACCAAATAATCTATGGCAGGTGGTATATGCACCTCCTCACCCGCAGGCATCATGTTCAATATAGAGAGCGGAAATTCGCCTGGGGATTGTTCTATCGTCAGGCGTTTAACATAAGCATTCCAATGAGATAACAGGGCCGCTTCGGGAGAAACTTGTAACTGATCCTTTGCATCCCTTATCCTTGAATTGTGCCCTCCAGGGCAAACCCCGTAGGAGGATAATTTGGTAGAGAACATGATACCGAGAGAGGTCTGTATGTCTACTTTTTTTTCTTCCAGTCTTTTACCAAGACTTAATTCGGTCACAGGAACAATGACATCTAATAGGTTCCTCATAAGTTGTATGTGGTTCCCCTCATCCTTCCAATAACGGTGGTTGTGTACCAGATCTCTATAGAATAACCCCTTTAATTCCGTTTCGCTATGGCCGATTACGGTAGCAGGTTCAGGGGTTTCCAAAACAGACATGAGTTTTTGGTAGCTTCCGTCTGAAGCTTCCTTTTCAGAAGCTGAAAAAATAGCACTGTGAGCAATATAATCGCTGAACGAAACAAGGGTTTCCTTGATTCTTCCTAGAAGTACATTTTTGTATTCCTCTGTGGGCACCCCCATATGGTAAGCTGGTTGGGGCCATTTCACATCATCTTTTAGTTCCCACGCCTTAAGGGACTTGTTTAAACGCTCCAACCACGGATTGGATACTGCGGAGGAAGTAGGGAGTTCCGTATAGCTAGACTTAATTAGATTAATTAGCCCTTCTTGATACGAATCTGCAGCTGTTTTTACCTTTGGCATTCAAAAATGATTGGTTTGTTATTATCTGTAACCGTTACAAAAAATAAACCTCATTGGACAATAGAGCCGTGTAACTGAGATTGTCATTCATTTCACCTCCACATTGCTACCTTACCTACTTGGTTTTCTATTTGTGCTTTTTTAATTCCTTCGGAAGGTAAATTCATATTTTTCAACAGCTCCCCAACACAAGTATAGAAAGATGTTTTTACCAGAACTACCACTTTCATCTTCACAATAAAATGTTATTGGCTCAGTTTTCCTTTCCTACCTTGGTTCGTATTTAGGGCTTGTTTCTTTGTACTTTTTACCGGTTTCAGAATAGGAAGACCGTAATGTTGATTCATGGCCACGGTTAAAGCCAGTAATTTGTTAGCCTCTATTTTTTCAGTGTTTCCTGTCAAAATTTTCTGGAGGTCCATGCCTGCAAATTTTTCTTCCAAATAATCTTTTAGCTCCTTTCCTTCGTCCCCTTTGCTGTTAATAATCTCCAAAGGGGTGTTCCCCATGGCATTCGGAGCCTCTAAAGCAGCGTCTTTGTGATCCATCAAAAACTTGGCCGATTTAGTTTCGACCTTTGTTACTGCTTCATGTAGCGGGGTATTTCCATTATTATCTTGTATGCTAATATCTGCACCCTTGTTCACCAGAAGCTTTACCATTTTATCCCTATCCTCCACGCCAAATTGGTCCAAGTTGTTAGCGGCAAGGGCAAGCCATTCTGCATTAAATGGAATTGCAACTTCCCTATTCATTGGTTCACCTCCTATACCTCCAGGGCGTAAAATTGGGATATCTACTGGATTGACCGCTATAATGTACCCGTCAGCTACATTATCTATTATGGGGGCGGCAGCTACTGGGTTAAAAGGTCCAATACCGGGATTTGCAGGTTGAGCAGCTTGCTGCGGTCGGGGTTGCGGCACTGGAAATGTGGTGCCACGCCCCCCCGTTATTGCATGAAGCAAAGGAGTAGCGCCAGACGAAGTGCTTTTTAGGTTCACATTGGCACCACTACTTATAAGAGACGTCGCGGTTTCAATATTGCCCCTGGCAGCTGCTTTATGTAATGGTGATTGCCCTTGGAAGTTTAAAATATGTACATCGGCCCCTTTCTTAGCAAGAAGTTGGACAATATCTGCACTTGATGTTATATGCAGTGGTGCTTCCCCTTCAAGATTTAGTATGTTCACATTTGCCCCGTTACCCAATAATTCTTGAACTATGGGTACATCGCCTTGTTTTACCGCTAGATGCAAAGGCGTTTGGCCATATGATAGACGACCAATGTGAGGTTCTCTTTGGTTTACGTTAACTCCGCTTTGTATCAAGGCTCTTACACTGTTTACATCTCCATGCTCTATTGCTTGAAATAAACTCATATCATTATTTTTAAAATACTAAGCCCATCTTATATTTTTAGAGACATACAATTTTCAAAAACCAACTTTTTATAGTTCTATTTCCCATACTACAATTCATGATACTTCTACCGCATCGCTCTGCCATTGCTCTTCTCTTTACTCAATGACATCCTTCTTGCTCCCAAGGTTTCGGTGGCAGTTGGGCCAACTTTACTTATCGCTGCAGCATTTGGGCGACCAGTAGACTTTGGCGTCAAAAAAGCCTTCAACTTATCTCTTTTTGTTGCTACTTTTATAGCTGTTTTTTCTTCGAGAGGAACCAACATATCCCTTATATTGGGATTATCGGAATATTTACTTGGAAGCTCACCAACATTATTTTTTTGATTTACCATCTTCGAATCCAAACCCTTTTTCTTGAACTTACGCAAAAGGAATTTAAGCATTCCCACTTGTTCATTCATCGCTGCTATATGCAGAACGGTAGCACCTGCCGTATTGGCTTTCGTTATATCTACACCCCTATCTATTAGCTTATTTACCTTGCCTTTTTCTCCTTTACTTACTGCTTTAAACAGTTGTTTCTGATTAAATTGCTCTTCCCTCACTTGAACGAGTTCATTTCTTAGGTATGTGACCAGATCTTTTTGCCCAGTTTTCTTTGCAGTATCCAAAGGAGTTACTCCCGCAGCGTTTTCTTGCGTAATATCTGCCCCTTTATCTATTAGCGTCTTTACCTTGGCAATTTGTCCTTCACTTACTGCTATAAATAATTGTTTATTCAGTTCCTTTTGAAGGAATTCGACCATATTCTGTTGGCGAGTATTCTTTGCATTGTCCAAAGGAGTTACTCCTGCAGCGTTTTCTTTCGTTATATCTGCACCCTTATCTATTAGTTTCTTAACAGTATCAACATTTCCTTTACCGGCAGCTTGATACAGTTGTTTATCTAGTTTCTTTTGTTGGTCTTGTGTCATACATTATTTCTTCTTGTGGGGTTGTGAAATTCAGGTAATCATCACTTACTAGGTACGCCAAAATACTATTTGCCCCCAATTACTGGTAAGAACATTCTTAAATGACATGAAAAAAAAGAGGAGATTCGGAGCATTTCACCTTTGCCTATCTCAATTGTAACAATACCGGTTGAGGTGGTTTTATGATATACCAGGCTATTATAAAAATAAAAAGACTGTTAAGGACAGAAAATTTGGAGGCGTACCGCTCTCACAATGTAGGGCAATATCTTTTTGACAATGTATATCTTAACCCAATATAGCGTTATACTAGTTTTTCCCTAGAACCTTTTGCGCAATTCTATCGTTACAAATACTTGCTTTATTATAGTTGTTTTTCTAATGCAACAATTCATACTACTACTATCACATCTTTCTTCCATTATTCTTCTTTTTGCTCTGTTGCACCCTATTTTTTTCCGGTTCCTTGGTAGCCGGCGCAACCTTCTTTAAATTAAAGTTTAATGGTTTGGCAAAAGCCATTAAACTACGTATGCCTTTTGGTTTTAAATCATTGGTATCGACCTTATTTTGTTGTTGTTCATTCCCTTTTTCTTCTATCACTTTGGCGACTTCAACCTTACCTCGTTCATCCGCTCTCATGGTAGGTGTTTTTTTATTAGAATCTTGTGCTGTTACATCCGCTCCGGCATTCAACAAAATTTTAGCCATATTTTTATCACGTACATAGTGCAGCGGCGTTCGGTTCATTTGATCTTTTTGGTTTACATTTGCCCCATTCTCTATAAGAAAAGCAGCCATTTCAGAAGAACCACTAATCACTGAGTTAATCAAAAAATTAGATTCTTTATCGATAATTATATTTTTATCCGCCCCTTTATTTAGCAATTCCTCTGCTGCTTTTTTATTATTTGTTTGTATTGCTTTTTGTAGTCTCGTGTTCAGTCTTTCCTGTTGTTCATCATTCATATGTTTCGCTTTTTATTTTAATTATACACCCTACTGGGCGCCAACTACCTTTTGTCTTTCAAACACGGCCCCTTGCGACATCTTATTTTTTTAGGTTTTACCAGGAAGATTTAAAAATTCACTGTTTTCATCATTTTCATTTATATTAACATGATGCTTCATAAACAATACGTACTCAATTATCACTTAATAAGTATCTCAAAACACCAAATACCCCCAATGACTGGTGAAAATCTTCTTGGATGACATAAAAAATTAAGAGGAAATCGTAATACAATTGATTTTTCAAAGTATCCTAATGTCAGATAAACAATACCCTAGCCCAACCATATTAGGTATTCTTTTAAATCGTTTTTAATTTTTCTTCGTTCAAAAAAATTACTTTTTTAACCGGATCAATGCTATTCCGGAGGCTAAAATCCAACCCGAGATGCTGAAAACAACTATTCTAAAACCCCAAAGGCTGGTAAAAACAAAATCGGAAGCCCACCCTATGATTGCAAAAAGAGCAATAGCTATTCCGAGGTAGCCAATCCACCAGGCAAATTTTTTGGATCTCATGATTTTTAAGGAATAAATAACAATAGAAGAACAAAATGCAACAATGAAAACATAATCCAACGCCTTATTTATTGCAAACCCATAACTTAAGATGAGATTGATAAAGGGTTCGTTCTGTTCTACTTGACCTGCATTTTGGCTTAAGAAATACGGTACTACCAAGCCATTAAAAAGTGCTGCTAGCATTGCCGCAAAAAGTCCAAATGACATAATGATAAAAGCTAGCACAGCAAATTTCCATGAACCTAAAAGCCTATGGGTTAGCCCGTAAAAGCCAAAGAGGATAAACGGCAGACAAAAAATTGCCAACGAATGGGTAACCTGTAGGGGTGCGGCTATTTTAATAATATGTTCAATACCGCCACCCGAAGGGTGCAATACCATTGTTAAAATCGCCAGTATTGAGCTTAGGATAAGAGAAAATCCTGTGCTTCTGTAAAAATTAGTATCCATTGATTTGATATTTGGTTCAAAACAACAAAGGTCAATGGATTGCTGAAAAACGGCACTTGATTCAAATCAAGAAACAAACAGAGAAATTATCCAACTACTCGGGGTTTATTCTTTATTGACTATTAAAATTTAGTTTTACGCCCTTTAAACACCGGTTTGGTTTCAAGCACATTGGCCATTTTACTGGCGTGAAGATGATATAACTGACCTTCTCCATTGGTTCTAAGAGTAACCGTTCCCGAGCCACGTTGCCATGTAGTTGTACCTGAAATAATCATATTATCCACAGATAATGTGTGATCCATACTTTTTTTTAACTTCAGATTTAGAATCGAATCAAGATTTGATTTGGAATCTAGAATAAGTACCGTTGAACTTCCCACAGCTCCTTGACGGATTTTAACCCCGGACCCTTCATCAAACGCAATGTGTTTGGCCCTAAATTCCATAGTAGTATTGGCATCCAACCAAGCGCCTAAAACATTTGCGAGTGGGTTACTTCCTAGAATAGGATTATCTATTTTTTTTCTCTTTTTTGATTCATTTAGAGGCTGGGTCAATCCTGTAAAATCAGACTCCTGTGGAATACTTTCGGAACGTTTTCTCTTTCGTTCTTTCTTCTCTTTTTTCGCCTCCTTCTTCGCTTTTTTCTTTGCTTCTTTTTTGGCTTTCCGCTCTTTTTTTTCTGCTTTTTTCTCTTCCTTTCCCGCCATCTTTTTTAAATTAAATATTTTAGTACGTTTAGCATGTAAGGGCGCCTAAGGCAACCAATTGCCCTTATAAAAAGAAATAGACTGGTTAAAAATTAACGATGCAAAAACTTCGTTCAATACGTATTGCTATTCACTAAAATTTGAAGTTAGCTTTTCATATACTGTCCTGGATTCTTTTCAAAACTCACCTTACAGCCGTCACAGCAGAAGTATACCTTTTCCCCTTGGTATTCTACAATATGTTTTGGGTTGCTTTTGGATACGGGGACTTGGCATACGGGGTTGATGTAATATTCCTCGGCAAACTTAGTTTCGGAGGGGCTTGGCGCAGCTTCCACGGGGATCGGTGCGTTCTCTTGGTGAACCGGCATATTTGCCACCGCATTCCCATTGCGGAAATGATCAATTACTTCTGCCAAAATGCTAATGGCCACTTCACTTGCCAATTTCGCATTGATATCTAAGCCAACAGGGCTCTTTAACTCCGCTACACGAGCTTTGGGAAGTCCAGCAGATGTTAGATACGTTCTCATATCTTCGGCCTTTTTTTTGCTCGCTACAAAGCCCACATAACGTACCGATGTTTCTAAGGCCTTTTTTACCGAAACATCATCATTTTCACCTTGTGTAGTCACAATGATATAAGTATTGGTGCTATTTTTTAGTGCTGAAAAATCAACCTCGTTCGCAACCCTATAAGCCGTTGGGAACATTTGATGATCTATTGCATTTGCCATGACCGTTACCCGAAAATCCGCGGCTGCCGCCAACTGCGATAGTTTCCGTGCGATATTGCTTTTGCCGACCAACACAAGTTCGGGTTGTGGGAGTACAGGTTCGATCATTACTTCCAAGGTTCCTTTGCTCTGACAAGACATAACATATTCTTTATAATTCGCGGTTTCCCGGGTACCGCCTTCGGGTGAGATTCGTACGCGTCTATAGCGTTTTGTTTTAATTACTTCAATGGCTTCCTTAATCACAATGCCCCGGACACAACCGCCTCCGATCCAACCGATCAATTCACCAGATTCTAAAATCAAGGCCTTATCCCCTACTTTACCTGAACTGGGGGCAATGCGGTCAACTACCTGGGCAATAGCAAAATTAGACCCTTGGGCCAATTGTTTTTCTATTTGTAAAGCGAGTTCGTTAAACATCCATCAACAATTTTTCCAATTTTAATAAACTATCCAAGTTATGCGCCGATTCAAAAGCATCTAAATGCGGTAGTACGTTCACCATACCTTTTTGAATGGGTTGATAACCTTGCATGCCCTTTAACGGATTCAACCAAACAAGCGTTTTACATTTACGTCGTATGGTACGCACTGCTTCCTTTAATTGGGTTACACTACCGGTTTCGAGTCCATCACTGAGAATAACTACGATATGTTTCTGACTCAGAAACTTGCTACCGTAACTACTCAGAAACTCTGTTAACGACCCCCCAATTTTAGTGCCGCTAGACCATGAATGTACATTTTTGCCGACCTCCTTTAAAATTTGTTGTTCATTATTGGAACGTAACATAGGAGTTACATGGGTCAAGGTAGTACTAAAGGTAAAAAACTCCAGGCTTTTAAAATACTTTTTTAAAACCAGTACATATCGAAGTAAATAATAACTATACGTATCCATAGAACCACTTACATCTAAAATAAAAACAACTTTACGCTTTTCTTTTCGTTTTCTTTTATAGGCCAAATCGAGCCACATGCCTCCTTTTGAAATACCTTGTCGTATGGTATTTCGAATCGCTATCTGTCCTCGGTTTGCATTTTGCAATCGTCGTTTGAACCGCATGCTCATTTGATGAAAAAGCTCTTCCGCCAGTTCTTCCAAACGCTCTTTATCTGTTACATTTACCTTTGAAAAGTCGGTCATTCGCAAACGAATGCTCTCGTTCGCCCCGACCGTTTTCTTTGCATCAAGCTCTTTTTGAGGGGGTTTGGGTACATTGAATTTTGCTCCCAAAAATATCACGGTAGCCGTATCGGGTTCTTTCTTTTTGTGCTTGATCGCCGCCTTCCGCTGCGCTAGTTTATCTTCATAATAGCGGCTCCAAAATCGATCAAAGAGCTCATCGAAACGATCAAAATGTTCTTTGCGTTTACAGTAGATGGCCTTTAGGCTGTACTGAAATAGTTTCCGATCCAAAAAATAACCACGCTCCGCTATTTCAAAAGCATCTCGCGTTTCGGGAGGTCCCAAGACAAATTGCCTTTCGCGACAATACATCGTAAAGTCGATCAAGCGTTCTTTGAATGTTTTGGTTACTTCTTTCAATGTTAGATGTTAGATGTTAGATGTTAGATGTTAGATGTTAGATGTTAGATGTTAGATGAAAAAAAATAAATTCAAATACAAATGTCAAATTGAAATTCAAACAAGTTTTCAGTATTCGGTAATTAGTATTCAGTATTTAGTAATCAGTAGCTAACCTCTTTTAAACTTCCAAATTCAGAATCTGCCCTTCAACTAGGTCTCGATCCGGCCTGTACTGAGCAAAGCCTCATGGCTCGACCTGACAGATTAGGGTCAAGTTGAGTTTAAATTCAAGCACAAATGTCAAATTCAAATCCATAATTGTTCAAAGTTCACTGAAAACTGTTCTTTTCACTGCCCACTGCCCGCTGCCCGCTGCCCGCTGCCCACTAGTCAATAGGGTACAAAAATTCCTGGACCGTTTTATTTTTCACAAAATCTACATCGTCTTTGTGCTTAAGGACACTCCCAATCGTGTTTTGCACCAATTCATCGGTGATATTCGAAGCGTTCATAAGTAAAAGTGTCTTGGCCCAATCCAAAGATTCCGCAATACCAGGAGGCTTGTGCAAACTCGATTTTCGAAGGTTATGAATAAAGGTGACCACCTGGCTAGCCAGTTGCTCCTCTATATTTGGTAGTTTTTTAGCAATTATATCAATTTCTTTTGCCTTTGAAGGGAAATCGACCCAATGATAAAGGCAACGTCTTCTCAACGCATCACTCAACTCCCTTGTACGGTTCGAGGTTAATAGCACCAAAGGTTTTGAAACCGCATCTATCGTACCCAATTCGGGAATGCTGATTTGAAAATCAGATAACAATTCTAATAAATACGCTTCGAATTCCTCATCGGCCCTATCAATTTCGTCTATCAATAGTACCACTGGCTTTTTAGCACTGATGGATTGCAATAATGGACGTTTGAGCACATACTCCATTCCGAAAATCTGGTTTCCCAACGCCTTTTTATCGGCTTCTTGTTCAAAAAGTTTAATATGCAACAATTGCTTTTGGTAATTCCACTCATAAATCGTGGTACTTACATCCAACCCTTCATAGCATTGTAAGCGAATGAGTGTCGTATCCAAATGAGCCGCCAAGGTCTTCGCCAACATCGTTTTCCCCACTCCTGGGTTCCCTTCCAACAACAGTGGCTTTTCCAAATTTTTCAAAAGAAACAAGGAGGTCGCCAAAGCTTCATCAAGAATGTAGTCGTGCTCATAAAAATTGACGATGAGCTTTTCGATTTCTTTATTCAACAGTTTATTTTTTATAAAAGTTAAAGCTATACCACAAGTGTATAGCTTTTCTTCAATGATTTGTGTACTGTTAGGCGGCCGCTTCCGCGTCTGCCAGTTTTTTCGAAAAATTTGTAACGAATTGCTTAAATAATTGATTTGACACCGTAGATATTAGCCTAGAACCAAATTGTGCTATTTTACCATTTACGGTAACATCCATAATAGCATCTAATTTTACACCACCTTCATCACGATCAGAAAGGTCAATCGTCATTTTCATTTCTGCATTTCCATTTCCTTTAGCATCTACACCATCACCAGAAATTATAATTTTACGATTCTCTACATCTATTTCGTTGTAATAAATGTCCGCATTGTACTTCACCCCCATCGGGCCAAATTTCATACCTACTTTTCCCTTATAATGATTATCGCCTACTTTTTCATCTATAGAGACTCCCGGTACACAGTCCATTATTTTTTCAGGATCGATCAAATGTTCCCAAACCAAATCGGTATTTTGAGGTACTTCGAAAGATTTATCTAATTGTGTTTTCATTTTACTGTTCTTTTTTGTGAGCTAGGAATTTCAGCCCGCTCCCCTTTTCTGGACCAAAGCAGAAAACCACCTCTCCTTTTCTTAGGAGAGGCGCTTTTACCTTTCTCTTTTGTTTCAATTTTGTACTTGGTACTTCTTCTACTTATGTGCTTGGATAGCTTCCCATACTTTCGCTGGCGTAATGGGAATATCCAAATGCTTGATTCCGAGTGGTGCCAAAGCATCTATAATCGCGTTGGCAATTGCTGGAGGCGCTCCAACGGTTGGAGATTCAGCAACCCCTTTTGCTCCCAACGGATGATGGGGAGAGGGCGTAATCGTATGACCCGTTTCCCAATGGGGTGATTCTACAGCTGTTGGTACGAGGTAATCCATGAGGGTACCGTTCAATACATTTCCTTCGTCATCATACTCGATTCCTTCGTACATTGCTGGCGCAATGCCCTGGGTTAAACCACCATGTACCTGGCCTTCCACAATCATCGGATTGATGATATTACCACAGTCATCAATGGCCACGAAACGTTTTACATCGATCGCACCGGTTTCTTGCTCCACTTCCACGACGCAGATATAGGCGCCGTTCGGGAAGGTTAAATTTGGTGGGTCGTAGTAGTGTGTTGCTTCAAAACCCGGTTCCATGCCCGGTGGAATATTGGTATAGGCCGCAAAGGCCACATCTTGAATCGTTTTTGATTTTTCAGGAGCACCTTTCACGAAGTACTTACCAACCTCCCATTCAATATCTTCTTCACTAACTTCCAATAAATAGGCTGCAATTTTCTTTCCTTTGTCTTTTAGTTTGCGCGCTGCAATAGCGGCTGCGGCACCTGCCGTAGGGGTACTTCTACTCGCGTAAGTTCCCAAGCCATAAGGAGCAGTATCCGTATCCCCTTCATCAATTTCAATATCGGTATAGGGAATTCCCAGTTCCTCTGCCAAAATTTGTGCATAGGTCGTCTCATGGCCCTGTCCTTGTGATTTCGTTCCAAAACGCGCCAGGGCTTTTCCTGTAGGATGTACGCGAATCTCCGCGCTATCGAACATGGCTATACCCAAAATATCAAAGTCTTTGGATGGCCCGGCCCCTACCACTTCTGTGAAGGTACAGATCCCGATTCCCATTAATTTTCCTTGAGCGCGTTTTTCGGCCTGTTCCTGTTTGTAGTTGTCATAGCCGATCATATCCATCGCTTTTTTAAGCGTAGCTTCATAATCACCACTATCGTAGCTCCAACCCAAAGGTGAATCATACGGAAATTGTTCTTTTTTAATAAAATTCTCTAACCGCAATAAGGCAGGGTCTTTTTCAATTTTAGCGGCAAGCTTATCCACCATACGTTCAATGGCATGAACTGCTTCCGTCACACGAAACGAACATCGATAAGCCACTCCTCCCGGAGCTTTGTTGGTGTATACCGCATCCAATTCTGCAAAGGCATGTTCATAATCGTAGGAGCCAGTACAAATCGAGAACATCCCGGTTGGATACTTCGATGGGTTTGCCGAAGAATCAGTATACCCATGATCTGCTAGCGTAGACACTTTAAAAGCTTGTATTTTACCTTCCTTGGTAGCAGCCAGCTCGCAATCCATATGGTAATCCCGGGCAAAACCGTTTACCAGATTCTCCGAACGGTCTTCGATCCACTTTACCGGTTTTCCGATTAGGAAAGTTGCTGCAATTGCCACCACATAGGCGGGGTATACCGGTACTTTACCACCAAATCCGCCTCCGATATCCGGAGAGATGATACGTATTTTTTCCTCTGACAGTCCTACATGACCTGCCACCAAGGCCACAACCGTACGAATGGCATGGGGTGCCTGGGTGGTTAAATAAACCAATAACTTTTGGGTATCCTTATCATAACTTGCCACACAACCGCAGGTTTCGATAGAAGCCACGTGAATTCTTGGAAGATAAATGCGTTCTTTGACTACCACATCGGCATTCGCAATCACCTCATCGGTCTTTGCACGATCGCCTCGTTCCCAATGATATATTTGATTGTCTTCTTGCCCTTCTTTATCAGGACGTAAAAGAGGCGCATCGCTATCCAACGCTTTGAACGGATCTACAATTGCTTGCATCGGTTCGTAATCTACTTCAACCGCTTCCGCACCATCGACCGCGATATAACGATCTGTAGCGATTACAGCACATACCTCCTGTGATTGATGCATTACCGTATCCGTCGGGAGTACCATTTGGGTATCCGATAAGAGGGTCGGCATCCAATGCAGATTGTATTGGGCCAAATCTTCTCCTGTAATAACAGCCAATACACCCGGTATCGCCAAGGCTTTTTCTTTATTGATACTTTTTATCTTGGCATAAGCATACGGACTACGGACCATCACCATGGTAAGCTGCCCCGGCAATTTTACATCATCTACATAATTCCCTTTCCCGTGTAAAAAACGGGCGTCTTCTTTTCGTTTTACAGAGTGGCCCATTCCGCCAACCTCTGCTGATGTTTTGCATTTAAACATAGTTTTCTTTTTATGAGGTTAGACTGATTCTGATTGGTTCTGCATTTCTTTCGCGGCCTGTTGCACCGACTTTACTATATTATTGTAACCTGTACAACGACATAGATTGCCAGAGATTCCCCAACGTATTTCTTCTTCGGTAGGGTTCGGGTTGTTCTTTAAAAGATCTACCGATCGCAAAATCATTCCCGGAGTACAAAATCCGCAATGGAGGCCGTGCTGGTCATGAAAAGCTTGTTGCAATGGGTGGTTGGTGCCTTCGGCGGCCAAACCTTCAATGGTCGTAATCGCTGCCCCATCGGCACGAACCGCCAAATATGTACAGGATTTAATCGATTTTCCATCTAATAGAATCGTGCACGCACCGCAGTTGGAGGTGTCACAACCAATATGGGTGCCTGTTAAATCTAAGTTCTCTCTTATAAAGTGAACGAGGAGCAAACGCGAATCAACTTCCGCAGAAACGCTTTCCCCATTAATCGTCATTGTAATAGTATGTTTTGCCATAGCTGTTTTATTGTCTTGCTCTTTCCAAAGCCTTGTTCAACATTCTTTTTGTAATTGTATTTACGATAGATCGTTTATAGGCCTCCGAACCTCTTAAGTCAGATTCTGGTTCGCAGTCTTCACTGGCCACTTGCCCTACTTCAGAAATCAACTCATCCGTAATTTTTTGTCCTCGTAACAAAGCCTCTCCTCTTTCCAAACGCATTGGTACGGCACTCACGTTCGTTAATCCGATGCCAATTTCTTGACATACGCCATCCACATCCAGTTCCACATAAACGGCAACTCCCGCAGTGGCGTAATCTCCTACTTTACGTTCCACTTTATGATAGGCTCCACCACTACCCTTTTTGGCTTTTGGTATTTGTATTTCCACCAGCACATCGGAAGGTTCCAATGCGGTCATATAAAATCCGTGAAAAAAATCATCAATAGGAATTGATTTCGTTCCGTCCGCGCCTTCCGCAACAACAGTTGCACGCATGGCCAACATCAATGCCGGCTGATCATTCGCTGCATCACCATGCGCTATGTTACCTCCAATAGTACCTACATTTCTAACGGATGGGTCGGCGGTCAACCAGATTGCATCTCCAAGAATGGGGTACTTTTCTTTTAGCAGTGCATTGTGCTCCATCTCTGTCTGCGTGGTCAAGGCTCCTATTTTGAGCATGTCACCTTCTTCTTTGATGTAAGAAAGCCCATCAATTTTACTGATATCGATAATGTGTTCAGGAGTAGCGAAGCGAAGTTTCATCATCGGCAACAGACTATGGCCGCCCGACATGTATTTCGCCTCTTCTCCAAGCTCTTGAGACAAAGCAATAGCCTCACTGACTGAGCTCGCTTTGTGATAATTGAAATTAGCTGGAATCATAATTTTTTATGAGTTAAATTAAGAGGTATGCAATAAATATATCGTTTTTATTTTGATTTGACAATTCAGAACTACCATAGATAATAATTTAATAATTTTAAGTAAGAAAATCCTTTTTTAGTAGCATTTATTACCCCACTTTATGGTATGATTAGAATATGTATATTTAATACTGAATTTGCCAACAGTATTTGAATGCCTTCGGTCCTTTGCAAGGATTTTAATTCCTGGTAGAAATTTAGACCGAATGGCCCATAAAAGAGCCTTAGTAAAACCCCTTAATAATAATGTACGCCCAATCCTATTTTGATTACAATGCAACGACCCCATGCCGTGAAGAGGTAGTAGCTGCCATGCTGCCCTATTTTACCAATGATTTTGGCAACCCTTCTAGTAGTCACCACCCTTATGGCTGGTTGGCAAAAAGTGCCGTGGAAGATGCTACAGAAAGTATTGCAGGTGTTTTGGGCGTCACCACAAGCAGTCTCATTTATACCTCTGGTTCTACTGAGAGTATTAATATGGTATTGAAGGGAGTCGTAAAGAAAATGCAAGCGCGAGGTAATCATATCATTACCACTAAAGCCGAGCATAAAGCCGTTTTAGACTGTTGCGCTTTTTTAGAATCAGAGGGTTGTGAAGTAACCTATTTGGACGTTCATTCAAACGGACTGCTGCCATTGGCCGATTTACAAAAAGCTTTGCGACCAGCTACGATACTTGTATCGGTGATGGTTGCCAATAATGAAACAGGCGTCATACAACCATTGGACAAAATCGCTCGTTTGGTTCATGAAAATGGAAGTCTTCTATTTTCGGACACTACCCAAGCGCTTGGCAAAATAGACCTCACTCCCATTTTAACATTAGTGGATTTTGCTTGTTTCTCAGGCCATAAGGTATATGGTCCTAAAGGTATTGGCCTGGTTTATTGCAAAGAGAATGGAAACTACGAGGCACTACCCAGTTTACTTCAAGGAGGCGGTCAACAAAAGGGACAACGGGGCGGAACGATTAATACGCCATTCATCGTTGGTTTGGCAAAGGCCATTGAATTGGCCTATCAGAACCTTACATCGGAAACAAAACGAATACAGGCACTCAGGGAGCGTTTAGAAAATGGTCTTTTGGCCATTGACCTTGCGATTTCCAATAGCCTAACCGAGCAACGATTGCCCAATACCGTACATATTTCTTTCCCGTATGTAGATGGTGCAAATCTTTTAAGTGCTTTAAGCGGACAATTGGCGGTTTCGAATGGTTCGGCCTGTAATTCCACATCCACCTCCCCTTCCCACGTACTAGTGGCCATGGGAGTACCGGATAGCCTGGCGTATGCCTCCATACGATTAAGTATTGGTCTTTACACAACCGAGGAAGAAATTGAAAACGCAATAAACATCATAACAGCGGTGGTTAACAAATCAAGAGAAGCCAATATATTGTGGGAAAGACGCGTTTAAAAGCAATCATGCGTTTAACGTATACAAGTCATTACGGTACATTCCCTATTGACCCGATAAAGAAAATGCCAGAATGGAAATTGGTCATGTGAAATTTATTCGTCCTAAGAACCCCATTTTAACAAAATGGATCAAGGGGTATTATGTGCATGCTTCAGAAGACCTTGATTTTTATTCCAAGGTAACCTTTTACCAAAACATAACCACCACCATTAGTGTATACAAAGACTCGGTGACCAGTTCGGAAGGACGGTATAGAAAGCAACACTATCAAAAGAACGGTAGCTATTCACAACTATTGGTAGGCCTGGTAGAAAAATATCAGGAGGTAGAATTTTACGGTCCTTTAAACAGAGTGGCCATTGTTTTTCATCCTGGGGGAATCAATCATTTTTTACAGGCTCCTTTGTCTCATCATTTAGAAAAACACTTTTCCAAATTCCATGCGCTGGGTATATCTTTTGAACGATGTCTGGACGCCGTTTATGCTGCGGAAAATTTGAAAACAAAACGTGATTTATTGGATGCGTTCTTCATAGAAAAATACCACCCTTTTAATGAAATAGAAGTATTAAGGGCAATCGACTACCTGGTAACATCTTCAGTTCCTATCAAAGTTTCCGAGCTTTCGAATAAACTAGGAATGAGCCGACGAACCTTATTGCGAAGGTTTAAAAAACACCTGGGATATTCTATGGAAGAATATACCTCCATAATTAAGTTTAGAAAGGCCTTATTGAATTTTCAAAAGAAACAAGAGACAAAACACCTTTCCAAAATTGCCTTGGAAAGTAATTACTATGATCAACCAGATTTTAACCATCAAATAAAGTCTAGATGTGACCTTACACCCAAACAACTTTTTGAGCAGCTCGAGATTGTAGACGATATTCTTTTTTGGAAAGTATGATGCTCAAATTGTGTTGTCTCAATTCTACAAGACTGGTATTAAAACAGATACTAGTTTTGGAATATGAAAAATATTCTACTCTTCGGTTTTGTCATTTTCTTAGTTTCTTGTGAACAGAACCAACATAAAACTGCTGTTGATCATCCAAACCAATTTGTTATTTCCCAACCGGTGCACGTATCAGATGATGAGTGGTCTTTTAGTGGTACTGAAAATATGTTATTCGTACCCGAAAATCGAAATGACCCAAACAGCAGAAAAATTCCACTGCATTTTTTTAGATTTCCCGCAAAGGATACCGCTACCCTAGCGCCTGTAGTTTTCTTGGGGGCCGGGCCGGGAGAGCCCTATGCTACAGAGGTATTCTACAACGGTCGTAGGGCCGAAGCATGGCGCTATGAATTGAATTTTGTAAATAAGAACCGGGATGTAATCTTAATTAATCAAAGGGGCAATTCCGATACCCCCGGAATGCAAATCCCTGAATTTAAATACAAATGGAACAATGGTGGCACTTTGGAAACCCCTTTTGATTTAAGCATTAGAAATGCGAATAGGAAAGCTGCTTACAGTGAGGCCATTAAACGATACAAGGATAGTGGTGTGGACCTTCAAGGGTACGATATTATGCATTTCGTAGATGATATTGAAGCTGTACGATCTTATCTCGATACAGAGAAAATAGCCCTAATGGGCAATAGCTTTGCATCCCAATGGGCACTTGGCTACATTCAACGCTATCCTACACGCGTTGATCGCGCGCTATTCTCTGGAATTGAACCACTAGATCATAACTATGATGACCCCCAAGGAATTTGGAAAGTACTTGAAAAGATAGAAGCATATGCACTCGAAGATCCCAATATTGCCAAAGACCTCCCAGAAATAGGATTAATAGCCGCATTCAAAGCCGTTATAGAACGCTTGGAAAAGACACCTCAGACGGTAGTACTGGAAGGTTTCAATGATGGACAAGATGAAACAATCGTTGTTGGTGCCGATGATCTACGGTTTAACAAGCTCAACCCGCGGGTTAAATCGTACAGTGCCGAGATAGCGTCCTGGCCAAAATACATCACAGAAATGTACCATGGAGATTTTAGATACCTTGCCGTGTTATCAAGCGGCCGCATGTACAACTCCGGTTCCCTAATGATCAATCCCCTCTTTAACAACAGTCTTGGGATTTCAAAAGCGCGTGAGGAAGTAATCAATAAGCGGCCGGCAACACGGTGGTTGGGCGATATCAATAGTCATTATACAGCGACAAGAGATATCTGCCCCGCTCCTAAAGTTCCCAACGATTTCAGGGTACACAAAGAACACAGTATTCCCATCTTACTGATACAAGGAGATATGGATCTTAGCACTCCTTATGAAAACGCTACCTTTTTAATGAAAACCCTTAAAAAAGGGCATTTAATAACCGTGAAAAGAGGATTTCACAACGCAAAAAGGGCCTTCATTTTTGGCAATCCAGAACTTGCGGATGCCACCTTCGAATTTATGACGATCGATTTTAGTGAAACGAGTTTTGAAACGTTCAAATCAACTTTAACAGATGAATATGCGCTTCCTGAATTCAAGTTTTGGCCTATGAACGGGAAATCGTTGTTTGATACATATGTGGACGAAAACTAAGGTTGTTCATTCTATTAAAATTTGATGAACCTAATTCCCATTGTTCAATTTTAACTCGGTTTTAACCAAGGGAAAATGATCGAACGTATTGAATTTACTTATTTTTAATGGGTCATCACTAGGGCATCGCTCTATTAAACCGCGCTAAATGAACAAGTTGTTTATAGGGTTGTTTTTTTTTGTAATTGTCCTCGCCTGTAAAAAAAAGGAGCGTACCTATTATGAACTAGAAGACAAAGAACTAGTTCCCGAAGGCATTGCCTATTCCGAAAATACCAAGGCCTTTTACCTTACCAGTGTTGCTAAATCCAAAATAATCAAGGTAGATAAGGCTTCGGGAAGGCAAGAAGATTTCATTCGTTCGAACCAAGGGGGATTTTCCCCTGGAGTAGGTATTTTAGTCGATGATGAACGCGGTGTGGTACATGCTTTGGGCGCCTATGCCGCAATACCCGACTCTCTAACTTCCCTGTTTACATATGATTTAGAATCATCGAAGCTTATACAACGGTATAGTCTGCAAGACGAGCAACATACACATTTGTTGAATGATTTAATACTTGCGGATGACGGCACGCTATATATTACTGATTCATTTAATTCATCGGTGTATACCCTTCCTCCGAACGCAGATTCCTTGAAATTGTTCTTGCGTTCAGAAGAAATTGAATTTCCCAACGGAATCGCTATTTCCGAAGACAACACTAAATTGTACGTTGCCAGTTTTTCAAAAGGTGTACGTATCGTTGATATTGCCACAAAGACTTTTTTAAACAAACCAGATATAAATGGGGATTCCCAAGGTATTGATGGCCTCGAATTTTATAAGGGCAATTTATACGCAATTCAAAACGGGCTTGAAATACGCCTTCATAACTTTAGAAAGTTGGTGTTAAACTCAAGGCAAGATGCCATTACTGCAGTAGAAATAATAGATCGTAATAATAAGGATTTGAAAGTACCATTGACCTTTTGTATCAACGGAGATCAGGCAGTCGTTATCGGAAACTCAAATCTTGAATATTTGGATCAAAAAACCTTAACTTTTCCATCTCCCGATTCCTTGAAACGCACTAAACTCCTCGTGTACGATCTAACTGCCCTAACGGATTAAATTAACTTTGTGAAGCCCTAGGATTGTAAAGAAATTCAGCGTTTATTCCATCGGTTTTTGAGGTTGGAGAATCTCGATGATGGCGTAAACTAGGCCCGTTCATGAATGGGCCCTTCCTTAAAACGTAGCATACCGCCTTGTTTTCCAGAAAATACGCTTAAAATTTCCCCGAAAATACTGGCAGCAATTTCTTCGGGCGTATTCGCGCCTATTTCAAGTCCGCAAGGTGCAAAAATTCGATTTAATTCCTCCTGAGAAAAAACGACTCCAGCTTCCTCAAACTCTCGAACCATTTTATCAAATCGTTTGCGAGGCCCTAGAGAAGCAATGTAGGGAGCCTCACTTTTAACAAGTATCTGCAGATTGGCCGCATCGGTCTTAAAATCATGGGCCATCAAGAGAATGGCGGTACGGTGATCTATTTTGGGGCGATCGATACCATCTTTAGGATACAAACCTTGAACAGATTGCAACTTTTCTTTTTTCAGTTTTTGTATGTTCCCTACTAGGCTTACATCCCAATCGAGCACCTTTGCCATTTCCAGCAAGGGATACACATCATAATTATCACCATAGATCGCTAAGTGAAATTGTGGGGGAATCAATTCAATAAATATACTAGCGGTTTCTGTCCCTTCCTGAAAATGGTACGTTTTTGATTTGTTCTTCCCAAGTACTTCGGAAACCTTTTTCAGTATAAATTCCCTCAATTTCTGATTCGGACAGTCATTTAAGGTGGAAGCATTGGCATCATAGTAAAAGCTCTGGCCCAGTTGAACGCTATCAAATCCTTGCAGTGCGGTTACCGTGGCAATTACATGTTCGCCGCGTTCCGAAATACACTTTTGTAGCATCGCCATTAAAGATGCTTCTTCCGTGATAGGGGAAATCAGTACATCAATAATCCCGTTGCATCCCAGACCGACCCCAATTTCCTTTTCCTTAGAGGTATCGTAGGTAACAATAGAAGGTTTTTGTTTCAAAATAGCGATTTGGGATCGTTGCAAGGCATCTCCTTCAAGACAACCACCGCTAATACCCCCTTCGAAAACGCCCGACTCAAACACCAACATTCGAGCCCCTTCACGGCGATAGGAAGATTCCTCTACGCGGACAACCTGTGCGATGGCGCACTTTTCTCCGGACCCTTTTAAAGTATTATATAATTGGATTATCGACTTTATTTCCTTCATTCCTTTAGAAAAGCTATTTTGATTTTTAACTTATAGAAAGCTAATATATCCAAAATATGGCTATCTTGACTATTCTAAGCGAAACACAGGCCAGATGGTCTTGAATAAGGTCCCTGATACCAAAGTAAATGCAAGATTCGTATAAAAGAACAATCGATTATGTTCGCATCGCCGTTACCGACCGTTGCAACTTGCGCTGTTTTTATTGCATGCCAGCGGAAGGAATTCCGTATGAGCCAAAAAAGCATTTGCTAAGCTACGAGGAAATTACCCGACTTCTAACAGTTCTAGGCGATTTGGGTTTTCGTAAAGTTCGTTTTACGGGCGGAGAACCATTTCTCAGAAAAGACTTTATGCAATTATTGGAGAATACGGCCGGGTTAGCCGCCTATGATTCCATTCATATTACTTCTAACGGAACTTTACTACAAAAACACATTACTCGTTTAAAGGCGTTGGGAATTACCAAAATAAACTTGAGCATCGATTCTTTAGACTCCGAACGCTTTCACAAGATTACGAGGCGCAATGATTTTGAAAAGGTGATGCAAACATTTCACCTGCTTGTTAACAACGGCTTTAAGGTAAAACTAAATGCCGTGATCATGAAAGGCATCAATACCCAAGATATTATTCCCTTGGCAGCCTTGGCAAAAGAACATCCCGTTGATGTTCGTTTTATTGAAGAAATGCCCTTTAACGGTGGGTATAAGGAAAATGTGGAAATGTACAGCGCACGCGATATCTACGCCGATTTAAAGGCCCACTACCCTTCTATGGAAAAACTGCCCAGTACCCATGGGGACACGGCTAGTTTGCTGCATGTACCGGGTTATAAAGGAAATATTGGTGTTATTGCCGCCTTTACCAGAAGCTTCTGCAATACGTGTAACCGACTGCGAATCTCCTCTAAAGGAGACATTAAAAGTTGCCTTTATGATGATGGGGTATTCAATATTCGAGACTATATGCGTTCGGGGGTTACCAATGAAGAATTGGCAGATAAGTTTCGGGAAATCGTCCGTTTAAAACCCAAAGACGGTTTTGAGGCCGAGGCACTGCGCACAAACAAATCGGAAGCATTACAAAGCATGAGCAGCATAGGTGGATAATATGGAAAATACGTTTATTCCCTACGAAAGAGCCCTTGCAATAATCGAATCTCACAAGGAAGACTTCCCAATAGAATCAAAACCACTTGAACAATGCGTGGGAGCGTATTTGGCAGAAGATTTGACCGCCGATAGGGACTTCCCCCCTTTTGATCGAGTGACCATGGATGGTATTGCTATCCGGTATTCACAATTCGAAACCGGCCAACGTATGTTTCCCATAGAAGGAACCGCCGCCGCCGGGGATCCGCAAATGACTCTGCAAATAAATAGCAATTGTTTTGAAGTAATGACCGGTGCTATCTTGCCGAAAGGAGTTGACACGGTTATTCGATACGAAGATTTAGCACTTACCGACACGACAGCTTCCATAAATCTCCCTAATCTGAACCACCGACAGAACGTACATTTCAAAGGAATTGACATGGCTCAGGGCACTATTATTGTCCCAAAGGGAAAACGCTTGTCGAGCGCAGAAATTAATATTGCCGCAGCAGTGGGCAAAGCCTCACTAAAGGTTCGAAAACTACCGAAAACCATTGTATTTTCTACAGGTGATGAATTGGTCCCTGTATCCGATGTACCCAAACTGCATCAGATACGCCGGTCGAACATCTATGGTATTCAAGCTACTTTAAAAGAATGGGGAGTACCCGCGGATCTTCAACATTTGCCAGATGACAAAGAGGTAATGCAAAAGCTTATTTCGGAAGCCCTACTGCACTATGACCTTTTTGTTTTTACCGGTGGTGTTTCCAAAGGCAAGTTTGACTATCTGCCCGACGTCTTAGAATCACTGGCTGTTGCAAAGCACTTTCATAAAATACAACAAAGGCCCGGAAAACCGTTTTGGTTCGGGAGCACCAAATCTGATAAAAAGATTTTCGCACTTCCCGGGAATCCGGTTTCTTCGTTTGTTTGTGTTTATATGTACCTGCAATTTTGGCTAAAAACCTCGTTGAGCCTTCCGCAAGAAACATTATATGTAAAGCTAAAGAACGATGTACGGTTCGCCCCTGATCTAGTCTATTTTTTAGAAGCTACTTTGGAAAGTTTACCAAACGGCACCTTGCTCGCAGAGGCGATAAAAGGAAATGGTTCCGGTGATTTTGCAAATCTTGTAAAAACGGATGGTTTTTTGATATTACCGCAAAATAAAAGCCATTTTTTTGCGAATGAGTGCTATCCTTTTGTATCTTATCGATCAAAGTGGTAATCTCATTTCATGAAAACTGCAAAAACGGCCTGTTGTAAAACGAAGTTGGCAGCACCCTCAAAGGTGTCGGGCGCCAATGGGTCTATGTCTTTTTTATCCACAATTTTATTGATTTTAATCCCTAAATGCCCCTTATGTCTTACTGCGTACATGAGTGCAGCTGTGCTCTTTTTTGATATAGAAAATGCGCAGTTGGTTCCAATATTATTTCATGCAAAACCGGTTATGGGGATGATGATCATCTTCTTGATCATTTTAAATAGGAAGGATAAAAGAACGTGGATATCGTTAGGGATTGCCATCACGGCTTTGGGTATTTTGGTTGCAAAAACATATCTAAACAGCATGCCTTTGCTCCCTGAATGGACCATTTACACAGCCTTTATCTTTGCAATATGGTACAATGGGAACTTCAAGTATTTTTACCGTTTCATCCGCTTTCGCGGGGCAAAAAAAACGCAAAAAAAACCCGCATCAAAACACAGTTCCGATACGGGGGTTTTCCTAAACTCTTAATTTAACGCTCTGCTACCTTATCCTAAAATTGGTTTTTCAGCAGTTTTCCAAAACCCGGGATCTTCCATAAAAGGTTGTTTGTAAATTCGTTTTCCGGTAGCAGCTTTTAGTGCATTGGCAACTGCACCGCCCGCAGGTGGCAATGTAGGTTCACCCAAACCGGTCGGCGATAACTCATTTTGAATGAAATGTGTTTCCACTTCGGGCACCTCCTTCATACGAATCAATCGGTACCGATCATAGTTCATAGCGGTAGGCTTCCCTCCTTCAAATCCGAAATCCCCGTACATCGAATGACCTATACCATCTATAACTCCTCCTTCTACCTGGTTCTTGGCTCCCAAGGGGTTCACCACGATACCACAATCAACGACACAGGTAACTTTTTTGACTACCGGCATGCCATCCTCTATTTGAACGTCAGCTACTTCGGCCACATGTGAGTTATGACAGTAGTACGATACAAAACCTTGGTAAACACCCTCTGGTTGTTTGCCCCAGCCAGACTTTGTAACGGCCATCTTGATGACCTCTTGCATGCGTTCCGGAGAATATTGAATTCGCTCATCATTATGCCCTTTGGCCTTTTCCAAAAGGTCCAGACGCATTTGTATTTTATCTACCTCCATCATCTCGGCCAATTCATCAAAAAAGCTTTGTTCGGCATAAGCCAAGAAATTCGTGTAGGGTGCACGCCAAGCGCCAGTGGTAATATTACTGCTATAATTCGCTACGTCTACTTGGTAGTTATCAATGGCGGCAGCAGGGAAAAAATTGGGAATCAACCCATACATATTGCTATTGATCGCCGCTTCCTTTAAGTGATACCCTGTAATTGCACCATCTTTAACCGATGCTTTGATACGGTATTTTATCGCCGGGCGGTATACTCCTGTCGTCATATCATCCTCCCGTGTAGAAACAACCTTTACTGGCTTCTTGAGCGCATTCGAAATTTCTGCCGCTTCGTATACAAAATCACCATATAGTCTTCTTCCAAAACCACCTCCCATACGTGTCATTTCCAAATGCACCTCTTTTACATCGCGCCCCAACATGTCCGCTACTCCCATAGCAGCAAACTCGGGGGTCTGCACAGGGCCCACTAAATGAATCTTGTCGGCCGTAACATTCGCAAAGAAATTCATCGGCTCCATACAGTTATGCGGTAAGAAAGGAGACTCATAGGTACGTTCCAAGACCTTATCTGCTTGCGCAAAGGCTTTTTGTACATCCCCATCTTTTCGGAGGTTCGTAAACGTCTTCCCATTCAAAAGACCCATCAGTTTTTCATCCTGCATTTCGGTACTCTCCAAAGGTGAATCATCTATCCAAGTAGTTTTTAACGCCTTTTTACCCTTAATAGCGGACCAAGTATCCTCGGCAACCACTACTACTTTATCGCTGCTGCTTAAGATGGCTGTCCAATTCTTTGCTTCCTGATTTAATAGCGCATTCGCTTTTTCTCCGATTCGGATCACATCGATAACTCCCGGAACCGCTTTGGCTTCCGTGGCATCGAATGAATCCAATTTTTGACCAAAGGCCGGGGGTCTCAAAACGGATGCATACACCATCCCGTCTGCCTTATAATCCAGTCCGAACATAGGTTTCCCAGTAACAATTTCGTCGATATCAACATTGACCCGATCCGTACCGATAATCGTATAATCTTTTGGTTCTTTCAAGGTGACTTCTTCCGGCACTTCTAATTGGGCCGCGGCCTCTACAAGATCGCCATACCCGATTGTTTCTCCTTTTGCATTGGTCACAACTCCTTCTTTGACGGTACATTCAGAAGCTTCAACGCCCCATTGAGCTGCCGCAGCGTTTACCAACATTTGACGCGCAGTGGCCCCCGTTTGTCGCAAAGCATCCCATCCATGGCGTATAGACTGGCTTCCACCGGCCAGTTGACGGGTATAGTGTTCGGTATCTAAAATACCTTGTTCTACATGTACCATTTCCCATGGCACTTCCAATTCCTCGGCAATGATCATTGGCATAGAAGTCTTCACTCCTTGCCCTATTTCGGGATTTGGAGAGAAAATAGTCACTGCACCATTCTTGGCAATCTTAATAAAAGCATTAAAATCCTTGTAATCGAGTTTCGCGAGATCAACTGCCGCTTCTTTTACAACCTCTGGCTTACAAGCCTGAAAAAGATTGAAACCGATGAGCAATCCGCCGCTTGCCAAAGAAGATGTTTTTAAAAATGATCTTCTATTAAAAGCTATTGTTTTATTTTCCGTAGTAGACATAGTGTTCTAATTAAATTGATGGACCCCTATACAGTAGGAGTAATGTACATATTGGCTTTTAGCCCATGTTTTCCGCAGCCTTGGCAACCGCTTTATGAATTCTTGTATAGGATGCGCAACGACAGATGTTTCCGTGCATGGCCGTTTTGATTTCCTCAGAACTCGGGTTCGGGTTTTGTTCTAAAAAAGCAGATGCCGTCATTATCTGACCGGCTTGACAATACCCACATTGCGGCACATCTACTTCTTTCCAAGCTTCTTGCACAGGATGGGAACCATCTTCTGAGAGGCCTTCTATAGTGGTAATCGATTTGCCTTCTACAGAAGCCATAGTGAGCGAGCAACTGCGAACAGCGGAGCCGTCTAGATGAATTGTGCATGCACCACATTGGGCAATACCACAACCAAATTTTGTCCCGACCAAATCAAGGTGGTCTCGAAGCACCCAAAGAACTGGGCTATCCTCGCTCGCCTCAACGGTCGTTTCTTTTCCGTTAACTTTTAATTGATACGTTGGCATAGAGTGTTGTTTTGTTAGAAATCAGTAAAACTTCTGTAAGGTATTAAAAATAGATATGTAATGTAGCCAAGCAAAAGTTAACGGATTGTTAAACGAAGGTAGATTTTCCATTTCCCTATACTTTATTGGGATTTGCATCGTTCTGCTAGGTGAACCCAAAAATGTTGAAAATGAAAGTACATTCCAAACTACTAGTCCTTTTTTGTACCATGACTTTGGTATTTTCCTGCGGAAATGCCGATGATGATGTGAACTTTGGACTCAATACCGGAAACGAAGGGCTGGGCCAAGGAATCCCTGTGGATGATTGTCTTAACTTTCCCGAAAGCGACCTCATATTATCGATCCAAGATCAATTCGTGACATTGCCAGGTAAAGTTTCTATTTTCTTTAAGGTTTCGGATAGTGACGAAAACCCGGTACCCGGTTTAACTGCTGACCAATTTACCATCTATGAACAAGGAAGAAACGACGACTGTTTTAATACTATTTCTACCTCAGAGTCGTTCGCGCGTATTTCACCCAATTCACAGATTTTTGCCAATAACACTTTATTGGTGTTAGATTTGAGCAACAGTGTATTGAGCAGCAGCTTGGAAGAACTAAAAACGGCTTCGGCCAGTTTTATCAACAATGTAATGCCCTCAACGACATCGGAAGCCTTTCAAATGGCCATTTACTGGTTCGATGGGGAGAATGAACTGCACTTACTCAACGATTTAACCCCAAATAAAGATGATCTTTTGGGTGCCATAGATGGTATTACAACTGATATCAGCAACGACCCTTCTACCGATTTATATGGCGCGGTCATTAAATCTACGGATCGAGCTACAGAACTATTGAGCGCTAGTTCACAAGGAGGGAAAATTGCAGCGGCATCGGTGGTGATTTTTACAGACGGGACCGATCAGGCCTCAAGATTTACCCGAGAAGCCGCCCAACAAAAGGTGGATAATGCAAATCCTAATATTTCATTTTTTACTATTGGCCTGGGGAGTGAAATCGATACCCAGATATTAACAGACCTGGGAAAAACATTTAGTGTATTTGCGGGAAATAAAGAAGAGCTGGAAACCACTTTCAACGATATTTCCTTCCGGGTTTCTCAACAGGCGAATAGTTTTTATTTGTTCGAATACTGTAGCCCTAAAAGGGATGGCAGTGGTGAAAACAACCTTGCCATACAAGTAAAAGATGGTAGTCGCCAAGGAGGCGTGCAAACTAAGTTCAACGCCAACGGGTTTACCGGTGGCTGTGAATAGCAAAACGAACGGTATGCCGTATAAAGAGCCTTACATGAAGGCTCTTTTTTTTTGCCGTGATTTTAATTTTCTATTTACCATTACATCAAATGACCGTTCAACAAGTATTTTAATCGAAAACATCCTTTCCTGCGTTTGCCACGTATATGGTTACAGAAATCATTAAATTAAACGCATACAAAATGAGAAAATCAATTTTTATAAGTGCCTTATCCGTAGTCGTATTGGCTTCTTGTGTATCAAAAAAGAAATATACCGCCTTGGAAACCAATTTACTTGAAACCAATAACATCCTGATGAAGACACAGGTGGAAAAAGAAGAATTGGAATCAAAAGTTTCTAAAATCGAAGCACGCGTTGCGGAGTACAACGATAAAATCAACTCCTTAAAAGAAATCAATGATACGCAGTATAG
The DNA here is from genome assembly GCA_938020445.1 of uncultured Flavobacteriaceae bacterium. Lineage (GTDB taxonomy): Bacteria > Bacteroidota > Bacteroidia > Flavobacteriales > Flavobacteriaceae > Pelagihabitans. The sequence continues at coordinate 17,660 of CALIIC010000075.1, read as the reverse complement.
CTCCGTAGATGATGTTGCCGTGATGAGCAACAATACAAAAGCAAAAATGAGATCTACCTTGTCAAAGGTTGATCCAGCTAAATTGGCCGAGGCCAAAACACTTCAGGATTCTATGAACTTAGCGGTGTCTTATCATCTTAAAAAGTCGATTGCTGACGAGGAAGATGATATCAATGTTGATATCGAAAAGACCGTTGTGATGATCAATATTTCTGACAAGTTGTTATTCAATAGCGGTAGTTACAAGGTAAGTAGCAAGGCCAATACGATTTTGGCAAAACTTGCAGAGGTAATCAATTCGGAACCAAGCATGGAAGTAATGGTTGAAGGCCATACCGATTCAAGAACGATTAGCACGGCATTGTTTCAAGATAATTGGGATTTGAGCGTGAAGCGTGCTACTTCTATCGTACGAACCTTGCAAGACAAATACAGTGTTGACCCTTCCAAAATGATAGCGGCCGGAAGAAGTAGTTATGTGCCTCTTGCGGAAAACGATAGTAAAGAAAATAGAGCAAAAAACCGTCGTACAAGAATTGTAATTATTCCAAATTTGGATAAATTCTTTGCACTTTTAGATGCTGAAAGCCTATAACTAGAATCAAATATTGCATAAGGGAAAAGGAGGGCCGCTCGCCCTCCTTTTTTCATTTAGCGTAGATCATGAGTAGGGTTTTTGGAATGGTAATTGTTTTACATATGAGAACCCTATCTTAAAATTGACCACCTACATCCTAAAGACTATGATGATGTTTAATCTAGTTCGTGTAAATACGAGCGTAAAAATGCAGAAATCATGGATGTATTCAACCTTATTGTTCGAAACAGTTCATTAAATGGCATGCCCAACTGGTACAAAGCCACTACTCTATTATTATTTACCACCATCTTCGTGATGCTGATGACCATGCTTGCCATTTTATTGGCCTATGGCCCTCAGACCAGTATTCGATTTGGTTATTAAGTTTTTAGCTATTCTAGTTTTGTCTCCTTGGCAATGGTCGCTTCACTCACTGAAACTACCATTTCCCTAAAAAGACATTGTGATTGTTGATTCATGCAGGTAGTTTCGTTTTTATAAACGACCACCACCTAATGAAACGACCAATCATAGCACTACGAAAAAACCTTTGCGTTTTTCTTTTTTTACTCGCAAATAGTCTGTTAGCACAAACCGGTGTCGTAACCGGTATAATAGAAGACGATACTGGCCCTTTACCAGGAGTTAATATCACCATAAAAGGAAAAAGCAACGGAACTCAGACAGATTTTGATGGGTACTATCGCTTAGGATGTGAAGTAGGTGACACCCTAGTATTTGCCTATATTGGCTTTGCTACTCGTGAAGTCATAGTTACCGCATCGATGTTTGGGGCAGCACAAACCTCTAATATTGTAAGGCAAGTGGCTGTTGCCCCAATTCTAAACAGAGCCTATCAAGATTCGGTACGCAAAAAAATGCCCGTTTTTCTTCAAGTACCCAGTATTGAAGAAAGTGCAAAGGTATACCAGGGCAAAAGTTATTTCAATCCGTATCGTTTGAAAGACATCCGTATCAGTGGGAATCAGGTAGTACTCGACTATCTAGATGAAGATATTTTTTTTGAAGTGGGTCTCTCTTCTTTCACAAGCGCTCAGTTTGTAAGAACCCGTAACCTCCCAAGAACCCAACAAGTCTTTTCACAAGGGGCTCCCATAAATGGTGAAAATACTTATTTAGGCCCTGAAACGGATACTCCCTACTCGTATGGTCCTCGACTAATCACCTTGGAGTTTGACGGTATTAGTTACCCCTACGACACCAACGGCAAGCTAGTACCAAAAGAAACGGGAAACGGAAAATCAGCAAATAGCTATGACAATTCCATTTTCAGAACCGCAGTGCGGACTACGAATAGGTTGTTTTTTAATATGCTGACCAATGATCATTTTTTTGAACTTGATCATGAGCATACTACTTATAACGACTTATATGGCAAAGAACGCAGCAAACAATCCAAATCTGGATTTAATTATAGAAGGGAACAAGGATATAATATAGAGTGGGACATTTTATTAAAACATAGCAAATTAGAAGAAAACCAACCCAACATCAACGGTTTTAATAACAGCATTTTATTCAATACGTTGGTGGCACCTGTAAGTTTTGAAAACCAACAAGGCTCTTTTTTAGCAAATCGAACACAGCGTAGTTTTAGTAGTTCGAACTTCAACAATCCATTTTGGCTACTCAGCAACAACCGGAATAGGCTCATAAAAGAGCAGCTAGTGGCCGCAATTAAAAATAGGTTTAGACTAACTGATAACTTTGAATTAAAAAGCAATTTCAGTTTTACCAAAAGTAAGGAACAAGAACAATTTGGGGTTTACAGGGGCACCGTGGGATTCTTAGAGGGATATGCCAGCAACAAAGATTTTAAGAAAGATGCCTTTGATGCCAACATTATTTTAAAATGGTCGCCCTATATTAACAGTATTGCGCTTGATTTTAATTCTTCTCTGTTTTATGATCATCAAAACCTCGCATATCGTTTTGTCGAGGGTACCCGTTTCGATGCTGGTACTTTTGAGAATCCACGACAAGAAAAATTAGCAGTTCGTAATTTGAGAAGAACAACGTTCCGTTGGTTTAACAGAATTGACATGGGCCTTATCAAAAATAAGTTAAGACTTGCATTGATCAATAATTCCTTTAGTTCGGACATACAGGAATCCAATTGGTTTTTACCAAAGGTGCAGATTTCCTATTCCTTTGCGAAAAACTGGTATTCAGATGCCTTCACCAAACTTAAACTATCTGTTAGTTATGGAACCGATGTAAACTATTTACCGCTTTACTACCCCAATCAGAGTCATAATAGTCTGTTAATAAGTGCAGAACAGAGTTTAGGCTATACCACAAATAACGACTTGTTCGTTTCCGGAGAGGTTGCCCTCGAACAAAAAAGAAGCTATGAAGTGGGAATGGACTGGGGCTTCAACCTATTCAATGAAAATTGGGATTTCAATGCTACCTATTTTCAGAACCGAACAAAGGGAAGTGTTTTTCCTGTTTGGGAAAGCAACCAGTTTCAACTTCGCAATAGCGCCGATATTCAAGATGATGGTATCGAGATAAGCCTTCAAACCAATTTATACAATAGTGAAAAAGTAAACTTTAAGGGTGACCTCATTTTTTCCAAAAACAGAACAAAGGTATTAACGCTCCTATCCCCTGCATCCCGCATACCCATTGCCGGATTTTCCAATATTTCAAAAAATCTTATTCAGGGAAAGTCTGCCGGTGTTTTGGTTGGCACAGCCTATGCGCGAGACGATAAAGGAACTATTCGAATCGATGCAGAAGGTTTTCCGCTCGTAGCAGATGAATTACAGGTAATCGGAGATCCTACTCCCGATTTCAACCTTGGGTTTTCAGGAACCTTAAGTAGGGGGAAATTCGCTTTTGATTTTGTAATCGATTACCAAAAGGGAGGTGCAATTTGGAACGGCACACAGCAGACCCTTAACTATTATGGTACCTCAGTACAATCTGCTGAACAGCGAGCTATTAGAGGGTTCACATTTGAAGGGGTCAATCCGCAAGGAAATACGAACACTACCATGGTAGATTTCGCGAATCCAGAAAATGGATTGGGGGGAAATCGTTTTGTTCGCTATGGATTTGGAGGCATTGCTGAAGAGGCAATTGAAGAAGGCGACTATTTAAACCTCAAATCGATAGCCCTTTCATACAACCTAACGGAACCAAATGAGGGTGCTTTTTTCCGGCAATTGAAATTTGAGGTTTACGGAACCAATTTACTCACCTTATCAAAATTTGATGGTGCAGCCCCTTACAGTACGCTCTACGATCAAACATCTAGTCAAGGTATTCACTTCTTTAATTCTCCAATACTAAGCGAAGTGGGGCTAAAAATATTTCTAAAAATATAAACCGATGAGAATCACCACCACCAACATACGTAAAACAATATTCTTGCTGCTCCTAGGTCTGTTTCTTGTGTCTTTTAAAAACGATACTACTAAAATAGATCTTGTAGAACGCATCTATGTACAAACTGATCGCCCTTTATATTTTCCTGGGGAGACCATTTGGTTCAAGGCATATGTCGTAAACAGTGCCAATTCAATCTCTTTCATGAGTGAAATGGTATATGCCGATTTGATATCACCCAAAGGTTCAGTTGTCAAAACTATCAGATTAGCAGTTCGCAACGGACATACACATGGGGATTTTGAGATTAAAAAAGATTGGGTCGGTGGCCTCTATACCCTTAAGGTGTATACCAATTGGGTGCGAAACTATGGAGAAAATCATTTTTTCACGAAAGAAATAACCGTACAAAAAATAGTGCAACCCAAACTTCTTATGAATCTAGAGTTCGAGAAGGAAGCATATGGATCCGCCTCCGAGGTAGTGGCTAATTTTGAAGTAAAAGACCTGAAAAACCAACCCTTAAAAAATATTGAGATACATATAGCGGCCATGATCCAAGGGAAACGGTACATAAGCAGTACCCTACGTACAGATGATCAGGGAAAAGCAAACCCCAGATTTGTATTGCCCGATACGTTGACAAGTCGTGATGCCCTTTTGAATATCATGATCAACTTTAAAGGCAGTACCGAATCTATTTCGCGTAGCATCCCTATTCTCTTTGAGAATATAGATCTACAATTTTTTCCGGAAAGTGGGCAATTAATAGCGGGAACTACAAACACAGTTGCATTCAAAGCTATCAACGAATTTGGAAAACCTGCCGACATAGCGGGCATTATTTTCACCAAGCAAGGAGTGGAAGTAGCCACATTTAAAAGTTATCATGATGGGATGGGCAGTTTTGAATTCCTTCCAACCGCTGACACAGAATATTATGCTCAAATTACCGAACCTTTTGTATCCAAAAACAAAATTCTGTTACCAACTGTGCAACATACCGGGGTGAAATTTTCCATTCAACAACAAAAAGAAAAAGTAGCGCTCTCCCTCTTCTCAAGCTTCAAAAAGAGTCTAGTATTAACGATTTCAAATAGTGCTGGTACATTAGCCAGCATGTCTATAAAAGATAATCAAAAAACCCTCTCAATAGATACCGGTAAATTCCCGATAGGAATTACCAAGTTTACCATTCGAGACACCACCAAGGCAATCTTGGCCGAAAGACTCGTCTTCATAAACCCCCATAAACAAATGCACATCAAGATAGATCTTAAAAAAGAGATGTACGATACACGGGAAAAAGTGGCCCTGGGAATTACTACTAAAGACGAAAATGGGGCTCCTATTTCCGCCAATTTGGCCATAGCCGTAGCCGATAACAAATTACTCTCTTTTGCAGATGACAAACAAGATAATATACATTCGTATTTGCTATTGTCTTCCGAACTAAGGGGTACCGTTCACGAACCTACCTTTTATTTTGACACAAAAGAACCAAAAGCAAAAAAGGCATTAGATTATGTAATGCTCACCCATGGTTGGCGGTACTATATAGTAAAAAATAAGGTGTCACTCTTTAATGCCTCCTTTCAACCGGAACAGTTGGCAGTTCAAAAGGGTATTATTGTTGATTTAGAGGGGAATCCAAAAAAAGCGCATTTACTACTGTTTGATAATAGCTCTAAAAGAGTACTCACTTTCGAAACCGATGAAACTGGAAAATTCTCTTTCAAACAATCTGGTAGCAATCGGTTGACCCTAGTCGCCTATACCGATACCAACGACCCATTATATATTCGTACTAGAAAGCCGAGTTCCGGGTTTTCAAGTTCTATTGAAAATAAGAAGGGAGTACCGAACCCTACCACTCCTAAAGACTTTTTTGGGGTTGAAAAACCGTTGCAAAAAACAATCAAAAAAGAGGCTCGGGCAAATATATCTTTAACAGAAGATGCGCAATCACTTGATGAGGTAATTGTGACCGGATATGGTACAACCACTAAGGCAAATGCGACCGGTAGTGTCGTGTATCTTTCCCAAAATGAATTAACGGGGGAAACCAATGCTGCCAGAACCTTGCAAGGTAGGGTGGCCGGTGTCCAAATTACAACAGCGAACGGTGCACAAGGAGCAGCTAGCAATGTTGTCGTTCGGGGCCTTTCTTCTATTACGGGTAATAGTCAACCATTATTCGTTGTAGATGGTATTCCCTTTGAGACAAATGGTCAAACGAATTTGAGTACCGACAATATTAATTCAATATCTGTTTTGAAAGGGCTTGCAGCTACCACTTTATACGGCAGTAGGGGTTCGAATGGCGTCGTCTTAATTTCTACCAATAACCGGTATTATAATCAGTATGGAAAGAAAATTTTGAACAACAGGAAGACAAAAACTTATACTGCCGCAAACTTTTATCCCGTTGGCGCAAATTCTTTCGATAGAACGGGAAAATTTTACATCCCTAGGTACGAAGGGACGAAATTACCATTGGAACGCTCCGATTTTCGGCCCACCATTTATTGGAACCCAGTAGTACAAACAGACGAAAACGGGAAGGCCCACTTGGAATTTTACAATTCAGACGCGGTAACCTCTTTTAAAATTACGGCAGAGGGCATTGCATACAATGGGCTTTTAGGGCGAGCGGAAAAGGAATATGCCACAAAAAAAATGCTAGCGCTCGATTTTAAAGCTCCGAACTATATGACCATTAATGATATTGTCGACCTGCCCCTTAGCATTACAAATGAAACTGAAAAAACACTATTTACCACTTTAGACCTAACACTTCCGAAACAACTGCAATTAGCCAATGTTGTTGACAAAAACATTGTCATCCCCCCCGGAACTACTCTTCATAAAAAAGTTAGGGTACTAGTGATGCAGCAAGGAGTTGATTTAAAAATAAGAGCGCATATAAAGTCTGAAAATCACCAAGATTTAATACAAAAAAAGGTTACCGTGGTATCGTCCCATTTCCCAACAGCAACTACCATATCAGGTACAAAATCAGCAAACTTCGAATTTGAGGTAAACAATAGTATCCCAAATACATTGACGGCAGATTTCATAGTTTATACCGATATAGTTGGTGAAGTAATGAACGGTGTGGCATCTATGATCCGACAGCCGTATGGATGTTTTGAACAGGTATCTTCTACCACATACCCAAATGTTCTTGTATTGAAATACCTAAGAAAAAGAGGGAATGTGAAACGAAAAATTGAAAAAAAGGCACTCAAATACATTGCCGACGGCTACCGCAGACTCGTAGCCTATGAAACCTCGGAAAATGGGTTCGAGTGGTATGGCCACGCGCCCCCGCATGAAGCCTTATCTGCCTATGGGCTCTTACAGTTTAAAGAAATGTCGGACGTATATCCGGGAGTAGACCAAAAAATGGTGCAGCGTACGGTCAGATGGTTGGAAAGCAGAAAAGATGGCAAGGGCGGGTTTCTTCAAAACAAGGGCAGGTATGGTTTCGCGGCAGCTCCCTATGATGTGAACAACGCCTACATTGTTTATGCGCTTTCAGAAACGAATTCAAATGCCAAAATTGAAAAGGAGTACCAAACCGCGTTCGCAAATGCCATCGAAAGTCTAGATACTTATAAACTGGCATTGAGTGCTTTATCAAGCGCTAATTTAAACAATATGGGTAACTTTAAAGTCTCTACTAACTTTCTCAAAACCAATATCAAAGACTACGGTTTCGCAAACCTACCGGTTAAAAATACTATTACACGATCCTATGGGAATTCAAAAAACTATGAGACGGTAGCGTTCACTATGTTGGCCTTACTAAAGGACTACGAGGCAAACGAGCTTATAATTAAAAATGGAGTAGAATACTTGCTTAAATCACGTAGATACGGCCGGTTCGGATCTACCCAGTCAACCGCTATGGTACTAAAGGTATTGATCTCATATGCAGACAAACAGCAGAAGAAAATAATATCAAAAAACGATGGAATACAATTAACTATCAACGGTAAAGTGGTACATCAGAAAATCAAACTGAATGAAAAAGGTACCATCCGTATCGATAGTCTAGCAAAATACATCAAAAATGGCTCTCAACGTATTGATGTACGATTCACCAACCCAGAGGTTCGTTTTCCATATAGTTTAAATGTTCGTTGGGATAGTGATTTGCCGGACGCTTCGCCACTCTGTAAAATTCAGTTGCTTACCCATATTAGCCCTGCGAACTATAAGGTGGCCGAAGTGGTACGTATGAACGTTTCCCTACGAAACCTCAAAGATTCCGGTCTTTCTATGCCAACGGCAATCATTGGAATTCCGGCCGGGGCATCCTTACAGACCTGGCAATTAAAAGAATTGATCGATGAAAAAAAGGTCGCCTATTACGAACTTTTTGATAACTATTTGGTGCTATATTGGCGAGAAATGGGACCTCGGGAAGTCATAAAAATCAACTTAGATCTTAAAGCTGATATTGCCGGTGACTACACGGCACCTGCAAGTACGGCTTACTTGTACTATGGAGATGAAGATAAAACGTGGGTAAAGGGCGCGAAGCTTAAAATTCTTGAATAACCCCTATTTTCAGGGGGTTCATTTTCACGTTTGACAGCGATAAAGCCCACACGGTTCTAGCCTAATTTAGCCTGGTAAACACAAACTAAAGTATAGAATGTATGAAAACTGTAAACATGATTATCAAGGAAAGTGCGGTAGGGAACTTATCTAATTCCTATAAATATGCCGTTTTGTGCTTATTCTCAGGAATTATGGTGACCATTTTTGCCCTATTGATCTTTATATTGGGCCATATGGAGTATGTAAGCAGCCAATTTGCTTTCTAGCATGCGTGTCAAGGTCGTTTTAAATAAAAAAAATGTTACGGAATGCTTTACCGATAAAGCATTCCGTTTTTGAATGAAAATTGCTTGCCTCCTTGCTCGTCCATAAGGTTTATCAAAAAACCATTGATAACCGCAAACTCTACTACTCCGGCTCTTTCTAACAAAAAGGTTGGGTTCACGCCCACTTCCAAGAGAAACTCAGGGGTTTTAAAAGCTTTTCCTATTAAATGAATTGGTAGTGGTGAAGAATCCCAGTCTTTGGGTATGTTTGTACAACGAAGATAGGTGTATCCCTTTTTCAACAATTCCATAGCGTTAACCTGATTTAGCTGTGCGGGACCCTTTATAGTTTCTGGCGCTACTCTTCCCTCTCGAATGGTATACCCTGTTGCATCAAATGTTTCATACCCAAAATAGGTAGATAGATCACCTTGATCTATAACACGACTACTATACCAAAAACTATTGAAATCCTGACGATTCACTTCTAGCCGATTCATACCAATGTCAAGTATATAGGGCCTATCAAAAATTTTATAGGTTGCATTCGTGATTTTAAGGTCAAATAGTTTTCGGTCGTTTTCGGGTATGTTCCAATAATCATCCAAAGAAATATCAGTGTAATTTCCTTTGGCAATCGTATAAATGGCTGCAAGGATAGAAACATAGTTCAGCTTTCGTATTTCTTGTTTCTCAACATCGTTTGAATAACCACCCGATTCTATTAATATGGTACTTGTGCCCCATTTTTGAATATTATCACCAAATGCCCTCGGTTCAAAATCATCATTATACTTCCCTACCTGACCGGGTGCGTATTGTTGTATAATCCCATTCATAAAGGCGATTACCTTCATTGCATTGCCCCGTACATCATTGATTTCTTTTTCATAATTATAGGCAGGTGCCAAATAGGATATCGTGGCAGGTTTATCGGTACGTTCGGCATTGTAATAGGTACTTTGATCGTGCAAATTGAATCCGAAATCTGCCTCTAGGCTGTCACGCACTCTTTTCAACGTTCGTCCTTCTGGAGATTGCAAGCGCAACGCATCGCGATTAATATCGATACCCAATCGGTTTCTACGTTGGTAGACCTCTGCCCCATCTGGATTTAACATCGGGAGAAAATGCAGGGTCAAATTGCTAAGGATAGCCTTCTTTTCCTCTTTAAAATCGGCGCTATCCAAAAAATTGAATATATCGAAAATGGCTTGGGTGGCGGTAGGCTCGTTACCGTGCATCTGTGACCATAAGAATACATGGGTTTTTCCCTTACCGATACTGATTAAATTTAAGTCACGCCCTTCGATGGATTGTCCAACCGTCTTTACCGTAAACCTTGGGTTTTTCCGATATTCCGTTAGTAAGTCTTGCAATTCGTGGTGTTTGATACGTCGCTTGTTCAAGGACGCTTCCTTGTAATCATCGTAAGTTTCATACAGTGCCGAGGTAAGGTTTTTTTGCTGCGATAAAACGGTCATACAACAAAAGGGCAACAGTAAAAACAGTAATTTAATTCTCATGTGATACAGGTTTGACAGGGATTGGTTTGAAATTGAACTTGGTAGTGGCTTCTCGTACTTTTTTCATGAAATCGGGCCCTGGATCTTTCTTAGTGGTTCGGTAACCGTCATCTTGTTCCAACCACAATGGATGCCCTTCAAAATTAGGGTATTCATAATGACCAATAAGATATTCAATATCATATTTCTTTGCAAGGTACTTTACGAGCCAAATATTTGACTTTAGTTGGGCTGTTGTTAAGGGGTTTTCATCAGCACCGCCTACATTCTCTACACCAATAGAACAATAGTTAAGACCTATAACATGCCTGCCCATCGTAGTTTCGGGCATTAAACTATAAATAGTTCCGTCCCGGTCTACTAGAAAATGAGCCGATACGTTCAAGGCACTTGCGTTTTTTATATCAGGGCGCCAACTTGGTAATCGCGCTTCTTTAAAAGCTTCGAACGAATTTTCGAAGGTAGGGATGACCGTCCAGTGTAGTACAATCATTTTAGGAACAATGGTGACAGATTCAGTCTTCATATCATAGTGGTCACTGATATACTCTCGCGTTAATTGTTTTCGCTCTTCATTAAAAACAATAGGTTTGTTAACAATTCTTTTGGCTCCTGTGCAAGAACACAAAACGGTTACTATAATAATTGCAAAGTGTTTTAATTTCATTCTTTGGGTGTGTGTTTTATAAACTTGTGTCATTGCTCCCGATTAAAATGAACAGTTGACCCACAAGCCGTCACCAATAACTTAGTAGTGACGGGTTCAGCTTTATCTGATTTTTACTTCCCCGTTTCAGCAAGACTATCATTCGCAACACGGTATCTGATTTTCAACTTCTTTTTACCCCATTCACGTGCCTTGTCCACATCGGTGCCCATATAAAGGTCTACCCGTTTCTTCCAACGGTGGTGCATTTTATCTTTAACCAAATACACCTGATCGGCCCCTTCTATCTTAATGTGGACATTGTGACCCAAGCCTAAAGCAACTAAATCTCTCGATACCGCAACACATCTCATACCCGGTATGAGGGTATCCCCCCACGCGGCTATTGCTGGTGAACCGTCAGTCTGGGAAGCCACTGAATTAAAAGCAGAAACCGTCACCTCCATTTCCTCCCATCGAAACCGCTCTTGTTCTGTGGCACAGGAGGCAAAAAAGAATAGCATTCCGAACGCCCAACAAACTAAACTATGCTTCATTGTATTTTAATTTTCCCGACCACCCTTTGAAGATAACCATAGTCGCTGATGCAACAAAATAATGCACTGTTTTTCGACAGGTACTTATGCCTTATTGTTTAAATTTGTATTCTATGAAGAAAGAAAAAAAACCAGATTCCGTCGTATTCGATGCCGAAACCCAAACTTACAATGGTAGTTTGTTACCATACGCCTCCGGGGTTGCAGCTCCTAAAATAGTGCCCCCGGATGTTACCACATGGAAAAACACCAATATCGTATCTGCAAACAATGAATTCAAAGCACGGTATGAGGCTATTCAATTGCAATACCAAGAAATGATGGAGCAATTTGAATACAATAACTTGGTCTATGGCGCAAAGTATAGTTTTGAACCAATTACGGGTAAAACATATCATCTATATCGCGCAAAAGACGAAACTATATTTCTCTCTATCTTATCCCCAGAAGAATGCAATTTTGATTTTGTTGGTAGTTTTCGCCTGGGACCAGATAAAATGTGGGAGCGTTTAGTGCGAGGGTAGTGGCACATAACTGTCATCATCGCTCATCATGGGAAAGGTTTTCGCCGCCCATGCTACCTTGGCCGCTTCAATCTTTTCAGGATCGGAAGAAACGAAATTCCAATAAATATGTCGCGCTTCGGGAAATGGTTGTCCCCCAAACAATAGCAAATGTGTATTTGCTTCCAGACGAACGTCACAAGTATCTTCGACCTTTGATACTACAATATTTCCTTTTTCAATGGTTTGTCCGCAGGCCTCAATACTCCCGGAAACAATACAGATACCTATTTCTCCTTTTAACTGATCATCTATTACCAGTTCGTATGCTTCCGTTGTTTTAACCTCCACCATGAAAAGTGGTGAATGGGTCGGTACACTTGACTTTTTCCCAAAACCTTCCCCTGCAATTAATTTAAAATGAGCGGGACCATCCGCCCAATTGGGCAAGGCCGCAGCTTCAATATGGTGAAATTCAGGTGGAACCATTTCAAAAGCCTTCGGTAAGGCCACCCAAATCTGATAGCCATGTGCGGTAAATTGATGTCCATTGCGCAAATCATTGGGGGTTCGTTCTGTATGTGAAACGCCTTTCCCGGCCACCATCCAATTTACCGAACCCGGTGCAATTCGTTGTTCAGTTCCTATACTATCTGCATGCATTAGTTCGCCTTCTAGCATGTAGGTAAGTGTAGCAAGGCCAATATGAGGGTGTTGATCAACATCCATATATCGTTCCGGTCCAAGTTGAGTCGGTCCCATATGATCTATGAAAATAAATGGACCTATCATGCGTTTTTTTCGAAAAGGAATCAACCTTCCTACTAAAAAATCGCCTATATCACGACTTCGTTCTTCCATAATTAAACCAATATTTGACATGCTTACAGAATTATACGTTTACCACCGTTTGCGGCAGAGGCAAAAATAGCTTCGACCACTTTCACATCATGCAACCCTTCCATTCCCGGCACAAGTATATTGTCTTCAGAGTCATTTATGATTGCCAATGCATCATCATCCATTTGCTTTGCCTGCTCGTTTCCCTTGAAAGGCTTTAGGATGGTTCCATCACTGGCTTCTCCCCGCACTCCGCTATACGCTTGAAACGGACTCAAGGTATACCACCCTGCATCACAATCAACTTTCAACGTATTGATGTTTTCAGCAAAAGTTGTTTTACATTCTGCCGTTATTCCGTTCGGAAATTCTAAATTGAAAAAGGTAGTTTCATCTGCATCAAAAATATGGGAACGCGTATTTTCTTGCGTTGCGCTCACCGCTATTGGCTCTAAACCGGTCACATACCTAGTAGCATTTAACGGGTAGACGCCCATATCGAACATAGCACCGCCGCCCAATTCCTTGTTAATTTTCCAATGCTTGGGGTCATTCGCATTATTTACAAAACCAGCCTCGGCATACATACTTTTAATAGCGCCGTAGGGCTTGGATTTTCTCCAACCGATCACGGTTTGCGTAACCGGTTCATGCTGCATACGATACCCAATTGTTAGTTGTACTTTATTCTTTCGGCAAACCGCGATCATCTGTTCGCACTCCGATACCGTAGTCGCCATTGGTTTTTCGCACCATACATGCTTTCCTGCATTCGCCCCTATAAGGGCAAAGGGAAGATGTAATTTGTTGGGCAATACAATATACACCACGTCTATCTCATCATTGTCCGCAATGGTATGCATGTTCTCGTAATTGTACACATTGCGATCTTCAATACCATACTTTTGCTGCCATATCGGGACTTTCTCCGGGCTGCCGGTTACAATTCCTTTTAGTTCACAATGTTCCGTTAATTGTAAAGCAGGTGCCAACAAATCTGTACTATAGTACCCTAAACCTACCAAAGCCACGCCTAATTTCTTCTTCTTTATGGGAATGGAAAATACCGATAGCGGTAGCGAACTTGCCGCTACCAAAAGTCCCGATTTCTTAAGAAATGTTCTTCTCTTATTCATTTTCAAGTGTCTTTGCGGTTTTAAAGGACTACAAATTAGGAAATATGTTCTTTTGTTTTACAAATTGATCTATTTTTAGATTTATGGAAAAGCATATTGTTTTGCACCCTCTATTTCTATTAGACCAAATTTAAATGAACCTTGCCCTATGAAGACCATCAAACGAATATTGATTGCACTGCTGCTAATAGTAGGTGTTTTTGCTTCTCTACAGTACCCAAAACTTAATATAATAGCAGGTTATGCTTCAAAAAATATGGCTTCCAGTCATTTTATCGGAGGGCATTCGTATACCTCAATTACGGCAAACGAAAATAATATGCCCCTTATTAAATTGGCGGAGACCAGTTATGATAAGGATACGATATCGGCCTCGGTATGGGGCCTTATGGAACGAGACGCAGTTTACAGGGAAGGTTTGGGCTGTGTATTGGTCAAAGAAGGTCATGAGGCCAAGGTTTTTCCGAGTCCGACAAGACATACGCTTAAAAATTCACTTCCTTTTCCATATGGTAACAACGGAAAAATAGATACCGTGTTTGCAGGCATAGACTATCAAAAGTTGGAGTATGCGGTCAGCAGTGCTTTCGCCAATGCGGAAACACAAAAAACCCGGACGGTCTTGGTTGTTTATAAAGATCAAATAGTTGCGGAACGCTATATTGAAGGGTTTTCTGAAAAAACCCCTATTCTCGGTTGGTCCATGACCAAAAGTGTGCTGGCCACCCTCTATGGTATGCTGCAATATCAAGGAAAACTAAATGTGAATGATCCTGCGCCCGTTCCCGAATGGCAAAATGACTCTAGAAAAGAGATCACCCTAAATCACCTGTTACGCATGCAAAGCGGACTCGCGTGGGATGAAGACTATGCCAGTATTTCAGATGTAACGGAAATGTTGTTCTTAGATACCGACATGACTAAAAAACAGGCGTCAAAAGAAGCATTGGCACCTCCAACCGAACTATGGAATTATTCTTCGGGTACCACCAACCTACTCTCGGGTATCTTGCGTCCCAAATTCGAGAGTCACCAATCTTATCTAGATTTCCCCTACACCGAATTGATCGATAAAATTGGCATGCATTCCATGCTGATAGAAGCCGATATGGAAGGTAATTTTGTTGGTTCTTCCTATGGCTGGGCAAATACCCGTGATTGGGCTAAATTTGGATTGCTGTATCTACACAATGGCAACTGGAACGGGGAACAGCTCTTTGATTCAAAATGGGTGGACTATGTGCGAAAACCTACGATTAACTCTGAGGAAGTATATGGTGCGCATTTTTGGTTGAATGCAGGAGAAAAATATCCCAATGTCCCTAAAGACCTCTACTCGGCCAATGGATTTCAGGGACAACGTGTCTACATAATTCCTTCAAAGGAACTTGTAATCGTTCGTACCGGCTTGGCGGGGGAGCCCGATTTTGAAGCCGGCCGATTTTTACAAGAGGTCATTGCGGCTTTTGAATAGTACTCCTAGACAGCTGGTGTTCTATGAAAATAGTTACTGCTTGTCGATAGGCTTCTCCTCCCTTTGCTCCTAAATTCATATGCCCGGCACCTTCTACCGTATACCATGTTTTTTCGATGCTTTTTAGGTTTTTAAAGAGGGTTTTTCCGTACTTAAAGGCTATATTTTTGTCCTTATTTCCATGCGCCATAAAAATAGGCTGTTCAATGTTTTTGACTGATTGCAAGGGGCTGACCTGTGCAGGGACAAAATCAGCAATGTTTGCCGCACGTTGAAGGGCATAATCAGAAACCCACCGAATGCCAAGCCCCTGAAGATATCGCTTTTTGTAATCAAAGGTAATTTGGGGTAAATCGGTAAAGGTACTTTCTATGATTCCGAACTGAATGCGTTCGTCATTTTCCAAAGCCTGAATCGCAATGGCGCCGCCAAGGGAGTTGCCCCAAATACCCAAAGGAACATTCAGTTGTTTTTCTTCAATAAAATCAACTACAGCACTTACATCTTTCTTTTCATAGAAACCATAGGTGCAATATATGCCTCCGCTTTCGCCATGCGCCCGACCATCAAAAACAATCGAAGCAATCCCGCTTTCAGTCAGTTTGCTTGCCAAGGGTACAAAATGTTCTTTACAGCCCCCTACGCCATGAACAAATAGGAGCGTTCCCCTTATCTTTTTTTCTTTTGGATAGGTCCAATAAGCGACCAGTTCAATTCCATCCTCCGTAGTAATGTGTACTACCTCGCTAGCAGCACCATAGTCTGGCGGACTAATGTCTAAATGTACCCTGCCAGGTTGTAAAAGGGCATAAGGGGCCACCCAATGAATGCCAACAAACCCTAAGGCGAGTAGCGCAATACATACGATACTAAAAACCCATCTAAACCTTTTTCCCATATTCCTTTTATCGGTTAGAAGGTTTTTGAATGGAATTAGTTACACTCGTGAGCGATTATTTTTAAAAATGAAAGGGGCTTGTAACGAAGGCTTCAAAAGGCTAATAACATATTTTGATTCCTACACCACAATTTTGGCACTTCTCACAACAATATTTTTCAGTTCTTCCACAAGCGGGGTATGTTTACAGCGTAATTAAAACAAAGCGTTAAATTTTTTCATTTTCATATAGTGTTCTCGTAAAAGAGTCCTGACCGAAACGTCAGGACTCTTTTTAGTTTGTGACTATTTGGTTTTTTATCAGCGTATATGTATTGAAACTATTTTTCTTATTTTTGAGAAGTAACAGTGCCCTCCCCTACACTTTTTGAAGAGTAAATGAATCTGAGTCCTGATTCATTTTAAAATGTTGTCCCGATTCGGCAACTTGAACCAATCAATTAAAGAATGAAGGTCAATCAACTCATTGGTATTTCCTTTTTAGCGGCCCAAGTTATTATGATCGGGTATGCCCGTTTTGTGCCTGAACGATATTTTTGCTGGGCACCATATGATGAACAGACCTTGCTTGATGTTGAGGTAAAAATAAATGGTCTTTCACTCGCTAAACATGAGATTGGAAGTCGCTATAGGTACCGGGCAAGTGGTTGGGAATCCAGAACTGTGCATAATATTTTTGATCTTATAGAGACCTACGAAACCACCTACGGAAAAGAAGATCATGCCGAGGTAACAGTCACCTACGAAACCAACGGTCATACACCCAAAACATGGCATTTCCCAAATGAACTCCAAAATAACTAAATACCTTCCTTGGTATACCGAGAAAACGGCCATGCAACCAAATGTACTTTTAATGTGCAAGTTGCTATTCGTGATGCTGCTTATCAATGGCTTCTATAGTTACTTAGGAGACCCTTATCTGCCTTTCTTTGACTTTTTGAATTACTTTAGGCAGTTTCCAGGCGTGCTGGAATACGGCCTTAAAACAGCATTTATTGTATCTGGAGGTTTACTGTTGCTCAATAGCAGGGTAAAAACCATGGCAATACTTCTGGGAGTTGTGATACTGATCGCGCTTTTAGGCTCCAAATCAATCTTTAGGAATCATTTATTCATTTGTGCTTGTGCATTTTTACTTGCAGGATTGACCGATAAAAACAAGACGCCGTGGCTGCTATATATTCAGTTGAGCTTGGTTTATCTTGGTGCGGCAATAAACAAAATAGTACAAGTAGATTGGTGGTCTGGCCAGTACATGCATAATTGGATGGCTGTTGCCATAGAAAACGATTCCTATCTGCT
>CALIIC010000074.1 GCA_938020445.1 uncultured Flavobacteriaceae bacterium | reverse complement strand
TTCCTAATTCAAAAGGAATATTAGCGGTTTCAAGCTTGTTTTGGGAAGCACAACTTGCCAGACCAATTACCAGCACAAATACGACTATTCTTTTCATTTCAATGATATGTTTACAACTGCCATGTCAAAAAGGACAGCGGTGTGCTATTAGCTACTTACTTTAAATTCAAATATTTCTGATTGAGAGGTATTCCCTTGGCTGTCAGAGCTAACCACACGCCAGTAGTAGGTAGTATCGGCGACCACCGTTGCATCCAAGGTAGCATCGGTAGCAGTTCCTATCGATACCGTAGGGGTTGCATCCGTACCAAAAAACACCTCGTATTCCGTAATGTCATCATCGATATCACTTCCGGTCCATTCAAGGGTAACCATCCCATCAGTACTGTTTACCGTAGCACCTCTCCCCGGGCTTACCGCCTCGGCAGGAAAGGGGGCATAGTTTGTAATTCCTGGTCCTTGGTTGTAAAATTTGAACTTAGCGCTCTCAGCTGTAACATTGGTACCTGCTGCTGTAGACACCACTGACCATTCGTAGGGTGTTCCCCTTTCGATTTCAATTTCAGCCTCTGTTCCTGGAACTCTGGAAGTAGTGGTGTTATTGGTATTCAGGTTGCGTACATTCACTTCGTAATTATCCGTGTCATCGGCTTGGTTCCAACGAAAGGTTACTCTACTTTTTGTATCGTCAACCACCACACCCTCATTACACTCCGTATTGTTTTCAGGAAATACCAAGGTGGTCGCCTTGGGATCCGCTACGGGTTCGGGCGGAGTAGGTGGGGGAGCGTCGTCACCGCCTCCGCCACATGATAGCATTAAACCTAAAGCGAGCATTCCTGTTATATATGTTAATTTCATTTTCTTACAATTTTTTGGGTTAACAAGATCTTATCGGTTTTTACATTTAGGATGTAAATTCCTTTTGGTAAGACATCGACATTGAATTTAACGGTACCTGCACTAACTGCAAATGGCTTTGTAAATACGGTCGCACCATTTATACTATACAATGATAGTGTGGCTTCCTTGCTAGAAGTATTGCCAAGGAAAACGGTTAAATCACCACTTTCTATAGGATTCGGATAAATAAACAACTCATTGCTAAGTACAATGGTTTCTTTATGAACGCCTTGACAATCTTTATCTGTTTTTATAGATACGTAGTTCTCCACCTTGTTTAAAGGAAGTGTGATCTCTTTTTCAGTAGTGGTGAACACCTCATTATTCAAGGTAATAAAGTAACGATCACCACCAGATAGGTCAAATGTCACCTCACTTTTTAAGTTACTAACCTTAGAAGCTACGGACAATGGTTCCGGCTCCGAGATAATCAGGTCAAAGCAATTTTCATATCCAGCTTCTTCCGCTATTGTGATACATACCTGGTAGGCACCTGCTTCTAAATCGGCAAAAGTAGTCGTATCGGTAAAAGTGTTTACAATGGGATCTCCTGCACCTGTCAAGGTTGCGGTGTAATTGAATGTTTCCGTTACTTCGATCACAACGCTACCGTTGTTACTGCTTATACAGGACTCGCCATTGGTAAGCACTTGGAAATTACTGGAAGGCAACGAAAATACTGCACAGCCAGTTACATCTATCACGGATCCTATTGGTGTTTCAGGACAAGTATCCAGTGCATTTGGCACCCCATCATTATCAATATCGTCGTCACAAACATCCCCGATGCCATCTCCATCAAAATCGGCTTGGTCCGCATTTGCGATTAAAGGGCAGTTGTCATTGATATCCAAAATACCATCATTGTCGTCATCGGTATCACATGCATCACCTTCACCATCCATATCCGTATCTGTTTGATCTGCGTTGGCGGCAAGGGAGCAGTTGTCATCCACATCCAAGACCCCGTCATTATCATCGTCCTCATCATCTACAAAACCACTTACAATAAAATCATCGATGATAGCACCTTCCTGAGTAACGGCGGGATCTGATTGGAAAACGATTCTAAAAAGGATGTTTGTTTCTGTAGTCAAATCAATTTCTCCTAGGGCTGCATTCGCTACAAAATCATAGGTGTATTCAGTCATTGTGGCATTGGTGCCTGTCCATTGAGCTCCAGGACAATTTTGACAGTCATCATCAGCTCCAGAGGCAGCGTTCGTGCGATCGCTGTTGTACCAATTAGGTTGGCTATCTACAGTACCAAGTACTTCCCAAGCAGTTCCTCCATTTGTAGAATATTCCACATATACTACATCCCAATTTTCTTCGAGGTCATA
This sequence comes from uncultured Flavobacteriaceae bacterium, assembly GCA_938020445.1. Taxonomy (GTDB): domain Bacteria; phylum Bacteroidota; class Bacteroidia; order Flavobacteriales; family Flavobacteriaceae; genus Pelagihabitans. Next base: position 1,536 of record CALIIC010000074.1, on the reverse strand, counting down.
GGCCATATCAAAGGTCAACTTGGGGGCCAACAGATTGGAAAGGTCATAGCACTTACTCAACAATATTCCTTTGGTCTGATCCGGGTGATTTCCATCTAATACGGTTCCCATAACTTGTGTCCCAGAGCTGGCCGTATTCAACAAGGTACCTGTAGGTACGCCTCTCTCCCAAACTGAACCATCTGACCCTTCGTTATATGCTAACAAAGCTTCTTCTTCACTTTCAAAAGTGAATAATGTATTTTGGGGAGTAGATTCGTTTAAAACAAAGTCAGCACTAAGACTATTATTATCGGCATAAACATCGTTGGCAATCGTGGTAGTTACATTTAACGCGACCCTTCCGGTAAAACCTGTTAAAAAAGAAGGGAATGGAATGGTTTCCGTCCCATTTACGGCAATGGTCCCTGTCCATGTAAAACTTTCGGTACTCCCGCCGTTTACAGCATAGGTAACCTCTACCGCTGTAATCACATTTGCACCTTTGTTCTCAACAGTGACTTCTGGAATCACATCCTCACAAAAGACGGCATTGTTATTTGGTGAAATATCAACCAAACGCACATCGTTGTCCGGTGCCTGTACCGGAATAGGGGATTGCCAGATACCACGCCCGTAGGTTGCTGCGGTTATAATAGCATCGTCTACCGATATTTCCAAATCCCCTACTGCGGTGTTTGGAAAGCCTGTAAAATAATCTTCCCATTCGGTCAAGGTATCATCCAAGCGGTACACGCCCAGATTGGTACCCACAAAAATAGGGTTCGTAGCATCTCTTCCTTGGTGTGCTATGGAGAGAAAGGCTTGGTCGGAAGGAAGATTAAGGGTAATCTCCTCCTCGGTCGCATTCGAACCGTTAATGGTGAGTTTAAAAACACCACGTTGATTGGGTTGTCCGCTTTGGGAAGTTCCTACTCGGTTAGAAGTGGTCACATAGAGGATATCAGGATTGGTTGTGTTCAACGCGATATCGGAAATATTGGAATCAAATTCGTTCAAGATGGCAAAGGTAGTTCCCCCATTGATACTTCTAAAGAGGGTTGAATTTTCTGCGACATAGATAACATCTGAATTGGTCTGGTCAATTTCCACATCATCCAAAGGCCCTGAACCTACACCAGATAACTTTACCCAAGCGTTGCCCTCTAACTTATAAAGCCCGTCAAAACCGGAAAATACTTCTCCTTCGCTATTGATGGCCAAGGGTGTGATCCAATTGCCTCGAATGGAATTATCATCACTATCTGTTGGTGGGTTAACGACTCCAATAGATTGCCCTGAATTATTGGTAATATATAGGCCACCGCCAAATTGACTAAATCCATAAATAAGACTGCTATTGGTAGGGTCTATTTCATAATCCATTCCATCTCCTCTGGTATATACATTCCAGCTTCCATTGTTGCGTACAAAACCGGAATTGTCTTGCAGGCCACCGGCCATTTTACCAGAATCATTGCTTGCTACTGACAAACGGTAGAACTGACTAATGGCGATACCGGCCGTATAGTCTGTAAAGGTCGTTCCGTTGTCTTC
>CALIIC010000073.1 GCA_938020445.1 uncultured Flavobacteriaceae bacterium | reverse complement strand
GGTGCGGAAGACTATCTGTATTCCTACCTTACCAAAGATGCATATAAGAAATATGAATATGTAGAAACGAAAGGATTATCATATTCTTTCATAGCGCACACAGATTACAAAGAGGATACGAAAACACTTTACGATATGCTCCAGGAAGAGCATTGTTTATCAAAAGATGGGAGGTATCTGCGCAAGGCGACCATATTACCGACCCAGCCACCGCAGGAAAATCCGTTCCTGGGAGACTTGTACATTCTTATTTCAGGTAGGACCTATTCGGGAGGTTCAGAATTTGCTTCGATCGCCAAATCACAAGAGCGAGCCGTTTTTGTGGGAGAAGAAACGGGTGGAGGTTTTTACGGACAGACAAGCGGGTCCTATGTATATCTTAGTTTGCCGAATTCAAAAATGAAGATCAGGATACCACTTTTAAAGTTTTCCACTACTTTTAAAAGTGCCGATATTCCTTTTGGAAGAGGTGTTATTCCAAATTATGAAGTGGAACAAACGTATGCCGAATATGAAGAAGGAATTGATGTGCAATTGAAGTATACCATGAACTTGATTCAAAATAAAGAGTAGCGATTCATTCAAATTTGTAGCGGCATCATTGGCCAATAGATGCCTGTTGGGTGTTCAGCTGAAGTATGGAAACCCGCGAAGACCTATTGCACAAACTATAAAAAAGACGAATTTCCAGGATTTAAATAGTAAACGCCGTACTTGCGAAAAAGTAGGTGCTTGGGAGCCATCTTAGCTGTGATTATCGAACTCTGGCCATGTTGCCAATTCTATTTCGTCCACGAATGATGTGCACATTTACCTAAATTATTTGATAGGATGTAATATTTTGTGATTTCGGCCACTAACCAAGAAAAACAGTGAGTAGTGATTTTTATCAGTCATCCATTTTACCCTATGCGGCAATTGTAATTAAAATATGCAGGGCCTATACCAATACACAGGAAGATTTCGAGGATTATTATCAAGAGGTATGCTTACAAATATGGAAAAGTAGGGATAATTTTCGTGGCCAATCTGAATGGTCTACATGGGTATACAGGCTCTCATTGAATGTGTGCTTGACATTGCTTCGGAAAAAGAAAAACAACCGTCAGTATTTCGCTTCTGATTCGCTGCCGGAAACGCTTTTGGAAGACAGCCAGGTGTTTACAGATGAATCACTCAATCAGTTATATGGCGCCATTAAACAATTGTCGGAAATTGACAGAGGGGTGATTTTACTATATCTGGAAGAAAGATCTTATAAACAAATAGCTGACATCATAGGCACCAACCCAAACAACATAGGGGTACGTATCAAACGAATTAAAGAACGATTAAAAAATCTATTGGATGGAAAGGTCAATTGAAACAATTTGGAAAAAAGGGTTTTTGGACAGTGACAAACTGGTAGCGCCTAAGCTCAATGATTTGTATAATCAAAAATCGATAACGATCATTGAAAAGCTAAAGCGAATGATGAAGGTGAATGTTTACATTATTTTGATTTTTGCATTTTTGAATTTGGGCCTGTATACCGCGTTGGGGACCCCCTTTGCAGGTCTGTTCATTCTATTACTCCTGATAGGTGTTTGCTGGCGAAGTATCAAACAGGACAAAACCATGAAAAAGGTCGATACCAGCTTGAATAGCTATGAATACCTCAAGGCATTTGACAGTTGGCTTAAATTGGCGATATCAAATAACGCAAAGGTGATGCGTTTTTTCTATCCTTTGCTATTTTTAGCAGCCTTGATGCCCATCGTACATACATTAAAAGACGGAGCGGTAACGAATAAAGCAATCCAAGATTCTGGATTTCAACTCATTTATGGCATTCCTACTTTTGCATGGGTCATCGCCCTGATGATTGCAATTTTAATGTATGTTTTTGGAGGTAAAATTTACAGATGGGATGTGAATATAGTCTACGGGCGTATTTTTAAAAAAATCGAGATGATGCTAGCCGATATGGAGGAGTTGAGGAGTTAACTGCTTGCATAACATACCCATGTTCTTAGCTGATGGGGTTAATTAACAGGTCTCTATTTCTGAGAAGTTCGGTTAAATTCTTAATTTGGCTTTTAAAAGGCAAACTAGGGTACACTTCAGGACACCGAAAAGGATAGAATTCCCTCAAATAAATCCGTTTACCATTGAAAAACGTTCGAACTTTTACAATCGAACTTTGTTTAAAAATAGGATGCTTTTTTAGCTTTTAACCTCAGAATAAAATATAACTGGGGCAATGTAAACCAATCCAAAAAAAATGCGATCACTATTGCTATTGGCGTTCATCCTTTTTCAAGTACATACAAGCTACGGGCAAACTTCCCTAAAGGAGATGAGCCTATCCAACGGTCCGCATGCGGTCGGCTTTCAACACTACACCCGTATTGATAGTACCAGAACTTATCAAATAAAGAATGAGTTCAATAATCAATTTGGGTATCGGCCCATACCCATTAGTATGTGGTATCCGGCCCAAATAGATGCCGAAAAATCGAAGCAATTAACAGTTTTAGCCTATTTGGAGGTTTTAAAAGAAGAGGAAGAATGGGAGAACTTGCCAAACGAGTTTTTGCTTGATTGGTTTCCCTATTTATGGAATACCCCGGAAAATAAGGCACATTTACCCGAGAAAACCAACGCATTTTTCCATACCACTATGTTGGAAGGAAAATTCCCTGTAATTGTATACGCGCCAAGTTACCAAGCATCGTCCATCGAAAATTTTGCCTTGTTCGAATACCTTGCCAGCAATGGCTTTGTGGTGATATCAAGTCCTTCACGAGGTGCTGATACCAGATGGTTAGAGGGGGGCACGGTGAAAGATATGGAAACACAATCCAGGGATATTGAATTGCTGTTGAAAGAAATTCATAGATACAAAAGCATCGACTCGAATGCCATAGCGCTTATGGGGTTTAGTTTTGGCGGGGTCTCTAGTGCTATCACTAGTATGAAAAATCAACAAATAAAAGCCTTTGTAAGTTTAGATGGCACTGAAAGGTATAATTACCCGGTATTGGAAAAATCGCCGTATTTCGATTTGGAAAAAATGAATATCCCATACGTCCATTTTGCACAGAAAGCCATTCCGGAAGAAGTCTTAATTGCAGACAGCATTCCTGCAGAATTAAATCATACATTTCAATTGTACGATTCGTTAAAGTACAGCAACGCCTATAGCTACAGGTTTAAGGATTTAACACATTCCTATTTTAGTTCGTATGGGGTTTTATTTGCCAACCGGGATAAGCGGCAAGATAAGAGCGATGCGAAAATCATGGAATCCTATAAAATACTTTCGAAGCATATCTTGCAGTTCTTAAGAGCATTCCTAACAGCTGATAAAGAGGCCAAAGTGTTTGTGGAAAATAGCCCTATTGCAAATGGCTTTTCCGAGGATTTGATTACTAAAAAAGGGAAGAAGGCGATTGAAAAAGAATTTGATTACAAAGATTTTAATGATGTAGCACTGCTTCAGAACTATGAGGATTTAACCTCGTTATACCAAAAAGTAAAGATGAAACACCCAAACCTTGCCCTTCAAGAAGGGATGCTAAACACGCTTGGTTTACGGTTGTCCTTTGATTCTGAAAAAATAGAACAAGGAGTTCAAGTGTTTTTGTTGGCGCTCCATATGTACCCTACATCGTCAAATTTACATGATAGCTTGGCAGAGGCGTATTTGTATAACAAGGATTACAAAAACGCAGCGATACACTTTGAAAAATCCTTGCAGCTGAATCCACAGAATCAAAATGCTATTGACAAGTTAAAACGATTGAAAGAATAAAAAATACGTTTAATCCGTCTGAAGGTAGAGAATTATTGTGTAAAGGCAGTTCATGGCTGCGCAAGTCCGTTTCTCAATCCTTCTTTGGAACAATGAAAAACAATGTTCGAGGAAATTTTAGTACATGTTGAAGAGGTCATACCGCTAAGCGATTCGGAAAAGGAACGGTTTACCGCAATTCTTGTTAAAAAGAAATTACGAAAAAGGCAATTTCTAATTCAAGAAGGTGATTTGGTCAAGTACGAATATTTTGTGGCTAGTGGTTGTTTAAAAGCGTATGAAGTAGATGGTCATGGGGATGAACATATCATACAATTTGCAAAAGAAAACTGGTGGATAAGTGATTTCAAAGCTTTCTTTGAGGAAGGAAAGGCAACCTTGTATATTGACTGTATTGAAGAATCGGTAGTGTATGGCATTGAGAAGCAAGACTTGGAAAAGCTGTTTCTCGACATTCCCAAGTTTGATCGTTTTTTTAGAATAAAGCTCACCTCGGCCTTTGTTGCCCTTCAAAATAGAATTCTATCTTCTTTGGATAAATCGACCAGTGAGCGGTATTTGGACTTTCAAAAAACATATCCGAATCTAGAACAACGAATTCCAAATTATATGATTGCGAACTTTTTAGGTGTAAAACCAGAAAGTTTGTCACGAATTCGAAAGAAGTTGGTACAAGGAGAATCTTAACATACATCAATATTTTTTCATAACCTACATCAACGAATTTAGGTACGTACCCGGCGCATCTTTGCAGTGTTATTAATCTTAAAGCACGCAACTGATGAAAAATTTAAACGTACTTATCGTAACAACTTCTCACGATCAATTAGGGAACACAGGAGAAAAAACAGGTGTTTGGTTAGAAGAATTGGCCGGACCGTATTATCAATTCTTGGATAAGGGAGCCTCCGTAACCATTGCATCTGTCAAAGGAGGGGCTGTTCCTTTAGATCCAAAAAGTGAGCAGGAAGAATGGCAGACGGAATTTACCAAACGATTTTCTGCGGACCAAGAAGCGTTGGCATCTATTGAAAATACCAAAAGTATAACGCAAGTCAACCCTGCTGAATTTGATATATTATTCTTCCCTGGCGGGCACGGCCCTATGTGGGATTTGGGTGATAATAATGATATCGCAACATTGATCAACCAATTCGACAAAAATGATAAGCCCATCGGCTTGGTGTGTCATGGAGTGGTAGCACTAAAAGGAGTGAAAGATAGCGATGGGAACGCTTTCGTAAAAGGGAAAAAAGTTACCTCCTTTACCAATTCGGAAGAAAACGCTGTTGGGCTAACGGAAGTTGTACCGTTTTTATTGGAAGATGCCTTAATAGCAGAAGGTGCAGTGTATGTCAAAGAACAGGATTGGTCCGATTTTGTAATCGAAGATGGGAATTTGGTTACAGGGCAAAATCCACAATCTTCTGTTTCAGCAGCGCAAAGAACAATCGAATTGGTTTCTCGTATAGACGATTCTCAAAGATTGAATATCGCTACCGAGTTTTTCGACGCTTACAAACACCAAGACATAGAAAAGGCTGTTTCCTTGGCAAGTGAAGAAGGAACGTTCCGATATATTCCTTTAGGAGAAAATGGCAAAGGAAAAATAAAAGGAAACGAAGGCACTACTTGGGCAGGAATCGCTTCAGCCCTTATCAGTGCATTTCCAGACCTGTCAAACGATGTGAAAAATATTTCAATCGATAACCAAGGAAATGCCGTTGTGCAGGTATTTATAAGAGGCACACAGGAAAAGGAGATTCTGGGAATACCGAGCAAGGGAAAGTATTATAATGTGGAGCATCTATTCTTGTTAAAAATTAACAATGCAGGATTCATTGAGGAAATCACCTGTTATTGGGATAATTGGGATTGGTTTCAGCAAATAGGATACAATCCGAGTTAATCTTGCATTGCAAGTAGTATTAAAAATTATGGTGCTAAGGAATAAGGCGACCGACTTCAAATGACAAGTCGATCGCCTTTTTTGCAATGCCATATTCACAAAGCGATTTCCTGGAATTCAAATTAAAAAAACGTTAAAGGGCGCTATGTAATTGATATATCAATTATATTTATATCAAATTAAACCTTAATGAACGTAACTCTTCCTTCAGAAACAATATTTCATGTAATAGAAAGTACGATTAAGGAGTATCGAAAATTTGCGCAGAAAAACATTTCTAAGAAAATACAGGATATCACTATCGATCAAGGTATGGTACTCCTCTTTCTGAATGACCATCCTGGCTTAACCCAGAAAGAAATTGCTGAACTAGTATTTAAAGATAATGCGTCGATGACGCGTATGATCAATACAATGGTCGGTAAAAAGCATTTAAAACGTTCTATTAATAATGAAGATAGAAGACGTTACAAGATCGAGATCACTACCAAGGGAAAGGAAGTCTTAAAAAACCTTCCTCCCATTATTCAGCAGAATAGAAATTCATCATTAAAAGGAATCACAAAAAACGAACTGGAACAATTGGAGGTCATTTTAGGCAAAATCAGAACCAATTGCACAAAAAATTAACCCTATGAAAACTGTAAACAACTTTACCGCAATCGCGATCTTATTTTTAACACTGCTTACCATACAACTTAGCGCTCAGCAAAAAGTAGCTCCTTTAACGCATAACGAGCAGCGAATTGTTGTTGATTCTATAGGTAGCAAGCTAAATACCAACTATATTTTCCCTGAAGTTGCCGCCAAGATGAGCTCAAAAATTGAATCGAAACTTAAGAAAGGTGCGTATAAATCCGCTCTTGATCCTCAAGAATTTGCCACTGCTTTAACCGCTGATCTCCTGGCAGTTAGCAATGATAAGCATATACGGGTCATGTTTGCTCCGGAGCAAATAGCCGAAAGGGGACAAACCGTTTCTGCCGAAGACAGCATCTCTTTTTTGAATCGCCGAATCAGCAATATGAAGCGCGGTAATTTCGGTTTTAAAGAAGTAAAGATTATGGCAGGGAATATCGGATATTTGGACTTGAGAAGTTTTTCGGATGTAGCTTACGCCGGAGAGACGGCTACGGCCGCCATGAACTTTTTAAGTAATACGGATGCCATTATTATTGATCTACGGAACAACGGAGGTGGAAGCCCGGCAATGATTCAGCTTATAAGCAGTTACCTCTTTGAAAGTCACCCGGTTCATTTGAACAACTTCTATTGGCGCCCATCCGATTTACATTCACAAACGTGGACCTTACCGCATGTAAGTGGTAAGCGTAGTCCGGATACGCCTGTGTATGTGCTAACGAGTGGTAGTACTTTTTCGGCAGCGGAAGAGTTCAGTTATAATTTAAAGAACCTGAAACGTGCAACATTAGTAGGGGAGACTACAGGAGGCGGAGCGCACCCTGGCGGTTCGGTAGTGGCGACAGATAGGTTTATGATTTGGGTGCCAACGGGCCGTGCGATTAACCCGATTACCAATACCAATTGGGAAGGAACAGGTGTAAGTCCACATATCAAGGCCCCCGCGGCAGAGGCATTCAATATCGCTTATGAACATGCGCTCGAGCTGCTTGTTAAAAATAGTCAGGACCAGAACTTGAAAGCATTCTACAGGTGGCCACTTGCGGAACTTAGTCTAAAGACCGATCCAGTAATTTTAGATGCCAAAACGTTAAAAACCTTCGCCGGAACGTATGGCCCTCGAATGGTGACCTTTGACAATGGCAAATTATACTATCAGCGGGGTAGTGGTACTAAATATGAACTACTGCCTTTTAGTGACAATGAATTTATACTGATAGGCCTTGATAGTTTTAGAATACGGTTTTTATCCGAGGGGAATAGCGTAATCGCACTGCAAGGATTGTATGAGAATGGAAATACCGATAAGAATGAAAAAGAGTGAGTTAATTCGCTATGCGTTAAGCTGAGGTGAGGAGCCTCAAAGCGTTTCTATGCTAGTTTAGCTTTGCTACAACAATCCATGAATGGCTGAGTTGGTAATTTTGAATCCACCCCAATGCCCATGCGTATCGAAATCGAAACCTTAGGTACTTCACTCAAAAGTCATGGTACTATGGAACATATTAAAAAGAAACGAGCGGTATGATAAAAAATGAACCCATTATAGGGGTGCGTAATGTAGTGAACAGTGCTGAATGGTATCAGTACTTACTTGATTGCAATAGGAATCATGGAGGAAACACTTTTGAGATGCTTGCAGACCGTACCGGAGCCGTGTTTCTATGCTTACATAAATGGGGAGAACACGAACACCCAACCTTATCCAACCCAAAAATTGAACCGGGAAACGGGCTTATTTTGTATTTAAAAGTTGTAGATCTTGATAAGGTTTGGAACAAGGCACAGGACCTGAATGCAAAAATTGAGGAAGAAAGGCACATGAATCCCAATTCAGGAAAAGAACAATTTTGTCTGCGAGACCTAGACGGATATTACTTGATGATTACCTTGTGAATATTGTCAACGAAAAAGGTACCCAATAAAAACTTTGCTAGTCCCTGAAAATAGGGTGATACGATTGCCCTACTTGATGTATGTTTGTATCCAAAATTAGCTTAGCAGTAATGAATATCAAACACACCTTTTTAACGCTCTTATTGGCAGTTGTTTCGTGTACCCAAGACTATAAGTTAGATAAGGAGACCTTAAAGTTAATCCCCTATAAGGGAAACGAAACCTTGGTTTTTGAATCTGGTACGAATGGCCTTGACACCTTGTTTTTAAAGGGCACGGACCTGCATAGTGCAAGTGACAATAACTTTCGCATGTTTCCTGCGGATACCTATGAAACCTATACATTGAAATGTGCTGTCTACGATGCCTTCGATAAAGTGTATCGCGGAGAGCAGGCAATGATCGAACTGGTTCAAACCTCTGAGAACGCCAGTATTACCTTTACTATTCCCATGAAGGGAGTTAGTTGTTTTGGCTATTTTCCTAAAACTACCTTGGAAGGCTTACAAAATACCCAACTTATCATTGGAAATACGACCTACACCGATGTGAAAGTTATTGAAAGTGATGACACCGACATGGAGGAGGGCTATTTTGCTCAAAAGTTTTATTGGAGCGGTTCGGCAGGCTTTCTTGGGTTTGATCATAAAAACGAACAATGGCGACTGATCGAGAAATATTAGCAAACCAAATTTGTAACTTCGTAGGTAAACTGTGCAAATTCGATGAAAAATAATGTTTTGATACTGCTTTTAGTCCTGCTATCCGCTTGTTCGGGTTTGCAGAAAGCACCCCGGCAACCAGAGAAGCAGTATGCCGTTGTTCGTTTTTCCGTTCCCTATGAGAATGACACCATTCAGGTAAATGAACTTCGATTTTATAAAATAAAATCGGCCTTGGATGGTACGCGGGTGCTCTATGAGAATTATGGCAAATGGAGTAAAAAGCTGCGGGGAAAATATCAAGACAACATCAATCGCATGGTTTGGGAAGAACTGAAATTGCTGGAAGGGGAGGAGCGGTTTACCGTAATTACCGATGGTACTGAAACCACTTCGGATTATTTTACATGTATCAGTGTCTTTGATGCGGCCGGGGAAGACTGTTTTGCACCCGCCCACCCCTTACGAAAACCCTTGACCGATTTGTTTGTGGATAAAATTACCGCCCTTGGTAAAAGCAATGGTAACTATGCACTGTTTCGAGAACGGCCATAGAAAGCTGGGAACGGGTCGCTTCATGTGAGCGGGTTCTACTATCTGTAAGTCTTTGTCATTGTACCAGGCAAAATATTCATTGCTCAATGATAATTGACCATTGAAAATAAATAAGGAGAAAATGAAACTTACCTATAACAGTATAAAAGAAGAAAGCACTTTCACACTTACCAATTTCAGTTGTGGTCCTGCTATGGAGCTACTAGACCGGAAAGGGCTGTATAAGATTTTATGGACGAAAAACGAACCGGCAACCATTGTGGTAGATGGGTATCGTATGACACTTGAAAAAAATCAAGTAGTCTTTTGTACGCCGCTCAATGTTATCGAAATGCAGAAAGATGTGGGGATGGTCGCTATCGTATTCAATCGGGAGTTTTATTGTATTCGGGATCACGATGCTGAAGTTTCCTGCAACGGATTTTTATTTTTCGGTTCTTCACTACCGCCAGTTGTTACCTTGTGCGAGAAAGACATCCGCAGTTTTGAGGCCATGTTCCTGATGTTCCAGGAAGAGTTTGAAACCAAAGATCATATACAAGGAGAAATGTTGCGAGTGCTTTTAAAAAGGCTATTGATCAAAGCAACTCGACTGATTAAAGATACTTTATCTGATGCCGATTTGCCCAAACCTCAGTTTGATCTTGTACGTCAATACCACATATTGGTAGAACAACATTTTAAGGAAAAACATGCAGTGGCCGAGTACGCCGAATTGCTTTTTAAATCACCTAAGACACTTTCGAACCTGTTTAAAAAATCAGGGGATGCTTCCCCGCTAAAGATTATCAATGATCGGATTATACTCGAAGCAAAACGATTGTTGTTCTATTCAGACAAGACGGCAGAGGAAATAGGGTATGAATTGGGATTTAATGAAGCGGCCCATTTTTCAAAATTCTTTAAGAAACAAGTAGGGGCACCCCCGGCAACGTTTAAAAAAGACCTTAATATTTCAAACCAAAAAAAGCCCTGACAAATACTGTCAGGACTTCTCAAACGTAGGTATTTGAATAGGGGGAACTACACAAATACTTCTTCCAAAGACGGCGCGGCAGGGAAATCCACAGGAATCTTTGTTGTATTGTTCAAATAATTTGAGATGGTCTTGTCACCTACCAGGGCAATCGTATCTACCAAATTTTCCTTCGTCCACCCAGCATTGAAATAATTTTCAAGTACTTCGCTGTCAGTGGCACCACGGTTTTCAGTAATATTTCTAGCCAAACGCGCCAAAGCATCTAGTTTCGGGTCAAAAGAGGCACTACCACTTCGGAGCTCAAGAATTTGAGTATCGCTAAAGCCGTTTATTTTTCCAATGGCGGTATGCGCTGCCAAACAGTAATCACAATTGTTTACTTGGCTTACCGCTAGGTTGATTACTTCTTTCTCCTTGGCTTTTAAAGATGTTTTCGCGTTGGAAAAATCTAGGTAATTTTTCAAGGCATTTTCGGAGTATGCGTAGGTGGCGAATAAATTGGGTACAAATCCGACCGTTTTTTCCAAGTGGTCAAAAATTACTTGATTGTTGGTGCTTACTTCTTCTCTTGTTGGGACATTAAATGTGCTCATAATCTATTGTTTTAAATCGATTCCGGCTTAAGAAGGAATCTTGGTTTATATTTACTTTATGCTATTTATAATGATCAATGTGTTTCGTTCCTATTACTTATGCTCGATTTCACAATAAAAATCGTGATGGTATTCGGTTTCACAATTGGTAGTGGAAATACGTTTCATTTGAACTTTTTTTGTGCTTCTTCCTAACAGTTCGATTAGTTTAAAAATGGATGTGTGCATTGTGTTCATGATATATTGGTTATTAATTACAGGGCAAAGATGCGACGAGATGGGCATCGTTGAAATGGATGTTTTTCCTGATGGATTGTAGATTTTTCCCATACAGTCAAATTTCCTTGATTGGCTATAGGGGTTAGGCTCTTTTCTCCCGAATTTATGTTGGAGAAAAGTGCATTCGGCTCATCAGAACTTCGTAGTAGTTGGTGATGTAATGTTGATGCCTTTGATGCGGTACTCAAGATACTTGACTTTGGTAGTCAATAAGAATGCTGCATTCATATCATGCGAACGCCCTCATTTTTTTAATCCGTATCTTTCAAAACAAACAGTGTATTCGCCTATTGATCGGTTACTTTCAATATGGGTGCAAACGAATATGCTAACCGAGATAAAAATGTATGCTCGCTACTCTTTTAAGCAAGGTTTTTCTCCCCTTATCACTGGCCATTATTATGCTGGGTATGGGAATGACCTTGGTTCCCGGGGATTTTACGAGGGTCGTGAAATACCCAAAAGCAATTTTAATAGGGCTTACCAACCAACTCATTTTTTTACCCGCAATAGGATTTTTACTTGCGGTTGCCTTTGATTTGGAAGTAACCATGGCCGTTGGTATTATGATACTGGCCGTTTCTCCCGGTGGACCTACCAGCAATTTGATTACCCAAGTTTGCAGGGGTAATATCGCCCTTTCCGTCACTCTCACTGCCATTGCTAGTTTTGTGAGCATTCTTACGATTCCCTTTGTACTGTCATTTGCATTGGATTATTTTGGGTCTGACACGGGCGTTGCTATAAAACTACCTATTCTAGAAACCATTCTACAAATTATGGTCATTACGGTGATACCCGTTTCTATAGGGATGTTGCTGCGCAGCTATAGGCCCAATTTTGCAGCACGTATGGAAAACCCCATGCGCATTGCTTCTACTGTTATCTTCGTGGTTATTTTTATAGCCGTTATTGCTGCCAATTTTAGTTTGTTGGGAGTGGCAATGAAGCAAGTGGGGATTGTTACCCTTGTGCTGAATCTGGGTACAATGGGCTTGGGGTATCTTAGTGCCCGTTTGTTGAAACTTGATTTTAAAAGCGCTATTTCAATTACGATAGAAAGTGGAATTCAAAATGGTACGCTTGCCTTTGTTATCGCCACAACGATCTTGAACAATATAGAAATGGGAATTCCCACAGGGGCATACTCCATTTGGATGTTCCTTACAGGCGGTGTTCTAATGTGGCGATTGGGAAAACGAACTGGTGATGTACCCTTAGACCCGCAAAAATAAAAAACAATGTGAAATTGAACTAGTTGCTCAATCTCAAAGAATCACTGCTGACCTTTGCAGGAACTGAATCCATTTCTTTGGAGGTATCGGTTGGCTCCTCCCCATAGAATGGAAGCAACTTGTATTTATCGGCAAACCGACCTCCTAAATCTGCTTCCAGCGGCGTCTTTACAAGCACCGTATTCCACCTTCCTTCGATGCCGATATAGTAGTCATCCACATCCTTTAAGTCTTCCATTGCATACAGGCAATCCTCAATAATGTCGATCAATACCTTGCGACTAGAGACCTCGACTTTCTTCATATCACGTACTTTTAGTAGTATGAGGAAGCGATTTTCTTCCATTCGGGTGAAATATTGGATTTTTGCAGGGTCAAGTCCGCTTACAATTTCATAATTGATGCACTCCTTCAAAGCAGATGTAAGTGGTTCTTTTTCCTTGCTAAATACAGGACTGATTTTTCGTATATCCTCTTCAAGCGAAGCGCGTCGTGGGTCCTTTGATAAGGTAGATTTTGTAGTGTTTTTCGGCCCGAAAAAGGTGCCGTAGAGCGAAATGCTAAAGACCAACGCAAAGAACGCAAGCAATACCATGCAACCGAGCCCTTGCCAAATAGGACGTTTGGCAGGATCTCTTTGCTTTTCTTGCTCAAAGCTACGGTTCATTTCCGGACTAAAATTGGCCGTGGCATAGCTTTTCTTGCAATGCCCACATTCTGCGATGCTACTTTTGAATAAGGGAATAATCGGAATCCAAAAAAAATGAAAGTACCTGCTATAGGTAGAAACGGTAAAGGAATTTGCCGTACTACAATATGGGCAACTGGTATTTCGTAGTTGATGCTCTTTTATTTTTGAAGCGCGGGTACCAAAAAAGAAAATCATAGTTGTATAGTTTGTTGTTTGCAATGTTGATCACGGGTAAAGAACAATACCTTTTTGATGTGGATAAAAGTAGTGGTAAGGCGATATGCCGGCATCCCCTTTTTCAGGGAATTTAACATACTAGTGGTAACCCGTACAGGAATCGGTTTTTCTTTATCCGTATCTTAGACTTCTAATAGAAGTAATATGCATACGATTTTAGGCGCCAATGGTATTATTGGCGAGGAACTGGCAAAAGCATTGCGGGCCGGGTATACCCAAGCGATTCGTTTGGTGGGTCGAAACCCGCAAAAAGTGCATGCGGAAGATGAATTGGTCAAAGCCGACCTCTTAGATGCAACTAGCGTCGTGAGTGCTTTGGAAGGTAGCACGATCGCTTATTTAACGGTGGGGCTACCTTATAAATCGCGTATATGGCTAAAAAACTGGCCGCTTGTTCTGCGCAATGTGATAGCCGCTTGCAAAGAAAAAGGCTGTAAATTGGTCTATTTTGACAACACATATGCCTATTCCCAAAGTACGGTACGTCAGCTGGAAACAACACCCTTGACCTCTGAGGGCAAAAAGGGAAAAGGCAAGAAAATTGCTGCGGAACTTTTAATAGATTCCATGGCAAAAGAAGAAATTGAAGCTGTTATATGTAGGGCACCGGAATTTTATGGGCCGGGAAAAACAAAAGGAATTACCAATACCTTGATTTTTGAAAACCTTCGAAAGGGAAAACCACCCAAGGTCTTTTTAAAGGATGATGTGCTGCGAACCCTCATCTATACGCCCGATGCAAGCAAAGCAATGGCGCTAATCGGGAATACCCCAAACGCCTATGGCCAAATTTGGCATTTGCCATGCAGCGATGATCGGTTGACCTACGCAGGCTTTATTCAAGAAATCTCAAAACAATTGGGACGAAAAATCGAACATACCGTAGTGTCCAAATTCTTAATACGGCTGGCTGCCTTGTTCAATAGCAATGCAAAAGAAACCCTGGAGCTCTTAGCCCGATATGAAATTGATAATATCTTTGAATCGGAAAAGTTCAAGCAACGTTTTCCAGAGTTTAAAGTAACCTCTTATCAAGAAGGTATTGCTGCAATTATAAAAGACTTTGGAATTCAATAAGAAGATACGATAGTCCTTATGACAGAACAACTAATAAAAAAAATGATCGGGGTCTGTGACGCGAAGGTGAGGGCGAAAGGCGCGAACGTCGGTCTTTCTTTCTATGCCTTTTTTGCCAATAAAAATGACAATCCAGAACTATTGATGGCCGTGGCTGAATGGTGGATCACAACCCATCGTTTAGACCATTTTGAAAAAGCGAATAAAGTAAAAGCACTTCTCGAGGATGCGCTCGAGCACTAATTAAGAACGGCATATTGATTTCAGAAATTCAAAATAGTGACCCCACGGATATAGATGAAATTTTTCGATTGTACCGAATCGCAACGGAATTTCAAAAAAGTAAGTTTCTGGAAAATATATGGCCCGAATTTGACCGGGAAATGGTAGCGACAGAGATTAAGAACAAACACCAGTTCAAGCTTGTTATCGACAATCAGTTGGCGTGCGTTTGGGCGATTACTTTCAACGATGCCGAAATATGGGGTGCAAAAGATGAATCCCCTTCCTTGTACATTCATAGAATCGCGACCAATCCCAATTTTAGAGGGTATAATTGGGTAGCGCATATTGTCGATTGGGCCAAAGCATATGCCAAAGCGAATAGCCGAAAATATGTCCGTTTGGATACCTGCGGTTACAATACCAAACTTATACAGCATTATACACGGAACGGTTTCAATTTCTTGGGAATGGAAAAGTTAGCCCCTTCTGAAGCGCTTCCGGCACATTACCACGATGCAGATGTATGCCTTTTTGAATTGAAAGTTTGAATGCTTTTGTGCCAACGAAGGTTTTTTAACCGGTTTTTTTAGGGATAACCGATGCGACCATTTAAAATCGTTTGATTTTTCTATTTTTGGGAAGTTTCAGCAATCACAAAATGAAGAAGGTTTATTTCACCATATTGGCCAGCATGTTGCTATCTTATACGACCTGTTTAAAAGCGCAAGACGTTGGTCAAAATGCGGCCGAATTTCAGAAAGAACTCAATGAGCAATACAGTGATCCAGAAGAATCCCCTTTAAAAGGAAAAGCAAAACGTTTTAAAGGGCACGATTTTTTTGAAATCGATAGTGCATTGTGCGTAGAAGCACGTTTTGTAAAATCTTTGAACGCATTGCCGTTTCGAATGAAAACAACAACGAACAGAAGACCCACTTATGAAAAATACGGGGAGGCCCAATTTGTGCTTTATGGCAAAGAACTTCGTTTGAGTATCTACCAAAACCACGAACTCCGTGAAACTGCCGAATATAAAAATTATTTGTTCCTTCCTTTTACAGATTTGACCAATGGGGATGAGTCGTATGGAGGCGGGCGCTTTATCGATCTTGAAATTCCGAAAGGAAATACCATTACAATCGATTTTAACAAAGCCTACAACCCATATTGCGCGTACAATAAAGACTATTCCTGCCCGATTCCTCCGGCAGAGAACGACCTGCCCATTTTGGTAAGGGCCGGGGTAAAAAAACCAAAAAAGTAAGCCTATGGAAACCTATGCAACGGCTTTGCTTTATGCCATTCCTTTTTTTATTTTGCTGCTGGCATTTGAGATAGGGTATGGTTATTTGGTAAAGAACCAAAAGCATAAGGTAATGGACACCGTATCGAGCATTAGTTCGGGCTTTACCAACATTGTAAAGGATTCGCTTGGGTTGGGATTTATATTGGTTTCGTATCCCTATTTAGTGGAACATTTAGCACTGATTGAAATAGAAGCTACCTGGTTGGTATGGCTGGTGGCCTTTATAGTCATCGATTTTGCAGGCTATTGGAACCATCGTCTTAGTCATAAAGTAAATTTTTTTTGGAACCAACATGTTATTCACCACAGCAGCGAAGAATTTAATTTAGCCTGCGCGCTACGCCAATCAATTTCTAATTTGATCGGGTATTTTCCTTTGCTCTTAATTCCTGCCGCCTTGGTCGGCGTGCCGTATAAGGTAATTGCAATATTAGGCCCCATTCACTTATTTGGGCAATTTTGGTACCATACCCAACATATTGGTAAAATGGGCTGGTTAGAGTATGTGATCGTTACCCCATCGCAACATCGGGTACACCATGCGATCAACCCTGAATATATCGATAAAAACTTAGGGCAAATCCTGAATATTTGGGATCGTCTTTTTGGTACTTTTCAGAAAGAACTACCCGAGGTGCCTCCGCAGTATGGGGTATTGAAACCCGCAAGTACATGGAATCCGGTGCTCATTAATTTTCAACATCTGTGGCGATTGATCCAAGATGCTTGGCGCACGCGAAGTTTTATAGATAAAATCCGTATTTGGTTTATGCCGACAGGATGGCGCCCCGCCGATGTAAAGGAAAAGTATCCTATTGCGATCGTTGAGGATGTATACGGCTTTACACGATATCAGACGCCCGCGACCACCGCTTTGAAGGGATATGCTATCTTTCAGATGCTTTTTAGTCTCTTGTTATTGCTTTTTATGTTCTATAATTACAGTGAAATAGGCTTTCTAGGACTACTATTGTTCGGGGCGTTTATTTTCGTAGGCATTTACGGCTATACGAGCATAATGGATAGAAGTACATTTGCCGTTTGGATCGAAATCGCAAGAGGACTGGCAGGTCTTTTTATAATCGGCTATTATGGTGATTGGTTTGGGATAAATGCATATGTCTCCTTTGGAAGTTTAGTGGTGGCGTTTTATTTTTTGATAACGATTGCCGGAGGGGTCTATTTTACCTATTTGGCCGAGGACGTTACAACACGTTCAGAAATTTTGAGATAGGTTTTATAGTGAACTGGTTCAATATTGTTTTATTTCATTTGCGATGAGGTACCCCATTTTTAAAAAAGCACTCCGGTTTTTTGGTAAGTTTATTTTGGCTCTAGTTACCTTTGCTGTGCTATATCTTTTGATTGGGTACTGTTTGTCACGTATTACCATTGCAGAAGAGCCGGGCACTCCAGATGAGATGGCAATCTATATTACAACGAATGGCGTGCATACCGATATTGTGCTTCCCGTAAAAACATCGGAAATAGATTGGAGTCGCCAACTGCGATATACACATACCAAAGCGGCGAATACCGATTATGAATATATCGCTATGGGATGGGGCGATAAGGGATTCTATTTGGAGACGCCTACTTGGGGCGATCTAAAATTCTCGGTTGCGTTTAAAGCGGCTACCGGGCTAAGCACCACGGCAATGCATACTACTTACTATAAAACCATTCAAGAAAGCGAGACCTGTAGTAAAATCATGATCAGTAAAGCGCAGTACACGCGTTTGGTCAGGCATATCAAAAACAGTTTTCAACGCGATGCCAAAGGGGATTTTATTCCGGTAAGCACTACTGCCAACTATGGTGATACCGATGCATTTTATGAAGCAAATGGGAGCTATAGTATGATTACCACCTGCAATACATGGGCAAATACCAGTTTAAAGGCAGCCGGTCAAAAAGCATGTTTATGGACCGCCTTTGATAGCGGTATCTTCGCTAAATATCGGGAATAACGAGCTTGTAAGCCTTCATTTGTTCGATGAAATGATCTTTTTTTTGCGGTACAACGAATTTTTCCCCGTTGGTCGAAAAAATCTGGGTTCGATCTTATCTGATACGTTATAGAAGGGTATTCCCCCAAGCAATCTCCTATGACACGCGAAGCACATTTAAAATTTTGTAAAATTTGTACACATCAAAAAAAAGACCTTGCTCGCGGTATCGTTTGTGGTCTTAGTGATCGTATCGCGGATTTTGAAGATAAGTGTGATTCCCATTCAATAGATCAACGGCTTGTTACTAAAGTAGCTTCAAAAGCCAAAGAAAACATACTAGAGGTAAAAACGGCAAGTCAAGGAAAGCGTTTTGCGAATTACCTTATTGATCAAATCTTTTTAATCGGCTGCGCCCTTTTCGTGGGGGTAGGCATCGGGCTGCTACTTCTATATGTTTTTCCGGATTATATGTATATGCTGGATGAAGAGAACAAAGTAATAGAATATCTGTTCGGTTTTGTAATCGCTATGTTCTATTATAGTTTTTTCGAAGGTTTTACCGGTAGGTCGTTGGGAAAGTTCTTCACCAGGACCAAAGTAGTCACGGAAGAAGGTACCCGGCCAGATTTTAAGACAATTTTTGTTCGTTCCCTGTGCCGGCATATACCTTTTAACGCGCTTTCTTTTCTCGGTTCGGATACTACTGGTTGGCATGATAAATTTTCAGGGACCCGAGTGGTCGAGATCGAGTAACTTTATAACCAAACCATATACATGAAATCTTACTTGCTCATTTGTACATTCTTTTGGGGCATGCTTTTGCAGGCGCAACTATCTGAAAATGAAAAGGCGTTGGTGGGAGACCATCAATTTGGAGTACAGTTTATTTGGGATGGCTATGGTACTGCAACCATATCCGAAGTAGATGAAAAATTGTATATAACCGGAGAGCAATATTCCAATGATAAGGAAGAATACCTGATCATAGAGGGGTCAATTACAGTAATAGATGCTCGAAACTTTACATTTGAGGGGCATTTAAAGCTTTTTACGAAGGAGTGTTGTGGACTTTTGGATCGTACGGTTAGGTATACTTTT
>CALIIC010000072.1 GCA_938020445.1 uncultured Flavobacteriaceae bacterium | reverse complement strand
AAGGAATGACCATCCAGGTTTTTAATAGTGTCAGTTCAAAAAGTGCCGCTGTTAAACAGGCCCAAGCGCTAAGCCAAATAAGGTGGCCGCCACTGAACCGCATGATCGATTTTAGGCCGAAGTTCTTCTTTATATACATTTGGTTGGTTTTTTTATAAGGTATGTAAACGTCAATTTTAGACCAATTTCAAAGGCATTTCTTGGAGGCGTTTTCCTGAAAGCCTAAAAACTGCATTGGCAATGGCAGCACCTATGGGTCCCAAAGGAGGTTCTCCTACTGCCCCGGGAGTATCGCGGCCTTGCAAAAGTACAATGTCAATTTCTTTGGGGGCGTGTTTCATTAGTGCCATTTGATACGGACCGTAAATAGTAGGTTTTAGGGTGCCATCTTCCACATACATTTGTTCGTGCATCGCGGCACTGAGCCCCATAATTATTGCTCCTTCGCATTGTGCTCTTACCTGATCGGGATTTACTGCCACCCCGGGATCCATGGCACAGGTTACTTTGTGTACTTTGATCGCGCCATTTTCAATAGATATTTCTGCTACCTGCGCACAGGGGGTACCTGCATCTACAGAGGCGGCAAATCCCATAGCACGCCCTTCTTTGATATCATCTTGATAATTGGCTTTGTCAGAAGCGGCCTGTATAACTGCTTTTAATCGTTTTCCTGCGGCATCGTCCTCGATTTGGGCCAGTCGAAAATCAACAGGGTTCTTGCCCGCTTTTACGGCCATGGCATCTATAAAGCTTTCCATTGCAAACGTATTGGCAAGCAGTCCGAGGCTACGCCACCAACTAGTGGCGAAAGGAAGGGTTACATGCCAATAGGTAGACCGTAGGTTGGGGATCTTTGTGTATTGGATAAACCCACCGCGTATGGCGCCGATGTCCGCTCCCAAAACGGTTGGGAGTAAAGAGGGTATCATGGCAGAATTATTGCCTACATCACCACTTACAAAATGATGTTCAAGACCTTCCAAAAGTCCTTCATTGTTTAGTTTTCCTTTCAGGATATGATGTGTTGGAGGGCGAAACATATCGTGTTGAAACTCTTCCTGCCTCGTAAAAAAGTACTTTACAGGTTGGCCAACGGCCTTTGACATAACCGCTGCCTGTATCGCATGGGGCGTGTGGAGCCTTCTGCCAAAACCACCACCGAGATAGGTCGGGATGACGTTGACATTTTCTTCATCGAGTTCCAGGCGTTCTGCTACTTCTTTTCGGGTAAGGCCAATTACTTGAGTGGCTATTTTTATGGTAGCTCTCGTTCCTTCTACGGAGGCAAGTACCCCATTGGGCTCTATCTGCGCATGGGCGCCGATAGGGCTCCTGAACTCTAGGGAAACAACTTCTTCTTCCTCTTCGTCCAAAGCACTGCCTTCCTTTTGAATGATTGTCGACTTGCCATTGCCAACCGTCATCATGGCAACAATATCTTCTGTGTTGAGGTTATTAGGAGTTTTCCAGGTAACGGAAATATTATTTTTTGCATTTTCGGCTGCTGTTAAAGAGGTGGCTACGACTCCTACAAAATCAGGCTCTTGAACAATTTTAACAACACCGGGCATTTTCTCGGCCTGGGAGATATCCGCACCTTCAAAAATGGCGCCTATTTTGGTGGGTCGTACTACAGTACCGTATAACATATTGGGCATGGTGGCGTCCATTCCAAAAATAGGGTCACCAAATACTTTGGCTCCTAGGTCTACTCTTGGGATAGGCTTTCCAATATATTTATAATCCTTAAGTGATTTTAAGGTAGGGGTCTCGGGCACATCCCATTCGCTGACTCCCTCGGCAATTTGGGCATAGGTCAACGTTTTGTTTCCCCCGGTAATGGTTCCCTTGTCAAGCACTAGGTCCTTGGGTTGAAGGGCGAGTTTTTTTGCAGCTTCTAGGGTTAGCATTTCCCGAAGGGTAGCGGCCATTTCCCGTAAAGGTTGCCAAAGTCCGGATACGGAGGTACTGCCACCTGTGCTCATACCATCAATATTCCCGGTTGCGGTGGTGGCATGAACCACTTGTATGAGGTGCATAGGCACTTCTAATTCATCAGCGGCCATTTGTGCCAAGCTGGTAAACGTACCCTGCCCCATTTCCACCTTGGGAGAATGTAGTAAAATGCTGTTTTCTTTGGTGATTTCGAACCACAACATGGGGTTGCCGGTATCGCCCATATAGGCCATGTCCATTGAATTGGCCATTCCTAAAATTTGTCTTCGAATGGGGTTTCTAAAAATGTACGAGCCTATGGCTACGACACCAACGGTTCCCAAACCGCCACGAACTAGAAATTTTCTACGGGATATTTTCTTCTTGTTATTAGGCATCGTTTTCTGATTTTACTGTTTCGATAGATTTGGATAGTTCGGCGGCCTTATGGATGGCCTTTCGCATACGGTAATACGTTCCGCACCTACATACGTTGATAATATTGCGGTCAATATCGGCATCGGTAGGTTCCGGTATTTTGTCTAGCAGGGCCGCGGTGGCCATCATAAAACCAGGTTGACAATAACCGCATTGGGGTACTATTTCTTCCATCCAAGCCTGCTGTACTGGGTGAGGGTTCTCCTCATTTCCAAGGCCTTCAATGGTTGTAATGGTTTTGCCTTTCGCCAGTTTTACCGGGTAGGAACAGGATCGTACAGCCTCGCCATCTATATGAAGGGTACAGGCCCCACAAGCAGCTTTTCCACAGCCAAATTTGGTGCCTTTCAAGTCCAAAAGGTCTCTGATGACCCATAATAAAGGTGTATTCCCATCGGTTATTTCTACGGTTTGGGATATCCCGTTTACGTTTAGTGAAATTGTCATTTGTTTTCTTTTTTAGCGGTTGTTACTCAGAAGGGATGATATGACCTTCTTCGAACCATTGTTTCACGGCTTTTATATAGTCTTCCTTTGAGACAGGTGGTTTTTCTCTGGGGATACCATTTGCGTCTACGCCCGGATTCCAGGCCCATAGCACCAATTCGTGTTCCGTTAAATGATGCATGGTTTCTTCCGGGGTTCGACCTCCATTACGTTCGGGGTCTAGCATTGAGGTAGCGATTTCAACACGGTTCAGGCCTTCCCAATACATTTGTGCCGGGGCCAATGACCATTCAGGTGCCCCAGGAACACCGGAATAAGCATTGTTTTCCGATTGATGACAGGTGGTACATTTCGTGGCCTCAAAGCCCATATTTGCTTTGCCGCGCGCCATACCAAAGTAATGGGGGTGGCTGTCATTACCTTGTTTGGGAATGTTGTCGTTGGGATGACAGTTCACACAGCGTTCATGGGTCAGTACACGCATCATTTTGTCAAAAGGGGTTTCTTCTTTCGCTATTTCCGCTGTGGGAATGGGGCTGTACTCTTCGGAATCGGTGCTGTAGTTGGCAACCGCAAACAAGCCTATAACGAAGGCGAGGAATAGCGCATACCAAGTTTGTTTTTTTTTCATTTGGTAGGGGTGTTATATTTTTCGATTAAAAATGTTTTAAGTGATTCTTGACTATGTACACCATCCCGTAAAATGCCTATGGAAATGCTTTCAATAATATGATTCAGGATGGTGGCCTCTTTTTCTGGCTCTGGATACCCAAGTGTGGTGAATGCCCAAGCAAGATGGTCTAGTAGAGGTTGCATTTTTTCGTTGCTTTCATAATCATTCTCCCATTTCAATTTGAATTGCAATTTCCAAAAAGGGTACTCACTTTTATCTATGTTAAAGGGTAATTCTACGGTTTTTTGGATGACTTCTTTTGGATTTTTTTCATTTAAAATGGGGATTAGGATAACAGAAATACGAGCTATTGCCTGTTGTACCAAGGCATTCAACAGGCCCTTTTTGTTTTCAAAATGCCTAAAAATCAGCCCTTCGGAAACATTTGCTTCTTTTGCTATCTTTTTTGTGGAGGTAGCGCTAAAACCATCATTGGCAAATAATTCAAGGGCTACTGCCAGTATTTTTTTCTTCCGGTCGGTCATAAGAGTGAGTAATCACTTGCTAATATAATCATTCTATCATGTACTTCCAAGAACCAAAGACCACAACCAAACAGACCCAAACCGTTTTCTGCAGTACTTGATCTTTTACTATCGCCCATTTCAGAGGTGTTACGGGACTGTGGTGAGACCGGTTCCAATAGCTATACGAGGACCCGAATGATTTTTCAAAGTATACCGTTGTTAATGAATTCGTTAACTAAATTTCAAAATCCTCTTTTTCAACAAGGATCTCTTCTGTAATTTTGTTGGAGTATCTAAGTACTTTAGGCACCATTTTTGGGTTATATATTAAAAGAGCACGAATGAATGAAAATGATTTACCCTTTGGGTCTCGCTGGCTAACCGTGGTTTTGTTGTTTGCGGGTCTTACGATAGTTGCCCAGGATTCTCTGCAAACGGTTACAGCAGAAAAAGGAGATGGGATTCTCTCATTGCTACGCAAACAAGGAGCGGACCCGTATGAAATGTACGACGATTTTATCGCTATGAACGTTGAGAACCTTCGCGATAGTGTGCATTTGTATGAAGGAAGAACCTATAAAATCCCCTTGTTTAAGGCCGATTCTGTAGAAGTTGTACCGGCTATAGAAAAACAGTCCAAAGAAATAAAAAAACTTGTAGGGAAAGAGTTTGCCATTTTTGGTGATGCGCATGCATCCGTGATTTCAAAGAGTGAACAACTCAAGAACGCGGTGTATTACCTTGTGTCTGGCCATGGAGGGCCCGATCCGGGGGCAATGGCCAATTATGCAGGCACCCAAATTGCCGAAGATGAATACGCCTATGATATTACCCTACGTTTGGGAAAAGAACTGTTGGCGCATGGGGCAACAGTGTATATCATTATCCGTGACCCAAATGATGGTATTCGTGACGATCGGGTTTTAAAGATCGATCATGATGAGGTGGCCTATGGCGACAAAGTGATTCCTTTAAACCAAACAGCGCGGTTGCGACAACGGGTCGATATTGTGAACCAATTGTATAAAAAAAACAAAGGGAAGTTTCAACGGTTGATCGTTACCCATGTTGATAGTCGTAGCAAGGGCCAAAACATTGATGTGTTCTTTTACCACCATGAAAAGAGTAAAAATGGTAAAAAATTGGCGGAGAGCATTCATAAAACCTTTCAAAAAAAGTACAAGAAATACCAACCGAACCGCACCTATACGGGTACTTTCCAGGATCGTACTTCCTTGTATCTTGTAAAAAAGACGCATCCCGCAATGACCTTCATTGAAATTGGAAACATACGCAATAAAAAAGACCAACGCCGTATCTTGGAACCGGATAACAGACAGGCGTTGGCCAAATGGATCTCTGAGGGGGTTTTGTTAGACCACGAAGGGGGAGAGATCGGTCCGATCCGCTAAGTTATTTTTTTTTGTAATACTGGTAAATGGCCGAAAAGTCCAATTGACCATACCCACTTTGCTTTGCCGAGGCGAATACTTCTTTTGCAATATTTAAGGAGGGCATGGCCACGCCTTGTTCATAGGCCGTGGTGGTTGCCAAATGCAGGTCTTTTTGTATCCACTGTAACGGGAAGTTGGCTTCGAAATCTTCTTTTTCGAGTTTGGGCCGAACCAGTGCCAAAAAAGGTGCCGTAACCGGAACATTTAAAAGTACATTGAACAGGGTTTCCTGTTCCAATCCCATTTGTTCCCCGAGTACCATTGCTTCGCTAAAAGCGAGCATTGATTGTGCCAACAAGAGATTGATCAGCATTTTCATGTTCGACCCATTCCCGATTTCTCCCAGATGCAGGGTCTTTTTTCCCATGATGTCCAACAAGGGTTGCACTTCCGATAACGGTTCTTTTTCGCTACCAATCAGGAAAACAAGTTCCCCTTTTTCGGCCGGACCTTTGGTTCCCGCCACCGGGGCGTCTATATAACGGATACCCTTTTTTGCTGCGAGCATTCCCATTTCCTTTGCAAAGGAGGGGTTTACGGTACTACAATTCACCCAAATAGTCCCCTTTTCCATTGTTTCAAGGAATCCGTTGGGCCCTAAAGCGGTTTCGAGAACTACTTCGGGAGTTGATAGCATGCTTATCAATACGGTGTTTTGTTTTGCTGCCAAAGCGGGCGACGTAACGACTGTGGCACCTTCGTTTTTTAGCCCTTCACTCTTTTCAGAAGTTCGGTTGTAAACGGTCAAGATATGACCCGCCCTTTGAAGGTTAGCCGCCATACGGCTTCCCATAATTCCTAATCCTATAAATGCAATATTCATTTTTGATGTATGTTTAAGAGTTGTATTTTTTGAAATGTATCGAGGGTCGTAAGCAGTTGTATTCGATGCGTTTCCCCTGCTAAAAAGGTGGACGCAAAAGACACTCTAACGTATCCTTTTTCAAGTTTTTCCAAACCCAATCGCCCTATGTAGTTTTGAAGGGGCATCGGGGTGCGTATCATCTTATAGGTGATTGTTTTAGAAGTTTCGTCGATGGCGGTTAACTCTTCTATGACAATGCTACCATCTGCGAGCGTGAGTTTTCTAGTAGCGCCAATACCCGCACCTGTTACGATGCAAGAGTGGATGGTTTCCGGATTGTATTTCTCGAGACCTCCAAAGCGTTTGATTTGGTCCCAAAGCGCTTCTGCATCGGCTTTGAGCAATATACTATTCTCAATTTCTGACTGGGGTGGATCTAGCTGTTGCGCTTCTACTAAAAACGGAAGTAGTAAAAGAACAGAAATTAAAAGACGCTCCATGTGTTATAAGTTTTTAATGATAGTATGAGCAATGTTTTTGGAAGCTTCAAAAACTGTAGGGTCTAGTGTGGTACCTTCTAGAGGAATAAGCGTAACATCGGTTATTCCTATAAGGCCAAGCACTGTGGAAATGTAAGTGCTCAAAAAATCGTAGGCTTTCATAGGCTGGTTCGAGTACACGGCTCCCGCACTGGTAATCACATAGGCCTTCACATTATCGATCATGCCGTAAAACGAATTATCAGGAGCTACACCAAAGGTTTTGTTGATGCGTACAATTTGATCGATCCATGCTTTTAGGGCCGAAGGTGGTCCAAAGTTGTACATGGGGGTACTGAGCAAAAGCACATCGCTTGTTGTGAGTTCGTTGATCAATAGATCAGATAGCTGCGTGGCATCGCTCAATGCATCTGTAAAAGCATCGGCAGGGGTATAGAAGCCAGTAATGGTGTCCTGTTGAATGTGCGGAATGGGTTGTTGTACAATATCCCTGACGACTACCTGTGTTGTTGGGTGCTTTTCTTTAAAACCGGCAACAAAGGCATCGGCTATGTTTCGACTATCCGACTGCTCAATTCGCGAACTGGCGTCTATTCTTAATAATTGCATATTTCTCTTTTTTAGGTTCGTAATACAAACAGATTCAATGCAAATATGAGGGCTTCTCTAGAAGGGAATGTGCGGTAAAATAAAAAAATCGATTTTTTCGGTCAAAAAATTAGATGACTCTTGCTCTTCGGTGGCGAATATGGAACTGTTTTGGTGATTCCCCATACTTTCGTTGAAAAGCTTTGATAAAATGTGAGGTGTTTTCGTAGCCGACCATTGCAGTGATTTCGGAAATGGAGTTTGCGCTGGATTGCAGAAGCGCCGCAGCTTTTTCCAAGCGTTTTTGAATGAGCCATTGTTTGGGGGAATGTTGAAACCTACTCTTAAAATCGCGCTGAAAAGTAGAGACACTTCTCCCGGTGAGATATGCGTAGTCATCGACATCCAAGGGCTTGTCAAAATGTTCTTCCATAAACGCACGGATGCTTTTACGTTCTTTTACCTTCAATGATTGAAGCGCCTTCACAAAGTAACCGTCATTTGAGGACAACGCCAGTAGGTGCAAGAACTCTAACAATTTGGACTTGGTGAATTGGTGCTGCCCTTTTCCACGGTACAGCTGTAGTAACGTATCTACAAATAGTCGCAGGTCTTGGTTGTACTCAAAACAAATGCCATTTGAAGATACGCTTTCTTGTAGATCGGGATAGTGGTCTAAAAAAGAATGGGTAACCGTATCATCAAAAAAGAAGACCAAGGCATCAAAAGTTTCGTTTTTAGGGATGATATCAGAAATCATATACAGCCCTTTCGGGAGAAAAATGAGGCGGTCTTTTTCTATAATTTGTAGCGTACCTTCATAGTCCTCTATTCGTAAAGCGCCATTCAATACTAGGGTGATGGCATGGGTAGATAAATACCGTTGGTTTTGTAGATCGGCATTCGTGACACTCTTATATAGTACGGATGAAAGCCCATCAACGAAGATTTTTTCAGTATTTGAGTGCTGATAGAATGCTTGGGGAACTACTTTCATAGATACAAAAATGGCAATTTTAGGGTAGGGAAAATCCTGTTTTCAATCAAAAATAGTGTTTTTAGGTCATTTCACCCTTTTACGCTTTGGTTTGGGAATGTTTCCTACCAACGAACTGTTCTTTTTAATGAGCGTTGCCAACTGTGCAGCCTCTCTTTCGAACTGATCAAAATCTTCTGGAAGTACCAACCATGTTTTTATACCATAGGTTTGAATGGGGCGAAGTCCGTTGATTTCTTTTTTTAGGGCCTTGTGATGTTCTAATTTTGAGGCAATCCAAATGCCGTTGTCGTGAGGGGCATCCTCTTTATAGCGAAGTGCGAAAACAATCTTTTCTTCAATATAATACGAATCAACGCCAAACATTTTCTTGTGTCGCAAGGGCCGATCAAATAGGTACTCCAAAAAGAAGTCGTAAGGCATCGTTTTGTTTCCTAAGATACCAATTCTTTCCACATACTGCTATATTTGCGGTGCAATCAAAAATGAATTCTTTATGAAGCGCCTACATCGGCTGACGGCAATTTTAACCAGGCTACAATCAAAATCTGCTTTACGCGCACAAGAGATGGCGAAAGGCTTTGAGGTTACGACCCGTACTATTTATCGGGATATGGAAGCACTTTCGGAGGCGGGTGTTCCCATTGGTTTTGATAAAACAACGGGGTATTTTTTAGTAGACGGATATCAATTGCCCCCCATCATGTTTACCGAGCAGGAAGCGTTCGCAATGTTGACGGCCCAAAAGCTTTTGGGGCAGACTAACGACAGTTCTGTAATCAAGGCGTTCGGTATGGCAATGGAAAAAGTGACCGCTGTTCTGCGGACGACCCAAAAGGAAGAACTCCAATTGCTAGATAAACGGCTACTACCTTCCGTACCCAAGGAATCGGAAAAGAATAGTGACTCCCTTTCATTGGCCCAGCGTGCGATCGCCAAGCGAATTGTGCTGCAATTGAAATACCGTTCCGGATCGAAAGGAGAAATAACCGCTCGACAGGTAGAACCGATGGCGGTGTACTTTACGCAAGACCATTGGATTCTGATTGCCTACTGTAGGTTGCGGAAGGCACTTCGAGAGTTTCGAACAGATCGTGTTGTTTCGGTAGTGGAAACTACTGATACGTTTCCTCCCAATCAATTCACGCTTTCCGATTATTTTAAAAAAAATACTGGTTTTTAAATTTGCGCGACATAGGGCTGTCATAGGTAGGGTGTAGTTTTGTTTTTTAGTAAACCTGGTTAAATCCAAAAAGAAATGAAACAACTACTAATTACCGCTTTCCTACTTTCGATCACCGTAGGTAGCGCACAAAAAAAGACACCTATGAAAAAAGCAGTATGCATAGAGGTGGTGACCTTTAAAGGGGCACCAGAATACAGTATCGCAGAAGTGGAGGAAGCAATGATTCGTACCCAGGAAATCATCAAGGAATTCGATGGCTTTATCAAAAGAACAATATCGGTAAATAAGGAAGGGGAATTTTTAGATATTGTATATTGGGAGAGTTTGGAACAGGCAAAGGAGGCTGCCTCCAAGGCGCAACAAAACCCGCAAATAATGGAAAACTTTAAGGTTATCGATTTTAAGACCGTTGCAATGAAGCATTATACTTCTTTTTTCGAAGCGCCTTCAAAGGAATAAGAACAAGTGTAGTACGGGGCCGGTTCCAATACTTTTATGAAACGATTTTTCGGTTGTAATAGTCAAGTAATTTTTCAGGGCCTGCCCCCAAGAAATTTTTTAGGTGGATCATTCCAAAATGATACTGAAGTATAACTTCGCCTTTCTCTTGATAGCGTCTTGCAGAGGTTTTTACGTGGCGGGGTAAAATTTTGAACGGAACCATATCATATAACCGGCCAATGAATTCATTGTCTTCATATACGATATACTCCTCATTGTACCCGCCTGCTTTTTCAAATAGCTCCTTGGTGATAAAAAGCGATTGGTCCCCTCCACGACAAAGTTTGATATTCACTCGGGTAAACCATGCGAAAAATCCCAAAAACCGACTATCGCTATCAAATTTCATTTGAAAGCAACCTACTTCATGCCCGTTGGTAATTGCATCTAAAATACTCTGATCAAAATTATCGGGAGGCAAAGTGTCTACATGTAGAAAATAAAGGATGTCTCCCTTGGCATTTTTAGCACCATGGTTCAGTTGCTTGGCGCGGCCTTTTGGAGCCGTTATAACACATGCACCATATAATTTTGCTATTTCCACCGTTGCATCCGTACTGCCACCGTCGACCACTAAAATTTCTTTGATATGCTTCGAGGCGCTTTTTTCCTTAATAAATTTTAAGGTGTCTCCCATGCATTTTTCCTCATTCAAAACAGGGATAATGATGCTGATTGTTTGGTTAGTTCGCTTCATTGAGGCTCCAATCGTAGTTGCGGTACTTGACCTTGGCTTTTGTTTCTATAGGGCTATCTGCATAGGTGTTAATATAAGAAATGAGCGAGCCGTTCTGGGTAAAGTCTTTTTTGAACCACTTGAAAATCTCGGAAAGCTCCACTTTATTCGCTCCTAAAGTATTTCGCTTTGCATCGTTGATGAAACTTTTAGCCGCATGGGTCAGTTGCGATTCCATTGTGGCTGCGGTATACGCTTCATTCAATAATTGCGGACAAGAATACGAGGCGCAGTTGATGGCGAAATGAATGCGCGGTTCATTCATTTTTCTTAAGATTTTGTGTTCAATATCGCCGAGAGAATAGTTCTTCTCACCTATTGGCACAATATCCTTTCCCCAAGGTCTCCAAATATCAGTGATACTTTTTAGCGGATAGTTGTCCAAAATCAATTGTACGGTACCCGCATTGTAAAGGTTGATGTAATAGGCCAACCGCTCGTTCTGGGCAGCATTTTCGGCAATGGGTTTGCTCGCTAAGGTACCGAGGTAAGCTGCCAATAACTCTTGATCTTTGGCAAAACCTTGATAGTCTACATTGCCCTGATCATCAACATGCTTTTGTAATAAAACCGTCCAAGCCGAATGATCGACAGTGGTGACCGATTGATCACTTTTAATCACTATTGGACCTGAACAGCCTAGAAAAAGTACTAACAATAAGATGTACTGCATGGGGAACGATTTTTGCTACCTAGTATACTATAATAGTAGTACTTACTGCACCTACCTTACAATTGTTATTGATTTTCAGCCTAGCAGCAACCGCCACCGTCATAATGCCAGGTGCTTTCGCTCACATGAATCTGATCGCTCGCCCGGCCAAGTGCTGCGGCCGTCTTATCGCAAACGGCCAGGGGTTGATTTTGCATTAAAACGTGCCCTTTTTTATCATCAAAGTACGCTTCGTTCCCATAATAAATAGCGGTTTTCCCGGTAAACATACAGGGGCCGTCTTCTGGCATGGGATCCTTAATGGCGGCTATTTCAATAGATTCGATAAAGATCAATTCATCAGTAGGGTAGTGGTTGGGAGATAGTACTCTATACGATTTTCGAGCACGTATTTCAATAGTGCCAAAACCGGCATCCGTCAACACCTTCACATAGTCTTTGATGGGAATACTTCCACTGAGACAGAGTGCACGCAATCGGTCATCATTACGCAAGGTTTCATTCATTGGTTGTTCGCAAGTGGGATCGCTCATGACCAAACGACCATGGGGTTTTAAGACCCGATACATTTCTGCAACTGCTTTTTTCAAATCTTCCATTTTGAAAATATTGAAAAGGCAATTCTGTGCTGCTACATCTATACTTTCGTCTGCTACAGGCAGGTTGAGGGCGTCTCCTTTTACCAAGTTGACAAATTCACTTTTGAACCAATCGTTTTCTTCTTCCGCTATTTTGAAGTTTTCGCGGGAAGCGTCCAGCATTTCATCGACCACGTCTACACCGGTGACCCCTCCTTTTTGTCTTGAGAAATAAGAGAATTGTAACAATTCCATACCGCCACCGACTCCCACATACAACACTTTTGGGTCGTTGATCAAATCTTGGGCAGATACCGTGCTTCCACAGCCGTAATTCATTTCTTGCATGATTTTCGGAATGGAAAGTCCTGGGAATTGCCAAATGGGGTTGGTGGTACAACAAAGCCCCACATCTGGGGTAAGCGCTGCTTCTTTGTACAAATCGTTCGTGGCTTCTAAATAACTCATAAAATTCAAGTTCAATTGTAAAGTTCAAAATCATCGAAATTAATTTCGAACTTTTGATGTTTTTTTATTCTTTAGGTCGATTTTCGCTCTTTAAATCTCTTTGATGAGTTCTTTAAAAAGCTTGATCATTTTAGGCTCGGTCTCCCCTGCAATCGCTATAATCTCCTCAATATTAACAGGTTGTAGGTTTTCGGGGTCACATTCATCGGTTAAAACCGATACGGCTACAATGGGTAGTCGTAAATGGTTGGCAACAATTACTTCTGGTACGGTACTCATTCCTACTGCATCGGCTCCCAAGATTTTCAACATTCGATATTCGGCTTTTGTTTCGAGTTGGGGTCCTACAACAGAAACATAAACACCTTTTTGCAGTGAAATACCTTCCCGCTTTGCTATTTCGCATAATTTCCCGGACATTTCTTTGTCATAAGGCTCGCTCATATCTGCAAAACGATCGCCAAATTCGGCCACATTTTTAAATGCCAAAGGCGATCCCCCCTGTAAATTGATATGGTCTTCGATAAGCATCATATCCCCTTTTTTAAAACCGAGGTTAATGGCACCGGCAGCATTGGAAATAAACAGATTTTGAATTCCCAACGCATGCATCACTCGAATAGGGTAGGTAACATCTAACAGATCATATCCTTCATACAAATGAAAGCGCCCCTGCATGACCACTACTTTTTTTCCCTCAATAGTGCCGTACAGTAACTTTCCGGTATGGAATTCTACGGTTGCCAATGGAAAGAAGGGAATATTGTTATAATGTACTTCGATGGCATTTTCGATCTCGTCTACCAGTTTTCCCAGACCTGTGCCTAACACAATGCCAATTTCAGGTTGATCAAACCCTTTATTTTGTAAATAGCTTACGGATTCGTTCAGTTGTTTTTTAGTCATTTTTCAAATGTTTTATAAATGGATGAAAGACAGCAACATCCTTAATATCTTCATAGGTGTCCACATCATTCCGTTCCGGGAGCAAATGTACTTTTTCATTTTCTAAATCTGAAAGCGTAGCTTCTAAAACAGTTGGTTCTCCCCACTTTTTTGCTGTAAAAAGAGATGGCGTAAAGCGCTTCATGCCCAACAAATAATATCCTCCGTCTTCTGCTGGCCCTAAGACGTAATCA
Source organism: uncultured Flavobacteriaceae bacterium (assembly GCA_938020445.1). Taxonomy (GTDB): domain Bacteria; phylum Bacteroidota; class Bacteroidia; order Flavobacteriales; family Flavobacteriaceae; genus Pelagihabitans. The sequence continues at coordinate 655 of CALIIC010000072.1, read as the reverse complement.
GCGGTGTTTAAAGCGGTAAATGCCGTTTCCAAGGTGGCTTGGTCTAAATCATACATATCACTACCTATGATGCAGACTTTTTCAAAACCATCTGCAAACGCTTCTGTGAACGCGTGTGCCATGCGAATACCCAAATCGGCACCTTGTTGCGTTCTTTTGGCATAGATTTCATCATTCCAACGATCATTTTTACCGATGTTTTCGGAATAATACACTTGTTTTTGAATCGCTAGGTCTTTGGTGATAGCGACCGTATGATCCAATAAGAATTTGTATATTTCAAAAGCCGTCTCATCACCCACAGTAGCTGCTAAACGTCTTTTTCCCTTCCCTAGTTCTGGATTTCTTGTAAAGATCAACAACAAGTTTTTAGAACCTGCAAGCTCGTATTTGACCGTTTTCTGATCCAATGCTTTTTTAAACGGATTGATAATTCCCAAGGCGGTAATTTAATTTCAAGTTCAAAAGTTAATCTTAGTGAGAAAGCTATAGTGAAAGTTTCAATTTTTTAAATTTTACTCATTACTCATTACTCATTACTCATTACTCATTACTCATTACTCATTACTCATTACTCATTACTCATTACTCATTACTCATTACTCATTACTCATTACTCATTACTCATTACTCATTCGAATACACTTTCTTTCCT
>CALIIC010000071.1 GCA_938020445.1 uncultured Flavobacteriaceae bacterium | reverse complement strand
TTGATTTGCACATAGAATTCATTTTTTTAATCAATTTTTCTTCATATCAAAAGATACTATTTGACCATTCCTATCCTCTAAAACCTCGATAAATATTCTTACTCTTTAGTTTTTCCGCAATACCTGGAAGACCAGTTACTTTAACGTCATGATTATCTGTTTGCGATTCACAGGTACGCTCGGGCCTTTTCCCAATTATTTTACCCATTTGTACTTGGCATAACTTTTTTCTTCACGCATTCGCCTAAGATACTTCACTACTTTCATCAAACTGCTATTTTTTATATAGTTTAAAAATCGACTATTCTTCTAATTCTTTCACAGTTAAAACATGTTTGGTTTGTTGTTGACCCTGAGGAACTGCTAAGTGGTTTTCCTCCTTTAGAAATGATATCCAAAGGAGACACTTCTAGATGATGGTAGTATTTTAGCCCATCCACGCCATATACCAGCTTGATTAACCATTTTCCCCATGCCTACATTTACAATTGCCCCTACCGTCCCAGTTCCTTTCGAAGATTATGGTAAATTCCTATAACCACCATGAGCCCCTGTAGTGCTGGCCATAGGTTCAGAAAAGTTTGTTTGGCCGTAGCCTTTGGCAACAAAAATAATGGTATCACATACTTGGCCAGATTCCAATATCCGATGCTTTGCGGGAATCCGGTATGGAACATAACGGTTTATAATAATAGCAGTAAGCGCATCATCAAAACCGCCCAGCAGTAGGGCTCTTTCCAAAAGCAATTTTGAAGTATCGTTACTTTCAATTCTAATAATTCCTATTCATTGAACAATGACCGTACTTCCTAAAGTTTATCCAACGAACGAGTCTATCATACTTGCTATCCCCTTGGAATAGGAAGTTGTTTTAAAATCGGGAAATCGTTGGTTGAATTTACTAGACGAAAAAAAAGAATCATGCTCAAACTGATACAACATCTCGTCTACTTCTTTAAGATCCTTGTTAAAGTGGCATAGAAATTTTCGAATTGGTTTTGGGAGTTTTTTTACTTTGTACGCCACTTTCAAGTGGGTATTAAAAATCATGGAAATTTCGCTCATGGTAATAGGTTCATTGGTAGGCAGGTGCCAAACGCTGCCATAGGTGTCACTGTTCATTGCCAGCATCGTTAGGCCCTTTGCCACGTCGCCAGTATAGGAGTACGCATGCAACTTATGTATAGGCATAAGCGCTTGCGGATCCCTGCCTTTCAGCATGTTCTCTAAGAATTTGATATAAAATTGGCTATGAATGGCATTTGGCCCATAAAAATCACTCGACCTACCAATGACTCCTCGAACCTTATTCAGGTGAATTGCATCAAGAAGCATATTCACCGTTTTTTTTCGTGCAATCCCTTTTGTGGCAAGCGGGTTTTGACCATAATTTTCTTGAATAACCCCGATATAGGAGGATTCATACATATAGGTGTTATCTAAAAAAATGAGCGTCGCATTCGCCTTACTGCAGGCTATGATCGTATTTCTCATGACCATGGGCCAATCACGCATCCAAATTTTCCCATTATAGGGTAGCATTATACAAAGATATACGTAAGTCGACCCGGCTATTGCTTCTATAGTACTGTCTAGATGTAACAGGTCAGCAGCTACGTTTTGCGCTTTTGCTATATTCGTTGTGCGTGCTACAGATCTTACACTTTTATTTTCACCTAACAAAATTTTTACAATCTCATTACCTATCGTGCCGGTACCGCCAAGGACTGTATGTAGTTCGTTTTTCATAAAGGGTTTAACTGCTGTTCTATTCGTTGTTATTTGTATTTAAAAAGGGCTAAAATCCGATACCAAAATTGACACTTATATGACTGTTGTTAAATGGTATGTCCTGTCCTTCTCCGGTAACATCTCCCCTACGCCTAGAAATCTCATACTCCAAATCAATGGTAAAAGAAAGGTGTTCACTTAAAGGAAGGGCATAACCAACACCACCAAGAAAGGTAGTACCTAAGGCAAATTGATGCTCAAACCTGTTTTCGTCCAAAAACCGGGTCTTCTCTGTCATTTGACCAAAGCCGAAATTGCTCTTAACAAAAAACCCCTTGTTGAATGCTTTTGAAAAGTGATATTTCGCTCCCAAACCTACATGGTAGTAGTTAAAAAAGTATTCTTCGGTCTCATTCGGACCACCTACGTTCGGGGTAGCAAAAAAACCTTTTACACCAGAACCAACGCCAAACCCCTTCCAACTATTTGGCGAATAATAGAAAAATGTGGCCAATGTAAAACCTTGGTTCCTACCGAAACCGCGGTCATCGTTCACCGTTTCTTTATCACCTAATCGACCGCTGAAGAACGTATTTCCATACCCGATACTTACATTGCCGAAGACCGGCAGTTTTTTAGGTTCGTTTTGAGCATTGATACTTCCTATGGTTAGCAATATAACAACACCAGTAATTAAATTTTTCATAAAGCACGTGTTTTACGGGCTAAAGTATGTTCTTGACAATCTGCATAAATTGACTCAGATCAATAAACAACCTATGCTTGCTCATTCAGTAACTACCGGTACAATCGTTTTCGAATTCTACTAAGGGCCTCTGGGGTTATTCCCAGATACGAAGCAATCATATATTGGGGAATTCCTTGAATTACCTTTGGTCTTGTCTTAACTAAATGAAGGTATCTTTCTTCCGGTTTTTCCAACAAAAAAGATTCGTATTTTGAAGAAACCGTTAGAAAAAGGTACTCGGCAACTTTTCTTCCTAGAAGTTGAAAATTTGATGAATGTTCGTAACAATTAAAAAGGTCATCACGATTTATTAGGATCACTTCGGAATCTTGAAGTGCCTGTATATTCGCTTTTGAACTGGTCCCGGTAATATAACTTTGATAGTTGGCCATAAAATTATTTTCGAAAAAAAACTGCCTGGTATGCTGATGCCCATCAACAAGATAGTAGTAGCTAAATATGCCTTTTTTAACAAATGCTACATACTTGCACTGCTGCCCCTCCGTTACAAAATAAGTTCCCTTTTTAAAGTACTTAGTTCGCATTAACGCATATAATTTCTCCCATTCCAAATCATTCAAATTGGAAAACTTATTGAAAGCGGCTCTCAATCGTTCCATCCATATTCTTTTAAAAACGCAAAGCTAGCCTTGGGTCATAAGAACAATTAGTTTATGATACCCATTCTAAATTTCCGCTATAACAATAGAGCCCCTCTGTTAAATAGAGAGGCCCTAGCCTGTGTTATACTAAACCGTGCCAAAAGCCTATTTGACACTAACCAAAGTAAAGGTAAACGTTAAACCGTGTCGCAAAGAACATTTGTTAGGAACGTAAAAACAATGTGAGGAAAAACATTTGAATTGATCCGCAAAATTAGGTTTTAGATTATTTAGGCGATTTTCAGCCAAGGTGGAAGAGGTTGCTTTTTAGTTTTTAGTGAAAAAAGTGCTCCAAATTATAGACTGAGGTCCTTCTTGATCCAAATCAATGAAGAAGGCCGTTTCTAAAAATACTTTTACACCCTATTAATATTAAAACCGATAAAATGAAAAATGTGTTTGCTTTTCTAACAGTTGTTATCGCAAGTATTTTTGTGGCAAGGGCGCAGCAACCTGATACTAAAAATGACAAGAAGAACTTAAAATACAGTAACAAGTTGACCCTAGGGACCGATTTGGCCCAACCCTTTTTGCTGGGCGGTCTAAATCTAAACGTTTCGTATTCAACCAACAGCATGATCTTTGATTGGTCGCATGGTGTAGGGTTGGAAATACCCGATTTTATAAAGTCGGATAATCAAGAAGCCTTAAATGCGCAAATCGAAATTCCGTGGACCACCGGTCCCGGTATAGGATACAGATGGAACAGCAACTGGGATACAAGAATAGATTTAAAAGCACACCGCACCGAGGTTGATTTATTGGAAGGGCAACAGAAACTTGAGTATACCGCCTATACCCTGGGTCCCGGAGTGTATTATCGTTTTTACTTTGGAAAAAAAACAGGTTTCGGGCTAGAAGCATCGGCAAGGTACTGGTTTGAGCTCGGAAATTCACAGGGCGGATTGAACGGTAGTGCATTTGAATTTAACGATTTGGCCGGCAATACTCAAAAATTTGACACCAATATCAATGGAGGTATCGGAATTAATGTGGCTTTGATCTATACGTTTAATAAGTTGAAGTAATATGAGGGTTTACGAGCACCGAAAGTCCCTTCGGTGCTCGTAAATTAGCTACTAAGCTAAAGGTTTAAGTTCCCAGTTCTCTGACAACCAAACAACCCCAAGACATTAAAACCTTGAATAACAAGTTGCATCAAAATTTCCCATCAACGGGGTATGCGTATAGGTTTTCATCGGCAGATACTATGTAGTTGGCAGGAACTTTTAAATTATTCAATCGCAAATAAACACCCATCTGCGCCCTATGATGTATCATATGATTAAGTACCAATTTTCGGAGTGCCTCGTGTTTTTGAATCGTGAAAAACATGAAAAACTCCTTTCGCATTGTCCATGGTTGTTTTAAAATGAAATCATTTACCTCCTCCAAAGCCCTAATAGCGATTGCGGTATATCGACTGAATTGTGCTAGTAATTCCTCAATCGTATCAAATGGCCCTGGCGGGGCATAATGGGCCCAATCAAATTCCGCCTCACTCAATATGGTTGGGACCCAATTCGGGATCAATAGCATATGATTTGCAAGCTCTTTTATTTTCATCGACTTTTTATGAGCACTAAACTCAAATACATCATTCTCAATTTCCTTAAGAACACGCAATGTAATAGCCGATTCCTCTTCAAACTCCTGTAAAATGAGTGTTGTAAGCTCCATAATAAATACTTTTTTAATAGAATACCTCTTTCCTAAAATCACATTTATGTTTCCTTCGCTTAACACATTTTCAATGACAAGGAGCATTTAAGCCACCTTTTCCATTTTCAAAGTCCTTAAAGGAACGTATCGTAGTTGCATAGCACTAAAAATTATAGTATTGCAAAGGTCTTATTGAATATTTATTACCTTCTTTTCAGAAGCAACAGCTGAGAAACGACCCCGTAATGTCTTATTTACCGAGAAAAAGAGGTCTTCAGTAGTCCACTACTGAAAATGCACTATTTTTTTTACAAACATGCTATTGCGCAAGATAAACGGATTTGCATATTCCCAAGAACATTTGTTACGAACGTAAAACTAATGTGAGGAAAACCAGATTCTACCATCTTTCAGAATCATTCTAAACCTAGTAGGTCTCTTAAGACGATTTTAGCTTTGATTGCTTGTGTTATGTACTTGCTATCTCAGTATGGTAATGGTCCCTTTCATTATCTTTTTACCCGGGTCATTGAGTTCCAGAATATAATAATAGGTCCCTACTGGCAAAGGGTTCCCTTCAAAGGTACCGTCCCAGCTATTGTCGTAGGCCCTGGCCTGATAAAGTTTGCTCCCCCACCTATTATAGACATAGAGTATGCTATTTGGGTAATTCTCAAGGCCTTCAATTATAAAAGTATCGTTGTCTCCATCTGCGTTAGGGGTTATGATAGTGGCGACACGTAGTTCCTCATCGATCTTTGGTCCTTGGCAGTCTTGGGGAGATGTCAGGGCAAATGGCCCGATCGTAGCGCTACAACCGTTCTCACCGGCAGTAAGGGTATAAGAGCCCGCTGCCATGTTCGTAAGTTCGAGGTCGGTGCCCACGACGGTTCCTAAAACGTTCGTCCAGCTATACGCCATACTTCCCATATCGTTACTGGTAATATTGGTAATGCGGCCGTCGTTTCCAGAGCAGGTTGGGTCGGTAACGAAACCACCGCTGAGCAAAGGCCCAAGTTTCCTATTTACGGTATAGGGCCCGGCCACCGCACCACAGCCCAAAGCGTCCCGTACCGTAAGGGTATACGAACCTTCGCCGACATTGGCCAATGCAAGTCCCTGCGTGCTTATTTCGGCCCCCGAAGCATCCGTCCAGCTATAAGTAGCGCTGGTATTGTTACCGACAAACTGAATTCCGATTACGCTTCCGGTATTGGCCCCGCTACAATCGGCATCGGTGACCGTGACGTTGGTGGTATCGAGATCGGGAAGGCCTACTTCTTGTACATTAAAGGTCTCGGTGTCACTACAACCAAGATCGGTCACCGTAAGGGTATAGCTTCCCAGGCCTATGTTCACAAGTTCGCTTCCCGTTCCTACTACCATGCCGTTGGCATCGCTCCATTGATAGACCTGCGCACCAGAAGCATTGTCCAAGGTAATTCCCAAAACCGATCCGTCGGGCATACCGCAAGCGGCATCACTTACCGAACCTCCGGTAATCGATACTCCCTGTGCCTCTTGAATAAGAAAGGGCCCCGCCATTACACTACAACCCGCAGTATCCGTGGCGTTTATGGAATAAGCCCCTGCCGTTATATTGTTCAGTTCCAATGCATTCCCGACGGTGTCACCATTTTCGTTCGTCCAGATAAATACGGTCCCCGTGAGCGTTTCGCTATAGGTAATGCCGGAGATACCACCATTGCGCTGCCCACAATCGGCATCTGTCAACTGTAGGTTGGTAGCATCCAGTTGCGCAGGCCCCAATTCGTTTACGGTATAGATTGCCGATATACTGCAGGTAGCACCGTCGGTCACCGTCAGAGTATAATTACCAAGGCCTACGGCCATCAAATCGATGGATGTCCCTACAATATTGCCCATCGCATCGGCCCACGAATAGGTCTCGCTACCTGAGTTTCCCGAAACTACCAACCCAGTAATGCTGCCATTGGTCTGGCCGCAATCAGCATCGCCTACCGATAGGCTGATAGGATCCAAGGCAAGGGAGCAAGCGCCAACGGTTACCATTACCGTAGCGGTAGCGGTACAACCGCCCCCGAAATCGGCCGTTACCATATAGCTAGTCGTTTCCGTCGGGGACACTAACGGGCTTTGGGCATTTTCTTGCCCACTTAGGGAAATGTCCAAAGGGCTGGCCGTCCAAGTATAGTTTGGTGTGCCCCCACTGGGGGTGACCGTCAATATGGTTGTCTCTCCCTGATCTATGGTTACATCCATACCAGCATCAATAGTATCGGTACATGCGGGGTTGTTTACCGTTACGGTTACCGTATCTTGAGTCGCGCATCCACTATAATCGGCAGTGACGGTATAGGTGGTTGTTTGTGTAGGGGATACATTGAGATTTAGATTACTTTCTTGCCCCAAAAGTGAAGGGTCGGCAGGGTTTACTGTCCAAGTAATGATGGGTGTTCCTGAACTGGGGCTGGCAGACAGATTAGTGTTTTCACCAAGATTGATGGTAACGTCAGTTCCTGCATCTACGGTTTCCGAGGACACATTACCTACAATTGATACCTCATCGATATAATAATATGCCATGTTGTTGAAAGACCCTCCCGGGGCATTGGTGACATTGGTGTTTGCATCGCTATTAAAATTACCGATATAAATATATTGTTCTCCACCCGTTGCGGTATAGGAAAGATTGATTTCCTGCCATGATTTTGAGTCTAGTGCCTGTCCAACAGGGGTAACCACCTGTGGGGTCGCATTTAGTAAATTAATACTGAAGTTGGGAGGCAATTCGGTCGAAGAAAGATGTATCCCCAATTGGTCGATTGCTATGGAAAAGTTTGTAGCCAGCGCTAAATTAAATGATATTTCATATTCCTCTCCTGCTTGTAGAGGTTCTAGAAGCTGAATACTTAAATACTGCCTGTAATCATTTATTGAAGAAAAATAGCCGATGAAGCCAGCGTAATTTTCTCCATCGCTAGGTTGGAGACTTCCCCTACTATTATTGGGTACTCCGACACTGGCCGATGTGGCACATTGTGCAAAAAGATCGGCAGGCGCATTTGTTGGCGACTCCCAATAAAAAGCGTCTGGTTCCAGTCGGCCCGGAAAACCGGGGCATGCGTCTATATTCTCAAAGCTGGGGTTAGGAACTAGGTTATCGCCGCAGCCAGGAGTTGGTAGTTCGGTAACTACCACGGTTACTTCTGCACTATTGGTACATGTCCCATTAAAATTGGTCTCTACGGTAAACGTAAAGGTTCCAGCGCTTGTTGGGGTAAATATTGGATCAGCAATGGTCGTTCCGTTCAAATCTGCCGAGGCTGATCCTGACCAGGTATGGTAGTATGCATTGGCAATTGGAGTTGTGTTTAATTGAACGGATCCTTCATTAAGTACTATTGTGGTAGGATTTGCTGTTGCCGTAAGATTGGGACATGGCGTGTTAACGGTAACCACAACCTGCTCTTTGATAGTGCAGTTGCCAAAGTCGGCAGTAACCGAATAGGTTGTGTTTTCTGATGGTGATACGTTGGGGTTTTCAGAATTTTCTTGACCGGCTAATGATGGGTCCGCAGGGGTAGCCAACCAGGTATAGGTGGGCGATCCTCCACTGGCTGTTGCATTTAAAACCGTATTGTCACCTGGGTTAATGGTTACATCTGGGCTTACGGTAATACTTTCTGGTGATAACACTTCTCTTACAGATATATCGTCTACAAAAACATAGCCCAGCGCGAGTGCATCTTTGTCATGAACGGTAGTCGATATATCTTTGTAAAAGTTTCCCAAAGTAATATAGTTTTCATTCCCAGTGGCTATATAATCTTGGGTAAAAGTTAGCCATTGCGAGGTTTCATCTAAAAAACCCGTTGTGGGCAATTCTATCTGCGGCGTCACATCAAGCACTGAGGGAGAGTCAAATACAGGGAAATAAGTATTAGGCACAGCATTACTAAAATGAATGCCAAAGCGGTTGGTGTATAATACCCAATCTCCGGTAGGTATGCGCCATTTAAAACCTACAGAATACCTTTTACCAGCCTGTAAGGGAGTGTTTAGGCGCGCTGTTATATACTCTCTAAAATCACCTCCAGTGATATACGTTACCAGACCGGCATAGCCTTCGCCATCCGCTGCTAATGGGTTTGTAAGTGACACACCGTTTGTCCAAGGCACATCGTTACCCCCATTACTGCAAGAGTTATACACATCAGGAGTCATTTTTGGCCCAATAGGACTGTAGGTATTGAGCCAACTATCTATCTTATCATATTGATCCTGTCCGGGATTAGGGCCCGATATATCATTCGGGCATGAGCTATAATTTTCAAAACTTGGATTGGGGACGAGATTGGGTCCTTCACACGGGCAATCGGGGTCGTTAAAATCGATTAAGTTATCACCATCATCGTCTATGGCGTTGTTGCAAATTTCTGGTGGCATAGCGTTTCCAGAAAAAACAAGACTTAGAAGTACTATTAAAAAATGTTTCATTTTGGGACATGTTTTATGTGATGGGCATTAAAAAGTGAACACCGTTATCCAAAGATTTTCCGAGACATGAAAGACCATCACCTTCAGTGCTTGCAGAACATAACATGGCCGAGCGCAGATTATTACAATACGTAGGTTTCAATGCCTTTCAGGGAGGTTACAAAAACTTACAATGCTCGGTATTGGAGAAAAAGTAGACGCTAAAACTAGATAGTAGAGAGAAATTGGCCGATAGTAGTATTCGCAGGAAGTCGTAATTTCTTTTTTAGACGATGCCTAATAACATGAATAGATTTTTGATTGATTCCCAAAATCTCGCTCATTTCATAATTGGAAAGGTTCATTTTCAAAAAGCTGCATACCTTTATATCCGCAGAGGACAAATTGTAATTTTCATTTAGGTGTTTAAGGAAAGAGGGGTGTACCTCTTCAAAGTGCATGAAAAATGTATGCCATTGTTTCTCCAAGGTAACTTGTCCTCTTACAATTTTCTTGGCGCTTAAAAACTCCTCCTGCAAAGCGCTTGGCATATCGGAAATTTTGGTTTTGATTTCATCCAAAATATCAGCTACTTCTTCAAGGCTTTGTTGCCTCTTCACATTAAGCGCTGATAATGAAACCATCTTTCGAGAAAGCTTTTCTTTTTCCTCATCCACTCTATGAACCGTATCCCTAGAGGTTCCCGTTTTTTTCCAATAGCCGAAGACAAGGATAAGAACAAATGCAGCAAGTCCGACCCACTTTAGAGAGATGAGATTTGTCTCTTTTTTACTGCCGTTTTCTTTACTATTTAGCAAGGTACTGATAGCGGCGGTTCTGTTATTCATGAGCTCCATACTATCCCTTAGTTTTTTCGCCTGTGCTCCATAGCTATATGCCGATTTAAAGTCTTTCCTTTCTTCCGCAATTTTTTGTTTAAATTCCAGCGCATCCGCTTTACGGTCTACCCTTCCTATCGCATCCGCATCTAGTATGGTACGATCTAAAAAATAATTGGCACTATCTATTTGTTGTCGCAGAAAGAAAGCCTCTCCCATAAAAAGCTGTGCAGATACCTTTACATCATCGTAGTTGTTTTTATGGGCTAGTATCAAAGCTTCTTTTAAAAATTTTAGGGCCAAATCTATACTGTCTACCTTAATTGCGGCGTTCCCCAAATTACTGGTGACCGTTGCCAAATACCGCGTGGCCTTAATTTTTTTAAACCCTTTATAAGCCAGTCTGTAGTTCTTATAGGTTTCATCATAACTGTTATTTTTAGTATGAAGAATTCCCAAATTGTTAAATATCAAATATTTACCATTTTCATTATTTGCCGTGGTAAAATACTCCAGTGCCTCGTTATTGTATTCGATCGCCTCTTGAGATAGGTTTAACTCGAAATAGATCAGCGCTAAATTCCCATAAAACTTTCCCTTGTCCGATGCGGAGAGTCGATTGCCCAATCTGGGAATTAATTTCCTTGCCTCTAAGGCAAACTTCAGCGCTTCCTGGGCCCTTTCGTTGACGATATAAATCCCATTCATATGTACCAACGTATTAAAAACTTCAAGGGAGTCTCCTTCTTTTCGAAAATTAGCAAGGGCGAGTTTGCCGTACATGATCGACTCCTTGAAATTGTCTTCCCCACCTTTTAACTTATAAATGGTGGCCAGCTGATACAAGGCTTTTCCTTGCCAAAAAGGACGATTTTTATCTATTGCCAGCTGTAAAACCTGTTTAAATTTTTGCTCTGCTTTATCGAGGTCGGAAAGTAAATACTCATTGGCTACCTCATACACCAAAGATAGGCTATCGCTTGGGGTATTGCTCTTTGGCTCCCCTATTTGGGCATTGCCTGTAAACGCTCCGATCACCAAGAACAAGGTAAGTCGAGAAACAATTTTAAGTAAAATGGACATTACAAGAATTTAATTTGTATATCTGTTACTTATGACATCTATTTTCTACCGTACGTTCTATAGTGGTTGCCGTCAAAAGCGCTTTGATTTGCTTATGAAATCTGTGCTACTCATTGTAATTCCAAACGGATTTGCAAAAAATTGTTTACGATTTTTTCACCTTTTCGCATCATATAAACCATGGTTTGCCGTTATACCAACAGCGTGTTGGTTCAAAATTTCATTTAAGAATCAGAATTGAAACTTGCATCACACTGTTAGCCTTGGAAAAAAAGGGCCCCAAAAAAAATAGAGACCCATGACTAGGTACTAACAAAAAACGCAGATTTGATAACATCAACATCTAGGGACAAGATAAACCGTTTTTCGTATTCTCGAGAATATTGTGAGGAACGTAAAGCTAATGTGAGGAAAAACATAGCATTCGGTCATGCAAAAACAGTTTCCATATCTTTTTAGGCCATTTCTTCAGAATTCTAAACTGTAATAGTCGATTTACAATACTCTTTGGCCACATCAGGAACATGCTTACACCCAAGAACACTTACAAACCCCATAAATTTTGCTGTCTTACAGAAAAACTATCGTTAATCACTTGTAGGGAACCAATATATAGTCCAATACAGTGCCCATATATCTGTGTAAGCGTACTAGTCGTTACTGTTGTACTTTTCAATGAGCTGATCACTGGCCTTTTGATCTTCCGGGGAATGATTGCCAAAGTCTGGCGCAATGATGAAAGTAATATTATTATGCTTTAAGAATGTTGCGACACGCTCCAATTCATCGGGCAATCCCTTTATTTCTATTTTAGCCATTTATTGTTTCGATGAGTTTGATTATCTAGTTGAAATGCAGGGTTACCTTAAGATAGTAACGGTCCCTTTCATTATTTTTTTATCGACATTGTTTAACTGTAAGATGTAATAATAGGTGGCCACGGGCAGGGGCCCACCTTCAAAAGTACCGTTCCAGCTATTGTCGTACGCCCTGGCCTGGTAGAGTTTGCTTCCCCATCGGTTGTAGATATGGAGCATACTTTTCGGGTAGTTCGCGAGGCCCTCTATTATAAAGGTATCGTTTGCACCGTCCCCGTTAGGGGTAACCATGTTGGCTATACGTACAAGGCCGTTCCCATCGGGTTGCTCACAATCCAGAGATTCAATAAGGAAGGGGCCCGCCACGGCACCACAGCCCGCCGTATCCGTGGCGTTCAACATGTAGACCCCCGCTGTTATATTGTTCAGCTCCAAGCTGCTGCCAACAGCGGCACCATTCTCGTCCGTCCAGGTGAATACCGTTCCAGTAGTTGTTCCGCTATAAGTAATACCCGAGATGCTGCCATTGGTTTGCCCACAACCGGCATCTACGAACTGTACATCGTCAGAATCGAGTTGTGAAGCTCCTCTTTCATTTACGATATAGGTTACCGATATATTGCATGCGATACCATCGGTAACGGTCAACATATAAGTACCAAGGCCCACGGCCATCAAATCGACCGATGTCCCCACTACATTGCCCATGGCATCTACCCACGAATAGGTCTCGCTACCGGAGTTCCCGGAAACTACCAGGCCAGTAATGCTGCCATTGACCTGGCCGCAATCGGCATCGATGATCAATAGGCTAGTCTCATCGACCACCAAGGGGCAACCGCCCACCAAAATGGTTACTGTATCAGTAGCCGTACAGCCCCCTCCAAAGTCGGCAGTAACGGTATAAGTGGTTGTTTGTGTTGGTGATACATTAGGGCTCTGGGCAGTCTCCTGGCCCCCGAGCGATGAGTCTGAAGGACTGGCTGTCCAACTGTAGGTTGGTGAGCCCGTATTTGGTGTGGCAGATAAGCCAGCGGTATCGCCCACATCAATAGTGATATCCAAACCAGCATCAATGTTTTGTGATCCTGTTTCTCTAACAATTACTTGATCAATAAAAATATAGGCGATATCTGCAAGTGTGAATTCGTTGTATCCAGTAGCTTGCGTATTTGTTTGGGCATCATCGTAAAAATTTCCTATGGTTATCTGGTTTTCTGATCCAGTAGCTACAAAAGTAGCCGTAAAAAGCATCCAGTCATTGGTTTCATTGAGAAATTGCCCTGTATTGAACTCTACCTGCGGCGATGCGTCCAATACGCGAGATGTACCTACGAATTGTGTGGGTCTACCTGCACTAAAGTAGGCGCCTAACCTATTTACGAAAAACTTTGTTTGTTGATATCTTGATCTCCATCTAAACTGTACTTCATAGGTCTTTCCTGTTTCTAAATTACCAGAAAGTTGTGCAGTAATATATTCTCTGTAATTCGTCAGGTTGTTATTAAAAGGGATTAAAGCTGCATATCCCTGGCCGTCATAAGCATTTGGATTTATATTTACCCCTGAAGTTGTTAAAAATGGAACATCTACATTACAATTAGTGCAACATGAATTATAAAGGTCGCTGGTTCCTTGTGAGAAACCACCTATTGACAAATTGTCCCAGTTTTCAACATTGTCTAGCTGATCATCATCAAAGCCCGAAATACCATCGGGGCAGTTCGTGATATCCTCAAAACTTGGGTTCGGCACCAAATTAGTACCACTGCATGAAGATGAGGTATCAACGGTTACCATTACCGTATCGGTATCGGTACACCCCCCTCCAAAGTCGGCAGTAACAGTATAGGAGGTGGTTTGCGTTGGGGAAACTGTTGGGTTTTGTGTGTTTTCTTGACCTGAAAGTGAGGTGTCAGCTGGGTTGGCCGACCAAGTGTAAGCTGGGGTACCCGCATTTGGTGTGGCCGTCAAAAAGGCCATATCTCCTGTATTTATGGTTTGGTCAGCTCCTGCATCAACGGAATTAGAACCAGAAGTTCCGCTAATGGAAATATCATCTAAGAAATAGTAGCCAAGTATGTTATTCGTCGTGTTTTGACATACGGTAGAGGCATCGTCTGCGAAATTACCAATGATGACATGGGTTTCTCCTCCGCTTGCAGTAAAGTATATTGTGCTCGCAGCCTGCCAGTTATTAGAATCAGGATAAAATTCACCTGGAGGTGTTGTAACTTGTGGAGTTACTGGAAGCGGGTCGAAGAATCCTGTCATTGATATAGGCGCATTGGTGAAGTAAAAGCCCACTTCACTTATGATACACCCTCCAGAGAATGCGACTGTACTTTTTAATAAATTAAAGTCAATGGCATATGTTTCTCCTGCTACTA
>CALIIC010000070.1 GCA_938020445.1 uncultured Flavobacteriaceae bacterium | reverse complement strand
ATTAATATTGTGGAAATCTGGGATAAGGAAAGTTACGAGCAGGTATTGGAAGAGACCGCAATAGATTTTGAAGCGCTTACCGAAGAGGTAATGGGAACGGACGGAGACGAAACGGATAATGTATCATAACCCGGTATTGTTGCAAGAGTCGGTAAACGGGCTCAATATTAAGGAAGACGGTGTGTATGTGGATGTGACCTTCGGTGGTGGAGGGCATTCCAAAGAAATAATGAAACGGTTGGGTGGCAATGGAAAGTTGTTTGCCTTTGATCAGGACGAAGATGCGTTGGGGAATACAATAGCTGATGATCGGTTCGTGTTGATCAATGAGAATTACCGATACATCAAGCAGTTTTTGAAGTTCTATGGCATTCGTAAGGTAGATGGTATCCTGGCAGATTTCGGAGTATCCTCGCATCAATTCGATAAGGCCGAGCGCGGTTTTTCAACTCGTTTCGAAGCGGATTTGGATATGCGCATGAGTCAACGCAACCCGGTTTCGGCATTCAATGTGGTGAACAAGTATAGCTACGATGAACTCCGCAAAGTATTGTTCGAGTACGGGGAGCTAAGAAATGCGAACGCTATGGCCAAGGCAATCGAAGCGGCGCGAACCGAACAGCCAATAAAAACGTCGGTCGCATTGAAAACGGTATTGAAGCCGTTTTTGCCAAATGCCAAAGAACACAAAATATTGGCGCAGGTGTATCAGGCCATTCGAATTGAAGTGAACCAAGAAATTGAATCGATCAAGGAATTCTTGCTTCAAACCGCAGAACTCTTGGAACCCGCTGGGCGAATCAGCATCATTAGCTATCATTCGTTAGAGGATCGTTTGGTAAAAAGATATATAAGGGCCGGGCAGTTTCAGGGAGAGCCGGAGAAAGATTTTTATGGAAACATTCATGTGCCTTTTAAAAAAGTAGGTGGCCTGATTGTTCCGTCGAGTGAAGAAATAGCAGTGAACAATAGGGCCCGTAGCGCCAAATTACGGATTGCGGAACGCATTTAAGGAATATAAAACAACGAATCGTGAAAAACGGAATACTAGATATTTTGAAAGGCAAGTTTTTGGTGAGCGACGATGCTCCCAAAAATTGGCTTTTTATCATTTTCATCTCTTTTTTGGCCACTGTTATGATCGGTAGTAGTCATAGCGCAGACCGAAAAGTACACCAGATAGCCGCTTTAAACGAAGAAGTAAAAGAATTGCGCAGTCATTTTATAGATGTACATAAAGATGTGCAGCGACTCAAATTAGAATCGACCATTACCGATTCGGTTCAAAAAAAGGAGATGTACCCCTCAGAGGTGCCCCCTAGTAAAATTCGTGTAAAATCAGAAGTAGAATAAATTGGCAGTAACCGATAAGAACATACTTTCCCGTCTATACATTGTAGCAGCATGCCTGTTCGTGTTTGCCCTTGCCGTAATGGTGAAGTTGGTAAGCATTCAGGTGGTCGATGGCGACAGGTATCGGTCTTTGGCAACCGATCGCACTTCGAAAATGTTCACGATCGTTCCCAACCGCGGAAATCTATATTCAGATGATGGTAGTCTATTGGCTACCTCCGTATCGCGCTACACCGTTCGTTTTGATGCGGTGACCGTGAGCGATGACGACTTTAGGGAATTTTTAGTGCCACTTAGCGACGAATTGTCAAGGTTGTTTGGCAACTCATCTTCCCATTACCAACAATTATTGCGAAAGGCAAAGGAGAACAAGCATCGGTACGCTTTGGTTGCGCGTAACTTGGACTATTCGGACTATATCGCGGTCAAGGAATTTCCTTTGTTTCGTTTAGGGCCTTATAAGGGCGGTCTTATTATAGAGCAAAAAACAGTTCGCGAACACCCTCTAGGTAAAATTGCCGAACGCAGCGTTGGCTACGAACGGGTCGATGAGAATGGGTATTATACGCGTGTTGGTCTTGAAGGTGCCTTTGGGGAGTATCTAAGAGGCACCGAAGGCAAGCGGTTAAAGCAGAAAATAGCAAAAGGCCAATGGAAACCTATTGGGCAAGACAATATTATAGAGCCTAAAGATGGGTATGATGTGGTTTCTACCATTGATATCAATATTCAGGACATCGCTCACCATGCGTTGCTAAAGCAATTGGAGCACTATAAGGCAGAGCATGGTACTGTCATCGTTATGGAGACAAAAACAGGGGAAGTGAAGGCCATTTCGAATCTTGGAAGAACTTCAGATGGGAAGTATTACGAGCGTTTGAATTATGCCATAGGCGAATCCCATGAGCCCGGGTCCACTTTTAAGTTAATGAACCTGGTAGCGGCTTTGGAAGATAAGGTGATCGATACCAGTGATGTAATAGATACCGAAAAAGGTGTTTGGAAAATTTACCGACACCGCGTGCGTGACTCAAGGCATGGGGGCTACGGAAAGATCTCTATAGGCAAGGCCTTTGAAGTATCCTCCAATACGGCCTTTGCGAAAATGATACATCATGGGTACAAGGAAGCTCCCGAAAAGTATGTGAACCGATTAATGGCAATGAATCTGCACAAGGAATTGGGGCTTCCTATCAAGGGAGAGGGGATACCCGTTATTCGTTACCCTGGAGACAAAGGCTGGTCTGGTCTTTCCTTGGCCCAAATGGCATATGGGTATGAGGTGGCCCTAACACCTTTGCAAACACTTACATTTTACAATGCCATTGCAAATGATGGGGAAATGGTAAAACCACGATTGATCAAAGAGGTTCGTGAGTGGGACCGTACCATTTTAAAATTCGACAAAGAAGTGATCGATGATGCCATTTGTTCAAAAGAGACCGCCTATAAGGTGCAAGAGCTGTTGAAGAATGTGGTTGAGAAAGACCATGGTACCGGTCATAAATTGTATTCGCCCAATTTTTCTATGGCGGGAAAGACGGGTACTGCACAGAAAAACTATGAAACAAAAGACAAGGACAAGCTGGGGTACATCTCAACGTTTGCAGGATACTTTCCTGCGGAAAACCCAAAATATTCCTGCATTGTCATAATTCATGAACCAGACAAAAGCGTGGGGTACTATGGGGCCGATGTTTCTGGACCCGTATTCAAATCGGTGGCGCAAAAAGTATATGCTAATTCTCCGCTGATCGATGAGGTTGAAATGCCGGGCAAAATCAATGAAAGTCTTGAGGAGAATTTCCAAAAGTACTATGCCGAGGCTCAGAAGACGTATCGAAAAGTGCCAAACGTAAAGGGCATGAGCGGTATGGATGCCATTTCGATTTTGGAAAACTTGGGATTGCAAGTAGAAATAAGGGGAAACGGAAAAGTAAGGAAACAATCTATTTCTCATGGCACGGATATCGAAAAGGTAGATAAAATAGTATTGGAGTTATCATGAAGTCGTTAAAAGACATATTGTATGGCGTAGGCCTCACTGCAGTAAGCGGCACCACAAATATGATGGTGAATGCCGTATGTTTTGATTCCAGGACCGTGGGAATGGATGATGTGTTCGTGGCCATCAAAGGAACCCTTACCGATGGGCACAGGTATATTGACCAAGCAATCAATAGCGGCGCTAAGGCCATTATCTGTGAGGATATGCCTGAAAATTTGGTGAACGAAATCACCTATGTTGCGGTGCGAAACGGAAATACCGCTCTGGCGGTCATGGCGTCGAATTTTTATGACAACCCGTCTAAAAACCTGAAACTGATCGGCATCACCGGAACCAATGGTAAAACGACTGTCAGCAGTCTTTTGTATCAATTGTTTAAGAAGGCAGGGTACAAAGTAGGGCTGTTGTCTACCATTAAAATAATGGTGGATAAGCAGGAATACAAGACAACGCATACCACCCCAGATGCTTTGACCATCAATCATCATCTGAACCTCATGAGCGAGGCTGGGGTCGAATATTGTTTTATGGAAGTCAGTTCCCATGGTATTGACCAAAAGCGTACTCAGGGTTTGGTGTTCGAGGGAGCAATTTTCACCAATTTATCGCATGATCATTTGGATTATCATAACAGCTTTGCAGAATATCGCGACACTAAGAAAATCCTATTCGATGAATTGCCCAAAAAAGCGTTTGCGCTCACCAATATAGATGATAAGAACGGTTTGGTAATGTTGCAGAACACCAGTGCACGAAAGTACACCTATGCACTTCAAAACTATGCCGACTATCGCGGGCAGGTGTTAGAAAATCAATTTGACGGGCAGTTGTTAAAGATCAATGAAAGTGAGCTTTGGTCAAAACTCATCGGGAATTTCAATGCCTATAACATGCTTGCGATCTATGCGACTGCAGACCTTTTAGGGCTTGAAAAATTTGAAGTATTGCGGTTGTTAAGTGAATTGGATACTGTAGATGGACGATTTCAATACTATATATCAAAAGAAAAAATTACTGCCATAGTTGATTATGCCCATACGCCGGATGCGCTAAAAAATGTGCTTGATACTATCAACACATTGAGAACTGGAAATGAAAACGTCATCACCGTTGTGGGGTGTGGTGGCGATAGAGACAGGTCTAAGCGTCCGGTTATGGGTCATATCGCTTCTGAGATGAGCAACAAGGCCATTTTTACTTCGGACAACCCGAGAACGGAACCGCCGAACAGCATCATCGAGGAAATGGAAGCTGGAGTGCAACCCCAGAATGCTATGAAGACCGTCTCCATAGAAAATCGCAAACAAGCGATTAAAGCGGCCTGTCAAATGGCAACTGCCAATGATATTATCCTAGTTGCAGGGAAGGGGCATGAAACCTATCAGGAAACCAATGGCGACCGTATAGACTTTGATGATTTTAAGATTGTAAAGGAATTGTTGACAGCACTTGATAAATAGAAAACAGTAAGAATGCTATATTACCTATTTGATTATTTAGAAAAACAGTACCAGTTCCCGGGTGCAAGCTTATTTAGCTTTTACACCTTTCGGGCTGCGATGGCGGTATTGTTCTCCTTAATAATTGCCGCTGCCTACGGGAAGCGTATTATTCTGTTTCTGCAAAAGAAACAGATAGGCGAAACAATTCGTGATTTAGGACTGGAGGGGCAAAAACAGAAGGCAGGTACCCCTACGATGGGCGGTTTGATCATCATCATGGCGACTTTGATTCCCGTATTGCTGTTCTCCAAGCTCGACAATATTTATGTTATTCTCTTAATCGTAACCACCTTGTGGATGGGCCTCATTGGCTTTACGGATGATTACATTAAAATCTTTAAGAAAGATAAGGGAGGGCTCAAAGGCCGTTTTAAGGTGTTGGGGCAAGTAGTACTTGGTATGATGGTAGGGGCGGTACTTTATTTTCATCCGGAAGT
>CALIIC010000069.1 GCA_938020445.1 uncultured Flavobacteriaceae bacterium | reverse complement strand
AAATGCAACGGAAGTAGTATCTTAGTGCCGATTTAAGGTAAGAGGGTTGAGACCCAATAGTACGATCATTCTGGCAAAATTTAAGTGAACTTCTGTTTCATTGTTTCATTCCATTGCATTCGTTCAGTATATTCAATCCTTTCCTTGGCTAACAGATTAATTTAAAAAAGCAAACGAATGGCGAAATCACAACAAACGTACAACAAAACCGAGAAGGAAAAACAGAAACGGAAAAAACGAGAGGAAAAACAAAAGAAAAAAGAGGCACGTAGGGCTGAAGCCAAAGAAAATGGTGGAGGAATTCCGTTGGCCTATGTGGATCAATATGGAAACTTGACCGATACGCCGCCAGATCCGTCTGAAAAGATTGTTATCGAAGCGGAAGATATCGTTTTGGGAATTCCCAAAAAAGAGGAGGGAGATGAGGAAGCTTTTGACCCTGTTAGAAATGGCAAGGTTTCATTTTTTGATCATTCCAAAGGTTTTGGATTTATAATCGATTCGGAAAATAACGAAAAGTACTTTACGCATGTTACCGGGCTGATCGATGAGATCACCGAAAACGACAAAGTAAGCTTTGAGCTAGAAAAAGGCGCACGTGGCATGAACGCTGTGCGTGTGAAGAAAATTTAAAATTTAAACCTCCAGACTTTTTACATAGCATTACGCTTAGAATGTCATTACAAAAGAGGTGCTTTTATTTGGGACGGAATGTACTTTCATACTGCCGCCATGTAAATGCATAATTTGTTTTGACAAACTAAGTCCGATTCCCGTTCCTGTTGTTTTTGTGGTAAAGAAGGGCACAAAAATCTCATCTATCAAATCGGATGGTATCCCGGGGCCATTGTCCCAAACTTCAAGGTATTTCTTTTCGCTATGGGTAATGCCGGCCGTAAGACGTACCGTTCGATTGGTTTGTGCTCCGATCGATTGAATGGCATTCTTACTTAAGTTTACCAAAATCTGCGCTATTTGTTTTTCATCAATATACAGTTCTAATCCTTCGAGGGCTACCTTCGTTTCAAAATGGATGGTGCTTCCAAGGTTTTCCTGACTCATCAATATCTGTACTTTTTCAAGCAGACGTTCCGCCGAAACAAGCGTTTTGTCCGGTTTGGGAAGGCTTAAAAAACTACGGTACGATTGTACGAACGTCATCAAATCACCACCTTGTTCCTTTATTACTTGCAAGCCTTTTACAGTATTGGAAATATGTTCTTCCTTAAATTCTGCCAATGAAACGAGTCCCTTTGTCCCCTTATAGTATTTAAGTATTGATTCAGAAATTGAGGTAATCGGGGTAATTGTGTTCATTATTTCATGGGTAAGTACACGAATTAAACGTACCCAAGAATCGGTTTCTTTTTCATCCAACTCCTTGTGAATATCTTGAACAACAGCCAATAACAGCGGGTTTTCATCAACCATTACTGCGGTTGCCTTAATAAACAATTGTTTGTTTTCACGTTCGTTCGATAACTGGAACATCGTGCTCTCGAAAGGTTGCAGATCTGCAAACAATTCATAGAGTTTCGTATCAATTTGATTGAATTGCTTTACATGGTTCAATGGGTGATAGTTCAATAACTTTTCTACGGTCTGATTCGCGAAAAGTATATGTCCCTTCGGGTTGATAGTTAGAATACCGATTGCTGCTTGTTTTATTATCTCCTGATAGTATTGCTCCTGGGCTTCCTTTTTTACATGAATCTTTTGAATCATACTGTTTAAAGTATTCAGGCTATGGTTGAGCTCTTTCAAAGATTTTACGCTTAGTTTTTCGGGGAAGCGAAGGGTAAAATCTTCGTTTTTTATTGCATCAAAGAAGTAGGCGATTTTACGGTTGGTTTGGTTGATATACTGTATTAGAAAAACAGTTTGAAGAACCAAAAGGAATAGTAAGATCGCTGCTAAAATATAACGTTGGGTAAAAAACAGAAAGCCGATTCCCAAGGCAAGCCCCGTAATAAAGACGATTCGAAAAATTAGTTGAATATAAATATTGCGACTTACCATTTTTAAAGAAATGTTTCGTGATAACTATCATTTTTAGATCTTGATGTCTCCATAATCAATACTACCGTATCGCAGGTTATTTATCTTTTTTTTTCATTTTATTATAGAGTGTTTGGCGTGAAATCCCCAATTGTTCCGCTGCAGCGCTATAGTTCCCACGATGTTGTTCAAGTGCATTGGCAATCATTAGTTGCTCCATGGCTTCTAGGGTATTGGGGCCTGTTTCTAAAGTTACGGGCGCTTTTGTGTTGAGTAAAAAGTCGGCAGGTTTTAATACATCCCCCTCCGATAGTATAACGGCGCGTTCCACGGTGTGTAAAAGCTCCCGAACATTGCCCGGCCAAGCATAGTCATTTAACTTCTCTCTAGCGGGTTGATTGATTCGAAGCCCTTGTTTTGCATATTTGGTAATAAACTTGTTCAGGTAAAAATCCGCAAGGACCAAAATATCGTCTCCACGTTCGCGCAAAGGCGGCACCTCCACTCGAATTGTATTGATACGGTACAGTAAGTCTTCCCGAAAAAGTCCTTCTGCGACCATTTTTTCCAAATCTACGTTCGTAGCGCAAATAAGCCGAATATCTACGGAGATCGATTTGTTCGACCCAACTCGTACAATGGTTTTGTTTTGAATAGCAGATAAGAGTTTCGCTTGGGCCTGTAACGATAAATTACCTATTTCATCTAAAAATAAGGTTCCGGCATTTGCAGCTTCGAACTTGCCCGCCCGATCTTCTTTGGCGTCGGTAAAAGAGCCCTTGAGATGACCAAATAGTTCACTTTCAAAAAGGCTTTCGGAAATTGACCCCATATCTACTGATATGAAAACCTCGCTTGCCCGTGCCGATTGTTGGTGCAACTCACGAGCTATAAGTTCCTTTCCAGTTCCGTTTTCTCCTGTGACAAGCACATTTACATCGGTCTTGGCAACCTTGTTTACCAGGGTTAACACCGAATGCAACGCCTTTGAATCACCAATGATGTGTGTGCTATTTTGGTTTATTACTTGTTTTAAATGATTCTCTTTTTGTTTTAACTTGCTTACCTCGGCCTGGGATTTTCGAAGCTCATAGGCCGATTTCACGGTGGCGAGCAGTTTATCGTTGTTCCAAGGTTTTAATACAAAATCGGCTGCACCTTCCTTTAGTGCCTTTACCGCTAAATCGACCGCTCCGTAGGCTGTCATCATTACAACAGAAGTGTGTGGCGCCTTCTTTTTTATTTCCCGGAGCCAAAATAAGCCTTCGTTTCCCGTGTTTACACCTGCAGAGAAATTCATGTCCAAGAGCACGATATCTTGCTCCTTAAGATTTCGAAAGGAAGAAATCTGATTGGGGTTTGATAGGGTAGTTATCTTTTTATATTCAAATTGTAATAGAATCTCCAAAGCGCTCAATACACTTTTGTTATCATCAATTACCAATACTTTTGCATCTACCATAATTGAGATGTTGTTTTTAGATCGTTAAAACTACGATTTGAAGTTAGAAATTGCTATCAAGTGTCCAATTTTTTGACAATGTCTGTAAAACAATTTTACAGGTTATGCTTTGTTTTGTGATGCAAGTAGCTGTAATTGTTTGATTTTTAAAATATTACATTCTTGGCACAGCTATAGTATACCAATTGGCATACCAATATGAATATGAGTCAAAAATTTAAAATCATCGTTATCCTATTTTTCCTTGTCCATTTTGGAGTAAAGGGGCAAGATAAATGGACATTGGACGATTGTATTGCGTATGCACTTTCGCACAATCTGCAATTAAAAGATTTTGGATACAATACCGAGTCGGGGAGAGAAACCTATCGGCAGTCTATTCGTGCCTTGCTTCCAAGCATTCAGGCATCTTCGAACTATGTGATTAATTTTGGTAGAAGTACCGATCCGTTTACGAATGATGTTGTTACGACCGATTTCTTTTCGAACAACTATTCCTTGGATGCATCGATTGATCTATTTCAGGGATTTCAAAAAATAAATGCGATCAAGGCGTCCAAGTTTTTATACAAAGCGACAAAAGAGGAGGCCCTGCATCAAAAATACCTATTGTCGTTTCGGGTAATGCAGGCATTTTATGACATTC
Source organism: uncultured Flavobacteriaceae bacterium (assembly GCA_938020445.1). Taxonomy (GTDB): domain Bacteria; phylum Bacteroidota; class Bacteroidia; order Flavobacteriales; family Flavobacteriaceae; genus Pelagihabitans. The sequence continues at coordinate 16,449 of CALIIC010000069.1, read as the reverse complement.
AATTCTTTCAGGGTTTGGTCGCTATATCAAATGAGCAGTTGGCTGTCTCGCAGGCCAATTATGATCTGGTGAAACGGCAGGTAGAACTGGGTGTCAAAGCGGGAGCAGATCTGTATGAGGCCGAATCGCTCTTATTGACCGATAAATTGAACCTTACGCAAAGTGAAAACCAACTTGGTCTTGCGGAATTGACGCTCGTTCAAGAGATGAACTTGGAAAATGTTGAACGGATTAATATTCAAACAAGCATCATAGAAAAGGATACTACTGAAACAGATTTGGCAATGCAATCCGATATCATTTATGGGGAGGCAAGAAATTTTATTCCTTTGATCAAAGCACAAGAACTTCGGGCAAAAGCAGCAAAAAAACAAATTGCGGTGGCCAGGGGAGACTTGTATCCGTCCCTCTCAATGTTTGGAGGTGTCGGTACCGGTTATTTTGAAACGACCATAGATACCGCTACCAGAAAGACCATTCCTTTTAGAGAGCAGTTCAGAGACAATACTTTTCAGGCCGTAGGGCTATCCCTGCGTATTCCTATCAGCAATGCCTGGGCAGGCAGATCTGCGGTTAAACAGCAAAAAATTGAACGGTTAAGAGCGGAAAACAATTTGGAAATTCAAGAGCAGGTGTTGTACCAAACTATTCAAAACCTGGTACAGGAATACAAATCACTCAAATCTGAGTACGAACAAAGCTCCCAAAAAGTTGAAGCTCAGAACCTGGCATTCACCATCGCCCAAAAACGATATGAAAAAGGTTTGATCAATGCGTTGGAACTTTTTACGGCTAAGAATTTGTTTGCAAGTGCCCAAAACGAAAATTTACAAGTACGGCTTAAGGCCGAAATCAATAAGAGTACCCTTGATTTTTATCGGGGACTCCCGGTGTTCAATATTGATGCAACGACACCTTGATTTACTAAATTTAGAATAACAATACGCTAAACAGTACCTATAAAATGGATATACAACTCGAAAAGAAAAAAGGATTAAGGCCCAAACATTATGGTTATATAGCGCTTGGACTATTATTGGTATTTGCAGGATATCAATTGCTTTTTGGGAACTCGGTATCGACCTTCCGCACCGAGAAAGATAAACTCTCAATAGCTGAAATTACCCAAGGTAAATTTGATGATTACATTACGATCAATGGGAATGTAGCGCCTATTTCTACTATTTATATGGATGCTTACGAAGGTGGTCGTGTGACGGAAAAGTTAATTGAAGAGGGCGCCACCGTGAAAAAAGGAGATATTATCTTGAAACTGGAAAACATGAATCTCTACGAACAGATTCTGGCTAGTGAGAGCAACTTGGCACTGAAACAGAACGATTTGCGGTCTACGAAGCTAACGTTTGATTCAAGACAGGTGGAAGGTAGAAAGTCGCTCGCTACGGCAAGCACAGATCTTCAGAAGCTGAAACGGAATTTTGAACAAAATCAAGCCCTGTACAAGGATGAACTCATCTCCAAAGAAGACTACCAAGTTTCCAAGGAGAACTATGAGCTTTCTCAGAAACAGTATGAAATAGTTAAGTTACAGACCGAGCAGGACGATAAATTGCGCAAAACCTCGCTTACGGGCTTGGATACTGACTTAAGTAGAATGCAAAAGACGTTGGGAATGGTATATCAACGGTTAGATCATTTAAATGTACGTGCGCCGGCCGATGGTCAATTGGGTTTTTTGGATGCGGAAATAGGACAAAGTATTGCCCAAGGTCAGCGGATCGGTCAAATAAATGTATTGACCGATTACAAGATCGAAGCGACAATTGATGAGCATTATATAGACCGGGTTATCCGGGACTTGACCGCAGTGTTGGAACGTAACGGAACCGATTATCCGTTGCGACTTCGGAAGGTATATCCCGAGGTGCGCAATGGGAAATTCAAAGTAGATTTGGTATTTACCGATAAGCGGCCAGAGACGATCCGTACCGGACAGAGCTATAATATTAAACTACAACTAGGCGAATCGAGCGATGCGCTGTTATTACCAAAGGGCAGTTTCTTTCAGAGTACGGGCGGACAATGGATTTACGTGGTAGATGCGAACGGTGGGGAGGCGCTTAGACGTCCTATTCGAATAGGAAAACAAAACTCACGTCACTTTGAGGTGTTGGAAGGTCTTGATGCAGGGGAAAAAGTGATTACCAGTAACTATGACAGTTTTGGGGATGCTGAAAAAATAGTCCTTAAATGATAAACTGTAACAAGTACAAACACCATATATCTTTAACAAGTACATAAGCACCATTTAAATTTAATCAAGAAATGATACAAATACAAGATTTAAAAAAGAGTTTTAGAACCGAGGAGGTAGAGACCTTGGCTTTGAACAACGTCAACCTTAAAGTTGAAGATGGGGAATTTGCCGCAATCATGGGGCCTTCTGGTTGTGGTAAATCTACCCTTTTGAACATCATCGGGATGCTAGACAACCCTACCGAAGGAAGCTACCAATTTGCCGGCCATGAAGTGGGAGGGTTAAAAGAACGGCAACGTACCGAGCTTCGAAAAGGAAACCTAGGGTTTGTATTTCAGAGCTTTAACCTGATCGATGAGTTAACGGTATTCGAGAATGTTGAACTACCATTGATTTACCTTAAAATGGGGAAATCGGAACGCAAAGAAAAGGTAATGAAGGTATTGGAACGCATGAAAATTGCCCATAGGGAAAAACACTTCCCCCACCAATTATCCGGGGGGCAACAACAGCGGGTCGCCATTGCAAGGGCGGTAGTGACCAACCCCAAACTGATCTTGGCCGATGAGCCGACAGGAAACCTTGATTCAAAAAATGGTATCGAGGTCATGAACTTGTTAACCGAACTGAATCAGGAGGGCACTACCATTGTGATGGTCACCCACTCAGACCGAGATTCACACTATGCTCATAGGGTCATCAACCTATTTGACGGGCAAGTGGTTACCGAGAGTCAAAACCGGGCGCTTGGTGCTATGGTATAGCATTTTTTAAAGCGTATTGACTCGCGAGGGTTTATTCATCAAATCATAAAAATCATCACTCCGTCATTAGGGGGTATCAAAAAACGAACGGCCATGTTTAGAAACTATGTGAAAATAGCTTTGAGAAACCTACGAAAGCGCAAGGTATTCACCACGATCAATATTGTAGGGCTGGCCTTGGGTTTTGGTAGTAGTATTTTGATCTATCTTTTTTTAAGTCATCATTTGTCATTCGATAATTTTCACGCCAATGAAGAGCGCATATACCGTATCAATACGGAACAACACCGCGAGGATATTGAGTTTGATGCCAGTGTACCACCAGGTTTTGCAAAGGTATTCCGAGAAGAATATGGGTATGCCGAAAAGGTAGCACGCATTGTGCGCCAAGAAGATATGCTTATCGATTTTGAGGCGAAAGGCGATCGTAATAAGCTAAAGCTTGAAATTGGTTTTATAGAGGAAGATTTCTTTGATATTTTTAGTTTCGAAAGTAGCACTGGAAATAGCGCTTCATTGGCGGCTCCAAATACGGCAATCTTGACCGAAAGCTTAGCGTTGACCATGTTTGGAAAAACGGATGTAATAGGTGCTACTTTTGTCCTTGAAAATGACAAAACAATAGAAATCGTCGGGGTGCTTAAAGATTTGCCCAAAGCAAGTTTCCTAGACATCGAACTTTTTGTTTCTTACCCGAACCTAATGGACTTTTTTAACTTTGCCGCCGGGGAAAGTTGGTCAGGTATCTCAACGAATTTACAATGTTTTACTCTCTTACGCCCCAATCAAGATATAGCGGGAATAGAAGCCAATCTTTCAGGGCTTTCCGAAAAATACCGTCCGCCAAACACTAGCAAACATGTATACCGTCTTCAGCCACTTTCGGATGTACACCTTAATAGCACCTATGGAGGCATAGACCCTACGCTGCTCTGGGTTTTCGGGATCATCGGCTTGTTTTTGATAACCATTGCCTGTATCAACTTTATAAACATTTCAACGGCCCAAGCATTTTCCCGCTCAAAGGAAATAGGAGTTCGCAAAGTTCTCGGAGGTTTTAAAAAGCACCTTTTTTGGCAATTTATGTCAGAAACTTTTGTGATTAGCCTTTTCGCCCTGATACTCGGGATTGTTTTGGCCATTCTATTCTTACCGGCCTTTAATAACCTGTTTGGTTTGGAATTAAGTGCATCTAAGCTGTTAAATGTGCGTTTCATTAGTTTGATGTTGGTTGCGTTGGCGGTAGTATCATTGTTATCGGGGAGTTATCCGGGCATATTGTTATCTCGCATATTACCTGTATTGGCGTTAAAGGGAAAATTAAAACAAAATGATACGGGAGGTAGTAAGACCAGAAGGGTGTTGGTAGTTGCACAATTTGTGATATCAATCATTTTGATCGCTTCAAGCAGTATTATTGCCAAGCAAATCGACTTTGCCATCAATGCTGATCTAGGTTTTGACAAAGAGTCGATCGTAATGTTATCGATTCCAGCTGAGATAGAATCGGTAGGATTGAATAGTCTTACAGATCGATTGAAACAAATACCAAATGTAATAAGTACGTCTGCCTGTCTAAGTAGCCCCGGAGCAGCGGAAAATAATTGGGGCACTGGCGTAAGATACCATAATCGTCCGGAAAAAGAGGAGTACAATATTGCTGCTAAAATTGGCGATGAGTCGTATCTCGAAACGTTCGGTGTAAAGCTGATCGCTGGTAGGAATTTCTTTGCCGGAGACTCTATAACCGAGGTGTTGGTAAATGAAAAATTCACTAAAAAACTGGGCTTAGGTACGTATGAAGAAATTATCGGGAAGCGCGTAGAGGTGAACGGTGCTGACTTTACAGCGACGGTGGTTGGGGTTGTGGGAGATTTTCATGACCAGGATTTTACTCAGGATATCAGCCCGGCATTTATTGCAGCGAACCCCAACTGGTACGGGGAGATCGGAGTGAAGATTTCCGGTGCGAATACGAGAACAACCTTGGACCAAATCGAAAAGGAATGGTCCTCAACCTTTTCGAACTATATATTCGACTACCGCTTTTTAGATGAACGGGTCGCCGAAGCCTATGAAACGGAACAACAGTACCTGTCGCTATCAAAGGTGTTTTCAGGCCTGGCTATTTTTATTGGTTGTTTAGGATTGTATGGGCTGGTTCTTTTCTTTGTGGGGCAACGCACCAAGGAAATAGGCATTCGAAAAGTATTGGGTAGTACCGTAGGTGATATTTTGGTGTTGTTCTCAACCGATTTTGTAAAGCTCATTCTCATCTCAGGAGTAATTGCGACACCTTTGGCCTGGTATTTTATGAATAATTGGTTGCAAGGGTATACCTACCGCACGGAAATACACTGGTGGCATTTTGCACTCGCTATTGTCATGATATTGGGGGTTACTCTATTGACTATTGGGTATCAAACGTTGAAGGCGGCAATGGTGAATCCTGTAAAAAGTTTACGTTCGGAATAAGGTGTTGAAAATCAATCAAAAAGAAATCGATCATGTTAAAAAATTATTTAAAAATTGCTTGGAGAAATCTCATGAAAAACAAGGGGTATTCCGCTATCAATATAGGCGGTCTGGCCATTGGAATGGCTTGTTTTTTAATGATTGCAATGTTTATAAAACATGAGCTCTCCTATGATACGTACCATGAGAATGCAGATAACATATATCGGGTGGCGCATCATTACAACGATAATGACGAGCAAAGCAAACAAATTTGGGGAAATGCCCCGGTTGCCGATGCCTTAAAAGCGGATTTTCCCGATGTTTTGGAAACGGTACAGTTCTCTGGTAGGTCAGAAGTATTGCTGAATTACCAAGAACGTAAATTTCAAGAAGACAATTGTTTTTATGTAGATGAAACGGTGTTTGACGTGTTCAGTTGGCCGCTTATCGCAGGGAATGCGGAAACCGCTTTGGTCGCACCCTATTCGGTAGTATTGCTTGAACGCACTGCAAAAAAATATTTTGGCAACCAAGATCCAATAGGAAAGACGATCGAGGGAGTGGGAGGCAGGGCCGATGACGGCACCTATACCGTTACCGGGGTAATGAAAGATCTACCTTCCAATTCGCATTTCAATTTTGATGCGTTATTTTCCATGTCCTCTTTTTACCAGAGCCGCCCGGACATATTTGACTCTTGGGGGTATGTGGACTTCTACACCTATTTTGTAGCACATGAACAATTTGATCCGATCGTCTTTCAAACCAAAGTGCCCGAATTTTTAAAACGACATGATGCCTCTGGTGAGGAATATTATTATGATTTAAGTCTGGAGCCGCTGAAGGATGTATATTTAAATTCAAAAGCGACGCGACAACCAGGAGTAACAGGTAGCCTCTCGAATATCTATATTTTTGCCATCATCGGTCTTTTTATTCTGCTGATCGCCTGTATCAATTTTATGAACCTTGCCACGGCAAGATCAATGGAACGTGCAAAGGAAGTGGGGATTCGAAAAGTCATAGGTGCGGATAAAAAAGGGCTGATTTATCAGTTTTTTGGGGAGTCTTTGGTAATGGTAGTTTTTGCCTCCATCATAGGACTTGGTATTGTAAGTCTTTGCCTTCCTTGGTTACGTGAGTTGACCGGGAAAGATTTTATGACTTCCGATGTCTTTAATGTACCCACCATGGGTATTTACATTCTTACTGCCTTGTTGACAGGGACCTTGGCCGGGAGCTATCCTGCTTTGGTATTATCGGGTTTTACACCGGTAAACGTGTTGAAAGGGGTATTTCGAGCGTCACCAAAAGGTGCTCGTTTGCGACGGGGCTTGGTGGTTTTCCAGTTTAGCCTTTCCATAGCACTCATTGCCAGTACGGCTATTGTGTATACCCAAATGGGTTTTATGCTCAATAAAAACCTGGGGTTTGATCGAGAACAAATGCTGGTCATCGATTTTAATCATGACTTTGATATTTTACTGAGCATGGAAACGATAAAGGAACAGTTTCTGGCATTGCCAGAAGTAAGCTCGGTCGCTTCTTCAAGGAGCGTACCCGGAAGTCATTTTCCGAACGCCTCCACTTTTCTGGAAACGCCACAAGGAGAAATGAAAGTTACCGATCCCGGGCTTTTTGAAGTAGACATCGATTTCGTTTCCCATTTTGGTATTGAGATGGTCGCCGGCAGGTCTTATTCGAGGGATTTCCCGACGGACACGATTTCTGCAATGGTCGTCAACTTGGCAGCGTCCAAACGTGCAGGGTATGCGAACCCGGAAAACATCATAGGAAAAAAATTCACACAATGGGGTCGTGAAGGACAGGTAATTGGGGTTACCGAAAATTTCAATTACTTGTCCTTACATCAAGAAGTGGCGCCCTTGGCACTGAGGCTCGAACCTTTTTCAAGCCGGTTTATAAACCTTAAAATTCAATCGAACAATCTTCCAGCGGCAATAGAAAAGGTACGGGGCATCTGGGCATCAGTAGCTCCTGAAAGACCATTTATCTATAGTTTTCTAGATCAATCGTTCAACACCCAATACGAGGCCGATATACGATTTAAAACCTTGTTCGCACTCTTTGCCGGCTTGGCCATCTTTATTGCTTGTTTGGGACTTTTGGGGCTGGCGACTTATAGTGCTATGCAACGAACCAAGGAAATCGGAATCAGAAAAGTGTTAGGCGCCTCCACATCCCACCTTGTTGGTCTTTTGTCAAAAGACTTTGTGAAGTTAGTGCTGGTCGCCATTGTCATCGCTACCCCTTTTTCGTGGTTTGCAATGCACCAGTGGTTAAAAGGGTATGCGTATCGCATCGATGTTGATTGGTGGATATTCGCAGTTGCCGGATTCTTAGCAGTATTTATTGCCATATGTACTGTTAGTTTTCATGCCTTCAAATCCGCAAATATCAACCCGGTGCGAAGTTTACGGAGTGAATAATTCACAAATAAAAGATACAAATGTTCAAGAATAACCTTAAAATAGCGTGGAGAAGTCTTAGGAAGAACAAGGGCTACGCGTTGATTAATATAGGAGGCCTGGCATTGGGAATGGCCGTAGTCATTTTAATCAGCTTATGGGTATTGGATGAGCTGACCTATAACACCTACCACAAAGATCACGAGCGAATCGCACAGATATACAACCGCAGTAGCGACGCAGAAAATGGTGAGATAGAAGCGTTCCCTTCCTTGCTATATACGGTGGGGACCATCCTAAAAGAGAAGTATCCTGATTATTTTGAACAAGTACTTAGGGCAAACTGGGTGGGAAATTATACAGTGAACAATGGGGCGGAAGTGCATACCCAAGTAGGAGAGTTCATTGAAAATGGGGCCATAGATCTTTTTAGTCTACAAATGCTAAAAGGTACGAGCGCCAGTATGCGAGAGGTAAATGCAGTTATCCTATCCGAATCTGCGGCACAGGCTATTTTCGGCAATATGGACCCGATAGACAAACCGCTGAAAATTAACAACGAAATGGATGCCGTGGTCAAGGGCGTATATCAGGACCTACCGGATAACAATCGGTTTTCCAATGTACGTTTCTTTGCCAATTGGGAGCTTTTGGAAGCCAACGACCCACAACGTTTTGAGCGTGCTCGTACTGTATGGGACGACTGGTCATTCAATACCTATGTAAAACTAAGACCAGGGATTACAGTAGAGGCCGCCAATAAAGCCATCAATACCTTATATACTGATTACGGACCAGAAGCAAATAAAGAAGATTTTAGGGAAACCAACTTAGAAGCATTGGTATATCCCATGGATAAGTGGCATCTCTATTCGGAATTCGTTCAAGGGAAACCTGCAAAAGGCAGGATCACCTTTGTAAAACTTTTTATCGGTATCGGAATTTTTGTGCTGCTATTGGCCTGTATCAATTTCATGAACCTAAGTACGGCACGTTCGGAAAAAAGATCAAAGGAAGTTGGTATACGCAAAACCGTAGGGTCGGGGAAAAGACTTTTAATCATGCAATTTTTGGGAGAATCCTTATTGACAGCCGTCATTGCACTTGGTTTTGCGTTTCTTTTAGTGCTTTTATCCTTGCCCTGGTTCAATGAGTTGGCAGGAAAAGAAATGACCTTGCCATGGAAAAATACATGGTTTTGGCTTGGGGTAATTTTATTTACCGCCGGCACCGGTATTATGGCAGGGAGCTACCCTGCATTGTATTTGTCCTCTTTCAACCCAATACAATCTTTAAAAGGTGGTTTCAAAGCAGGCAAGCATGCGGGAACTCCGAGAAAGGTATTGGTGGTCGTGCAGTTTTCCGTATCCATTGTACTGGCTATTGGTACGATCATCGTTTTCAATCAAATTCAGCATACACAGAATAGGCCTACAGGATACAACGCTACTAATCTGTTGAGTATTCCTATGAACAATCCCGACTACAATGGCAAGTACGATTTGTTGCGTGCCGAATTAAAAAATACCGGTTATGTAGAAGAGATAACCCAAAGCGGGTCCCCGCTGACAGGTTTATACAGCAGAGGCAGGGGCTTTAATTGGCCCGGGAAAGATCCCGAAAAGGTTGCAGAGTTTGGCCTTGTTCCAGTGACACACGATTACGGAAAAGCGGTGGGTTGGGAGTTTGTTGACGGGCGCGACTTTTCAAGGGATTTCGCTTCTGATTCACTTGCTATGGTCATCAATGAAGCGGCGGTGCAGTTTATGCAATTGGAAAATCCTGTAGGGACATTTATTACCAGCGATGGGAGTCCACCGATCAAAATAATAGGGGTGACGAAAAATATGATCATGGAGTCTCCCTATGAACCCGTGGTGCCAGTAATGTTTTTCATTAATTATGATCGAGTAAATTATATGAATATCCGCTTGAATCCTAGTAAAGGTTTTGGGATGGCCCTCTCGGGAATCGAAAAGGTATTCGCGGAGGTAGTGCCATCGGTAAACTTTGATTACCAGTTCGTGGATCAAGAATACGCAACAAAATTCAGGTCAGAACGCAGGTTGGGAAATTTGGCAGGGGTATTCACCATTTTGGCACTATTGATAAGTTGTTTAGGATTATTTGGCTTGGCTACATTCGTCGCCGAACAGCGTACAAAGGAAATAGGGGTTCGAAAGGTATTGGGTGCTACGGTGTTCAGTGTGTGGAAAATGCTTTCAAAAGATTTCTTGTTGCTGATACTCATCGCCTGTCTTATTGCTATTCCGATTGCCTATTATGCCATGAACGGATGGTTACAGAATTATGAATATCGCATGGAAATTTCGTGGTGGATCTTTGGAGGTGCTGTTGCGGGAGCACTCTTTATTACAATTTGTACCGTAAGTTTTCAGGCGATTAGAGCGGGTACCGTGAATCCCGTACGAAGTTTAAGAACTGAATAATAACCATCATCAATCAAACAAAATCATGTTCAAAAATTATTTAAAAATAGCATGGAGAAGCCTTCGGAAACAACCGTTTTTCACTTTTTTAAACACCTTTGGCCTAGCCGTTGGAATGGCGGGTGGCCTGCTCATATGTTTATACATTTATGATGAACTGAGTTTTGATAGAATGTTCCCAGATGCGGATCGCATTCACCGTATAAATGCCGACATCAAATTTGGAGGAGCGGCCTTTGAATCTGCAGAAACCCCTGCGCCCATGGCAGCAGCTATCAAAAATGACTTTCCCCAGGTCGAAATGGTAACCCGCATACGGGACCGAGGTAGTGCGCTTGTTCGAAGAAGTAATGTCGTGGGCAATACAAAAGAATTGGGTGTTGCTTTTGCAGACGGTTCTATGTTCGATATGTTCGGGGTCGATTTAATTGTCGGGGATAAGGGAACGGCACTTAAGGAACCAAATACGTTGGTCATGACGCGGTCCGCTGCGGAAAAACACTTTGGGGTCAAAGATGCGGTTGGGCAACAACTCCTACTGAACAACAATAATTCTTTCACAGTAACCGGAGTTGTAGAAGACTTTCCAAAAAATTCGCTTTTAAGAGATCATAGTATTTTTATGGCGATGGCCGGCCATGAAGATGCGCAACTAGGAGAATGGGGAAGTCATAATTATTTTACGTTTATAAAACTGGTCCCTAGCGCAACTATCGGCGATGTGCAAACCTCTTTGGAAGGCATAATGGGGCGGTACCTTATTCCTTGGGTACAGAACATATTTCCTGGAATGACCGAAGCGTCTTTTGCCGCTTCAGGAAACTACCTGCGCTATAATACCATACCATTAACAGACATCCACCTGTATTCTAACAAACAAACTGAACTGAGTACCAATAGCGGTATAGAGAATGTATACATCCTTTCTTTTATTGGGCTTTTCCTGATTCTGCTGGCGAGTGTGAACTTTATGAACCTTTCTACAGCACATAGTTTAAAAAGAACCAAGGAAGTAGGAGTTCGAAAAACATTGGGCTCTAAAAAGAGTGATTTGATTCGACAGTTTCTTATCGAATCGAGCCTGATTTCATTTATTTCGCTGGTGTTCGCAATAGGGCTTGCACTGCTGGCACTACCTGTGTTTAATAACTTGGCAGATAAGGCGATTTCAATTCCCTTTACCAGCCCGTCATTTTGGTTGGTGGTACTCCTAGCAACATTGTCTCTTGGAATTTTGGCTGGTTGTTACCCTGCTTTTTTTATGTCCAAATTCAAACCGGTAAAAGTGTTGAAGGGATCGGGCAACGGTTCAGTAGGCGGTGGAATGGTTCGGAACTCACTAGTGGTTTTTCAATTTTGTATTTCAGTGTTTTTGATTATCAGTACATTGGTGGTTTTTCAGCAACTTCAATATATTCAAAGCAAAGATCTTGGCTTTAAAAAAGATCAGGTATTGCTTATAGAAGATGTGCATGCCGCGGGAAACCAGTTAGCGTCCTTTAAAAGTGAAGTTGAAAAGCTTGGAGCCGTAAAGAGTGTTACGGTAAGCGGTTATCTGCCAACCCCTTCATACCGCAGTAATTCGTCCTTTTTTCAGGAAGGTTCCCAAGAACAGGAGAATGCCTTGAATATGCAAAATTGGAATGTAGATCACGATTACCTTACCACCTTGGATATGGAGATTATTGCAGGAAGAAATTTCAACAAGAAATATGCAACTGATTCTACAAGTATTATTTTGAATGAATCCGCTGTAAAAATTTGGGGACTAACCCCTGAAAGTATATTGGGGCTTCGCGTATCCCAAGATTTGGGTGAAGAGGATCCTGTTTTTTCTACTGTGATCGGCGTTGTTAAGAACTTTCATTTCGAATCCTTACGAGAAGGTATTGGGGCTTTGAGCCTCTCCCTGGGAAATTCATCGGGCTCAATGGCCGTAAAGCTCAGTGCAGGAGATTTCGGCAATACCATTTCACAAATAGAAGGTATTTGGAAACAAGTTGCCCCTGGACAACTTTTCAGCTATAATTTCATGGAAGAGTCGTTCAATAACACCTACAGGTCGGAAGAAAGGTTAGGACAAATATTCGTGATTTTCACCATACTTTCCATACTAATAGCCTGCTTAGGGCTGTTCGGCTTAGCTGCTTTTAATGCTGAAAAACGGACCAAAGAAATTGGGATTCGTAAAGTGTTGGGCGCAAGTGTCGGCCAAATATCATACAAGCTTTCGGTAGATTTTTTAAAACTTGTTGGTATTTCGATAGCCATATCGTTGCCATTGGGTTGGTTTGCTATGAATAAATGGTTGGAAGACTTTTCGTATCGTATTGAAATAGGGTGGTGGATTTTTGTGGCCGCCGCATTATTAGCGGTAGTGATTTCTATGCTAACGGTAAGTTATCAAAGTATAAAAGCGGCAATTGTGAACCCGATCAAAAGCTTGCGCACGGAGTAATAACTAAAATCGAGACCTATGTTTAAGAATCATTTAAAAATTGCCTGGAGAGGGTTAAGAACCAACCCAATGTTCTCGTTCATTAATGTTTTTGGCCTGTCAGTTGGTCTATCGATTACAATTCTATTATTGTTGTTTATTACCCATGAACGCAGCTATGATACCATGCATTCAAATGCCGAGAACATTTATCGGGTGCTTGTCAACACAGATGAAAGATATGATCATGAAGTATTTTGTACCGCTCCGGCGGCTTTGGCACCGGCCATTCAAAACGACCTGACGGGTATAACTGCTTCCCGAATGTTAAAACATGGTTTTGGTGATACGGCATTTATCAAGGTAGCGGAAGATAATTTTTTAGAAAAAGAATTGTATTGGTGTGATCCTGAATTGTTCAAAGTTTTTGATATCCCATTTTTACAAGGAAATCCGGCTACTGCGATTAATAGGCCTAATACGGTTGTACTTTCTAGAAGCACTGCGGAAAAATATTTTGGTACGCTAGACCCACTAGGGAAAACAATCCTAGTAGACAACGAACAAGAATTAGAGGTTACCGGAGTGTATGAGGATTTTGCCGGGAATAGCACATTGCATTGCAATGCCATTGCTTCTTTCAGCTCTACCTTTGCTGCCAAGAATCCGAGTTGGGGCAATTCGAGTTTCGAAACCTATATAGCCGTTGACCAGAAAGCATCGGCTGCTGCGCTTGAAAAACAACTTCAGGGGATTTTAGATAAAAATGTAGACAAAGAGGGGCAATGGTTCCGCTTTTCGGTACAACCGTTGCATCGTGTTCATCTCTATTCTGCGGATTTTACAAACTCTTACACCACTCGTATCGGAGATATTTCGGAGATACAAAACCTTTCATTTTTAGCACTGCTTATCCTATTGATCGCCTGTGTGAACTATATGAACTTAATGACCGCAAGATCTGAAAAACGTTCAAAAGACGTAGGAATCAATAAGACGTTGGGAGCGAGTACCAAAAGCTTGATTGTTCGTTTTTATGCAGAAACCGGGCTAATTACACTGGTAGCATTGCTGATTGGGGTTCTTCTGGCCATCATTGCGATACCTATTTTTAATACGCTCACCGGTCAAGAGCTGGCTACCAGCTTATTTTTTGGTCCTGAGTTGTTCGCAGGTCTTTTCATATTTTGGATTGTGACCACCTTGGTGGCTGGTTCGTACCCAGCATTTTATTTGTCCAACTCTTCGGTTAAGTCGGTTTTGAATAGCTCTCAAAAGAGCGCAGGCAGTATCATCAATATTAGGAAAGGCCTTGTGGTTTTACAGTTTGCGGCATCTGTAATCCTCATAGTGGCCGTATTGGTCATCTACCAGCAATTGCAGTTTATAAAGAGTCAGAAATTAGGCTATGACTCTGAAAATACTGTAGCCATTTCCACAATGGCAATTCAACGAGCCTCGGAAAGAGGTGCCTTGGTGCAGGAGCTGAAAACCTTGGGCAACGTAACCGATGTAGGTATGGCGCAAGGATTTCCTGGAGTTACCGTTAGTGGCAGGATGTTGTTTAAAAGCGATTCTGATGAAAATGGAGTGCAAATTAGGACGAACCGCATTGATAGCGAAGTAGTTGATTTGTTAAAGTTGAAGTTGCTCGCGGGGAAACAGTTACCAACAGTAAAACAACAGGGGGATACCTTGATCGATGTGCTCTTGAATAAGAAGGCCATTGCCTATTTGGGTTATAGTCCCGAAGAAGCCATTGGAAAAAAAGCGTTTATAGGTGGTTTTAGAGGAAACGCATCCATTGTGGGGGTAGTCGATGATTTTAATTTTGAGTCCCTACACCAACCGATCGGAGCATATGCGTTTCATAATGCCAGAACCGAATACAAATCTTTCGTATTGGTACGATTTAAAAACGCAGAATTGTCTGATATGATGGGCCGATTGGAAGGACGTTTCAAAGAGGTGGTACCTGATTCAGCTTTTGAATACATTTTTCTAGATAAAAATATTGAACAGTTGTATGCACAGGATCGTAAAACAGCTGTCATTGGTACCATTTTCTGTGGGTTGGCCATATTGGTGGCTTGTTTAGGATTGTTCGGTCTGGCGGCCTTTACCGCAGAGCAGCGCAAAAAAGAAATAGGAATACGAAAGGTATTGGGCGCAACCATTTTTGGTATCGCCCAAATGCTATCCAAAGACTTTGTAAAACTGGTATTGGTCGCCCTGGTTATTGGCTTTCCGATCGCATTTTGGGTTATGAACGATTGGCTCAAAGATTTTGCGTTTCGCATCCAAATAGGTGTTGGTGTATTCTTCATTGCTGGGTTGGGCGCATTATTGATTGCGATTATTACCGTTAGTTTTCAGGCAGTTGCTGCGGCAATGGCCAATCCGACTAAAAGTTTGCGAACCGAATGAAATAAGAAAACATGAACACTTTATTCCTTAAAATAGCAACACGGTACCTTGTAAAGAACAAACTCTATTCTTTTTTGAATATTACGGGCTTGGCAGTAGGAATCGCTTCGTTTTTGTTGATCATGATTTATGTAAATTATGAACGTAGCTATGATCGTTTTGAAGGCTCTGAATTGGTATATAGGGCCTACCTGGATTATAAGGAAGGAGATACCTATGAGCCTGGCGATACCCAGACCTCTAACCTTACTGGTCCTAGTTTAAAGAACATTTTTCCCGAAATTACGGAGCAGGTGCGTTTTTTTTGGCTTGATAAGGCGGCTTTTGTATATAAAGGTACAATTGTAGAAGCAGCAAAGGGATCAATGGCAGATGCGTCTTACTTTGAGGTGTTTCCTTATAAACTAATTCAGGGCAATGCCAATGAAGCCTTGGAAGCTCCCAATACCATGGTACTCTCTGAATCAATTGCCAAAAAAATATTTGGGAATGAAGAGGCCGTGGGTAAAACCATTAAGTTTTTATGGTCCGGATCGGAATTGATGGTTACGATTACCGGTGTACGGGAAGATATTGAAGGCAATACCCATTTTGAAAATAATTTTTTACTCTCATTTAACACGTACAAAACATGGGAAGTTTTTGAAGGACAGGCAAGAGCATCCAATTGGAACCTCAATATGTACTATACCTATTTTAAGGTTACTGAGAACACCGATTTTGAATCACTGCAGCAAAAGGTAATAGCACACAATCTCGGTAACGAGGATGCAGAAAACGAAAGACACAATATAGAACCGATAAGGAACATTCATTTGCACTCCGACAAACCCTATGAAATTGCTGCCAATGGTAGTATTACAAGAGTTCGGTTCCTATCGGCCATTGCCTTTGTGATTTTGCTGCTTTCCTGGTTGAACTACGTAAACCTTGCTACCACAAAGTCATTGGAACGTGCAAAGGAGATTGGAGTACGAAAAGTGGCAGGTGCTCAAAAACGGCAGTTGATTTTTCAGGGAGTATTAGAGTCAATGCTACTAAATGTCATTTCTCTGGTAATTGGTTTGGGTATTGTGCTGTTGACATTGCCCTTATATAGGTCGTTGACGGGCAAAGTGGTGGGAATCGAATTTTTGAAAGATCCCTTTGTATTTGGTGTGTTGGGTATTGTGTTTCTAGGGATGGCATTGGCCGCATTATATCCTGCTTTCTTGCTTAGCGGGTATGCCCCGTCTGCCGCTCTTAAGGGAGAAATTAAAAAATCCCC
>CALIIC010000068.1 GCA_938020445.1 uncultured Flavobacteriaceae bacterium | reverse complement strand
CTGTAAATGGCGCTTTGCGAATTGTGATTTCTTTTCCATTCTCTAGGGTTGCTATCCTAGAATCTAACGAGACTAAATGGTTTTCTTCCCTGCCTGACACCTTTAGGCGAATGCGAGTATCATCGGAAATTACCAACGGCCTTGCATTTAAATTATGGGGGGCAATGGGAGTCAACACCAATGATTTTGCCGTAGGCACGATAACAGGCCCTCCACAACTCAGTGAATATCCCGTAGAACCTGTGGGAGTTGAAATTATAAGACCGTCGGCCCAGTAAGAAGTAAGGTATTCATCATTGAGGTGTGTTTCCACTGTAATCATAGAAGTAGTATCCTTTCTGCTTACCGTGATTTCATTAAGTGCAAAATTTAAATCCTCAAACTCAGGTATGGGATAATCGGCAACTACTTCTACCAGACTTCTTTCTACCGTGCGATAGGCTCCTGCAACGAACTCTTTTACGACCCTACGCACTTCTTCTTTCTTAAAGGTAGATAAGAATCCTAGCCGCCCTGTGTTCACCCCTACTATTGGGATTCCCAAATCCCTTACGAAAGTGGTCGCCCTTAAAACAGTACCATCCCCACCAAAACTAACAAACAAATCGAAGCTATCGTCAAGGCCACGTGAAATCGAAAAAGTAGGGTATGTATTCGATACATCTGCAAGTACCATGGTAGCAAAACGCGCTTCGATGCTCACGGCAGCACCTACTTTTTGAAGCTCATCTAACAATTCAGCTACATATTCAGCAGCATGATCCTGATAGGTTAGACCATAAATGGCGACCTTCATACGCTTAAACGTTTAAGTATTTATCCAAATAATCTGACCGTTGCTTTAAATCTTCTAAAAACTGGTCATCATTGTTACCAAAAAGAATGTTGTAGTTATACCTTCGAAAGGTTTGTATAATTTCATTTAAATTCGAATCTCCCACTTTTATCGTCACTTGTACCACATCGTTTCGAATATCTGTGATAAAACCTCCTATAAGTCTGGCATTGTTACTTTCTACGATTTGGGCAATTTCACTAAAGGAGTAATCCTTGATTCCTTTTGCGACCACCAAAATACCCCCTGGTTCGGTAAAAAAAGGTGTATCTATGAAAACCCCGACAATATCGGTAAGATCATAATACCCTAAGACTCCTCCATTTTCATTGATTACCGGAAGTAAATTAGCCTCATTCCTGGCAAATGCCTCCAATACATCCAACCACGAGGTACTATGGCGCACATATACGGCCTCCAAGTTATACCTATAATCCTCAATTTTTTTGTCAGCTTCAAAGTTTTCGAGATCGTTTTCACTCAAAACCCCCACAAATTGCCCTCCTTCGACTACGGCAACATGAGAAAAAGTATGTGTATTGAAAAATCGAATCACTTTCTCCAACGACTCACCTACCTGAAAGAAAGGGATGTTTGAAATAATGTGGGTTTGGATCTGCATAACTTTTATATTAACGCAAAATACTAATTAAAAATATCAAAAGGCATGCCTAATTTGTATTTTTACGCCAAAAAAGCGGATGACCAAATTGAGTGTAAACATCAACAAGATTGCCACCTTGCGAAATTCCCGAGGCGGCAATGTACCCAATTTACTTACTGTCGCGGAAGATATTGAAGCGTTCGGGGCAGAAGGTATTACCGTGCATCCCAGACCCGATGAGCGCCATATTCGTTATCAAGATGCCAGAGATCTTAAAGATTGTGTACGCACTGAATATAATATTGAAGGAAATCCGATCAAAAAGTTCATCGATCTGGTATTGGAAGTGCGACCTACACAAGTCACCCTGGTGCCCGATTCGATCGATGCGATTACCTCCAATGCAGGCTGGGACACCAAAAGCAATTTAGATTTCCTTAAAGAAGTTATCGACACCTTCAAACGTGCAGGTATTCGCACTTCTATCTTTTTAGACCCCAATCCCGAATTATTGGAAAGTGCGGCAAAAACCGGAACCGATCGTATTGAACTGTATACCGAAAGTTTTGCGGAAGCATTTGGAAAAGGTGACAAGGGTGGTATTGACCCTTTCATAGAAACGGCCACCATTGCGAGCAGTTTAGGACTTGGCATTAATGCAGGGCATGATCTGAGTCTAGAGAATATTGCCTTTTTTAAAGAGCACGTGCCAAACCTATTAGAAGTTTCAATTGGGCATGCATTAATCTCAGAATCTTTGTATCTGGGGCTCGAAAATGTTGTGAATATGTATTTAAACAAGTTAAAATCGTGAACGTACTTCATTCGATCATCCTGGGCGAAGGTCCGGCATTTCTTATATTACACGGTTTCTTAGGCATGTCGGATAATTGGAAAACGCTGGGAAACCACTATGCCGCGCAGGGGTTTCAAGTACATTTGGTAGACCAACGAAACCATGGCAGAAGTTTTCATTCGGTCGAATTCGACTACGATCTATTGGCCGAAGACCTTAAGACCTATATAGCGTACCATCAATTACAGACCGTTATTTTATTAGGGCATTCAATGGGTGGAAAAACCGCCATGCAATTTGCCTGCACCTACCCTGGCAAAGTTCAAAAACTACTGGTGGCCGATATTGCTCCTAAATTCTATCCGCCCCATCACCAAGGCATCATAGATGGGCTGCTTGCCTTGAACTTTGAAACCATTACTTCTCGCAAGGAGGCCGATGAACAGTTAGAAAAACATATTAAAGAGATCGGAATTCGACAATTCTTACTTAAAAACCTCTACAGAACAGACAAGCAACGCTTTGGACTACGAATAAACCTTCCTGTTTTGGCCGATAAAATGGGGGAAGTAGGCGAAAACATAGCGGCTACTGCAAGCTATGCCGGCCCTACTCTTTTTCTTCGCGGCGATCGGTCCGAATATATTATGGAGCGTGATTTCGCCACCATACAACGGCATTTTCCGATGGCCACTATGGAAAGCATTGATAATGCCGGGCATTGGTTACATGCCGAGAATCCAAAACAATTCTTTACAAAGTCGATCAGCTTTATAAATTCGTGAAAAATTGGCGGTATTTATTATGCATGCATAATTTTTTTAGGGTTAACATTGCGAGAACCATAATTTTACCTAAATTTGACTTTGACGCATTCTAACTAAATTAACTCAACATTTTAAAGATGAAAAAACTCATAGCGTTGTTGGCCTTTACAGGACTTTTATTCGTATCCTGTAGTGACGATGATACCCCCGCGACTACCCCAGGACCTGTGACCCCGGAACCAGAAAACTTTACGGCAGGTTCCGCTGACTTCTCAAAATATGTTTCCGTCGGAAACTCTTTGACCGCTGGTTTTTCGGATGCAGCCTTGTTCATTGACGGACAAAATGCCTCCTATCCTAATATGATGGCCAATAGTTTCGCCGAAGTTGGTGGCGGCGCCTTTACCGCCCCACTAATGGCCGACAACTTAGGTGGGCTTACCTTAAATGGCAGCCCATTGACCGGAAATCGTTTGATTTTAACATTTGCCTCGGGCTCTCCTGCTCCTATTGCAGTTGAAGGTAACGGTACCACCGAAGTCGGAAATATATTGGCAGGCCCTTTCAATAATATGGGGGTACCGGGTGCTAAAAGCTTTCATTTGGCCGCAAATGGCTATGGGAATATCCAAGGCTTGGCAGTGGGTGCGGCGAATCCTTATTATGTACGTTTTGCATCCCAACCAAATGCGAGTATCATTCAAGATGCCGTTGCCCAAAGTGCAACGTTCTTTTCCCTTTGGATCGGAAATAATGATATTTTATCCTACGCAACATCGGGTGGTGCAGGTGTTGATCAAAACGGAAATTTAGACCCTACCACCTACGGAGGCAATGATCTTACAGACCCGAATGTATTTGCCAGCGTATACGATGGGCTTTTAGCCGGTTTAACAAGCGGAGGCGCCAAAGGTGTGGTCGCCAATATACCAGATGTTACGGCCATTCCATATTTCACAACCGTGCCTTTTGCTCCTTTAGACCCTACAAACCCTGCTTTCGGACCTCAAATACCTACCTTGAATGCCAGTTTTGCGCAACTTAACGGGGTGTTTGAATTTCTAGGGGTGCCGGAACGATCTATCGTATTTTCCGAGAGCGCTGCCAGCGCCTTGGTCATTAAAGATGAGTCATTACCCGATTTATCGGCTCAAATTACTCAGGTATTGCTTGCCAATGGTGCCGATGCAGGTACCGCTGCCGTTACCGGATTTCTCTATGGCCAAGCGCGCCAAAGTACTCCGGATGATTTGATCGTATTACCATCACAGACTGTGATCGCCACCTTGAACGAAACGGCATTCGCTACCTTACAAGGTTTAGGATTGCCCGCTGAAAATGCCGGACAATTGGCCGTAAACGGTGTTACCTATCCTTTGGAAGACCAATGGGTACTGACTCCTACGGAACAGGCGGCAGTGAAAGCCGCAAACGATAGTTTTAATACGACCATAGCGGCCTTGGCCACACAATACGACCTGGCATTTGTAGATGCCAACGCTTTTTTAGAGGTAGTTAAAACAACAGGGGTCGCACAGGCAGACGGAAGCGTTGTTACCTCTACATACGGCACTGGAGGTGGTTTCTCTCTCGATGGTGTGCATCCTGCACCAAGGGGCTATGCGCTTCTGGCCAATGAATTCTTGAAAGCAATAGAAGCCAAGTACGGGGCTAACCTTCCCGATGTAGATCCTTTGGCCTATACCGGACTTTACATTCAATAACAAAAAAATATTGCATACTTTTAAAGGTACTGGGAAATCCGGTACCTTTTTTTATGAACTAAAATCAAAATAACAATGAAATTTATCCTACGAATGCTCCTTAGCGCAGTGGCTGTTGTCATATTATCGTACATATTGCCAAACGTAAGTGTAGATAGTTATCTAACCGCAGTCATTGTAGCAGTGGCTCTTAGTTTATTGAATTTGATCGTAAAACCTATTTTGGTAATTCTTACACTGCCCGTTACCATCATAACCCTGGGTCTTTTCCTATTGGTCATTAATGCGGTTATTATTTTACTGGCAGATTATTTTATTAATGGCTTTCAAGTGAATGGTATTCTTTGGGCACTTATTTTTAGCCTTTTGCTATCCCTTTTGCAATCAATTCTTTATTCGCTCTTAAAAGAAGATAAAAAGTAGTAAAAACAGTTTAACAGACTGTGTTTGAAAAACTTGTCAGGGCATTTAAAATGTACTATTTTTGCATCCCAATAAAAAATTCATAAGCGACAGAATAGTATGAACATTACCAAAGAGCAAATTGACGATCTGAACGCAGTGGTAAAGGTGGCTATCACCAAAGACGATTACCAGGAGAAAGTAGATTCAATTCTAAAAGATTATCGAAAACAGGCCAATATCCCTGGTTTTAGAAAGGGGCAAGTACCTATCGGATTGATTAAAAAACAATACGGAAAGGCGGTCTTGGTCGATGAAGTGAACAAGCTGTTGCAAGACAACCTCAACAAATATCTTACTGAGGAAAAGCTAGATGTACTCGGAAATCCATTACCGAAACAACAAGACAATTTTGACTGGGACACAGAAGAATTTGATTTTGAGTTCGAGCTGGGGCTTGCTCCTAATTTCGAGGTATCATTAAAAACAAAGAAACCCATTACCCATTATAAAATCGTAGCCGATAAGAAAATGGTCGATGAACAAGTAGATCGTATTCTAAAACAGTACGGTAAGCTTGTACAGAAAACCGAGGCCGGCAAGACCGATGAGCTTACCGGTACTTTTAAGAACGAAGCGGAAGGCATCGATAATAAAACAACCTTAGAGCTGGATAAAGTAGCGGCTAAGAAAGCATTGACCAGCCTTACGGGCACAAAAGTAGGCGACACGGTTACGCTAAATACAAAAGGACTTCTTAAAGAGGACTATCTCCTCTCCAGTGCACTGGGAATAGATGCCGAAAAAGCCAAAGACCTTAAAATCGAGGTAACATTCACCGTTGAGGAAATCAACGAACGAGAGCCCGCAGAGTTAAACCAAGAGCTTTTCGATAAGCTTTTCGGACCAGATACTGTGAAGACCGAAAAAGAGCTTAAGGAACGCATCAAAGCTGATTCTGAGAAACAGTTTGAACAACAGTCGGAACAAAAACTATTGAACGACGTAACCGAGTATTTCATTGAAAATACCAAGTTCGAACTTCCTTCTGAATTTTTGACCCGCTGGATTCAAATGACGGGAGAAGAGCCTTTAACACCCGAACAGGCAACTGCGGAGTATGAGAAATCTGAAAAAGGGCTTCGCTACCAACTCATCGAAGGTAAAATCATCAAAGAAAACGATATTCAGATTCAATTTGATGAATTAAAAGAATTCGCCAAAGGATTTATTAAGTCTCAAATGGCCCAGTTTGGGCAATTAGACCCGGCAGAAGAAGAATTAGACAATATTGCCGCAAGGGTTCTAGGCAACCAGGACGAAGTAAAGCGATTATCTGAGCAATTAATGAGTCAGAAGTTATTACAACTTTACAAAGAAAAGGCCAACCTAAAGATCAAAGAAGTTACCTATGACAACTTTGTGAAAGAGGTTTATGGCTAAAGATTCAAAAAAATAATAAGTATCTTTACGGTGCCGAAAATTTATTTTTCGGCACCTTTTTTATCTATAATATCGAAGAAAGAAAATCATGGACTACGGAAAAGAATTTAAAAATTACGCCATTAAAGACCAGGGTATAAGCAGCACCTACTACGATCAGATCGTCAGCAGTATGTACCCGACCAATATGACCCCTAACATTATTGAAGAACGGCAAATGAATATTGCGGTCTTTGATGTATTTTCAAGGTTGATGATGGATCGTATTATTTTCTTGGGAACCGGTATTAACGATCAGGTTGCCAATATCGTGCAAGCACAATTGCTATTCCTAGAAAGTACAGATGCTACAAAGGATATACAGATTTATATTAATTCTCCAGGGGGCAGTGTTTACGCCGGCCTGGGAATTTATGATACCATGCAGTTCATTAAGCCAGATGTTGCCACCATATGCACCGGTATGGCGGCATCTATGGGGGCAGTACTTTTGTGTGCAGGAGAAAAAGGCAAACGAAGCGGACTTACTCATTCAAGGGTCATGATTCACCAACCTATGGGCGGAGCACAAGGCCAGGCCAGTGATATTGAAATCACCGCTAGAGAAATCCTAAAGCTCAAAGACGAACTTTATGAAATTATCGCCAACCATTCTGGCCAAACTGTAAAAAAGGTTACAGAAGATAGCGATCGTGATTATTGGATGAAAGCAGACGTTGCCAAAGAATATGGCATGATAGACGAGATTTTGGTAAGGGAACGCTAAGATATTCGACGAACGGTACAAATAAATCGGAACACTGCCCGAAAGTGTAAACCAAAACTGGTATTCTTTCGTTAGTTTTATAGTTTAGGAGTAGAATGATATGGCAAAAGAAAATTTAGAGTGCTCTTTCTGTGGAAGAAAAAAGCCTGAGACCAACCTTTTGATCGCTGGTCTTGACGCGCACATTTGCGATCGATGTATCGAACAAGCGCATGGTATTGTTGCGGAAGAATCGAAACAGACAAAAACAAATGATCTTTCAGCAGAGTTGGTACTGAAAAAACCGCTTGAAATAAAGCAGTTTCTCGACACGTTCATTATTGGCCAGGAGCGTACCAAAAAAGTAATGTCGGTAGCGGTTTATAATCACTATAAGCGCCTGCTACAGCCTTCCTCGAAAGAAGATGATATAGAGATTCAAAAAAGTAATATCGTAATGGTGGGCCAAACCGGTACCGGGAAGACCTTAATGGCCAAGACAATTGCCAGAATGTTGAACGTTCCTTTGGCCATTGTAGATGCAACCGTACTTACGGAGGCAGGGTATGTTGGAGAAGATGTTGAGAGTATTCTGACAAGGCTACTTCAAGCGGCAGACTACAACTTGGAAAAAGCGGAACGGGGTATTGTTTTTATAGATGAAATTGACAAAATTGCCCGAAAAGGTGATAACCCCTCCATAACACGTGATGTATCAGGTGAAGGGGTGCAACAGGGGCTATTGAAACTTCTGGAAGGTACTGTTGTAAATGTACCCCCAAAAGGAGGACGTAAACATCCTGATCAAAAATTCATCGAGGTGAACACCGAAAATATCCTCTTTATTGCTGGAGGTGCCTTTGATGGTATTGAACGCGCCATTACCAAAAGGCTCAATATGCAGGCCGTCGGATATAGTGCTTCCAAAGCGGATGAAAATCTTGATGAGACCAATATTCTCCAATACATTATTCCTAAAGATTTGAAAGAGTTTGGCTTGATTCCGGAAATAATTGGGAGATTGCCTGTTTTAACACATATGAATCCGCTTGATAGTAAAACCTTGCGTGCGATTCTTACCGAGCCAAAGAATGCCATTATTAAACAATATGAAAAATTGTTTGATATGGATGGAATACGATTTAAAATAACCGAGCAGGCGCTTGATTATATCGTTGAAAAAGCTATTGAGTACAAGTTGGGAGCTCGAGGGCTTCGATCCTTATGCGAAGCAATTTTCACCGATGCCATGTTTGAGATGCCTAGTAGTGGTGAGACCGAATTTAAGGTTACAAAACCCTATGCGGAAGAAAAAATATCCTACGAAACTATTAAAAAGCTGAAAGCAGTATCCTAAGCGGTAAAACTTAGAAGCTTATGTACCTACCAAAAAAGGGCCCGTTCAAAATAAACTTGAACGGGCCCTTTTTATTTTATATGAATCAACTATTTATACCACTTTTTTTGACTCTTTTTTTTCGGTAGTTGCCGCTATTAGAAGCTCTTTACACACCTTGCTGATGATTTTTTCATCTGTGTAACATTCATGGCCAAAGTTGGCGATGACTTCCATTTCAAGATCCAACTTTGAAGACCAGGCCTGTTTAGGTCTAAAACCATCATTCTCACCGTATAACAAGGTAATCTTACAGTCTGGCTTTAAATTTTCCAATCGAACCCTGGTGGCCGACACTGCATAAAGCGATTTCATTGGCAAGCCTTTCAAGGCAGCTTTCCAAGCAATCGTTCCGCCGGTACTAAATACCAAATAATGACTGGCAACGGTTTCTTTTTTCATTAGGTGGGCAACTGCCGTATCAATGCCACCCTCAACAAATGCATTGTGTAAATTTTCTTCGCTCTTAATTGCCAAATCAATATTTGCCAACTGCTGTGCATCGTAAAAAACAATGTCATAATATTGCTGGAGGTATCCTAAGTAGGAAGTAATCCAGAGGCCTTTTTTAACGCCCCACATATCGGAGATCACTACAAGTCTTTCCGCCATATTTTTTAATTTAATCTGGTTAAGTTATTTATTTGGTTTGGTATCGTTAACTAATTTCAACTATAAACGACAGAAAACCATATTTATTTGTTCATATGAAGTAATTCTTCGATGTAGTCCTTATTGAACGAGCACCGAAACCCTTACCTAACACACTTTTCTAATTATTACAATACACTATTTATCAAATAGTTACCCTTAAAACACTCAATCTTCCTTTCAAAAAAACCCTATTGAAATTCTATTTTTCAACCAAAAAACCTCAGCTTTCAAGACAATGGGAACGCTTTAAAAACCAAACCTTCAAATCACAGTTTTGATTGTACCATTCTTTGTATACTTCAAAACCCATTCGTTCATAACCGACCTTCAAATCCATTCGAGTGGTTTCAGCATAAATGTCCAGTTTCAATTTTCGCGCCAAAGTAAACAATCCCTTTTTAAATTCCATAGGAGAAACCCTGGGGCGTTCTGAAGGGTCGACTCCCAAGAACCAGATATAAAGGAAACGTTTGTTCCGAGGTCTTGTCCTAGCTATTGTTTTACAATGAGAAAGAATCGTACGCAACCTTCTTAGTGGCAGGGTCGTCACAACGAGTTTAAGATTATTGAATACATCGACCAAATCAATTTTATGTTCATTGTAAACGTAGCAAATAACGGCCCCCTGATTCGTACTAGAAACAAAAACACCTTTTCTTCTTAGTGCAAAATCAAAGGCATATCGTATTACATGGGCGATACCTCTTTTACGATGTGCCTTTCTTGTCAGTAACTGCATGGTTGGGTTGTCCTGAAAAGCATTTTGAAGTACTTGCACAACATTGGCTCGATCTTTTTTAGTAGCTAGTTTCATCTGTACTTCTTTAAATTTCATTTGAAAGTTGTTTTAGTCGCGTGAAATGCGACTTCGCACTGGCAAAAAAAGTAGGATACCTATGGTAGGGCATACCATAATACTGGGCTTTTTCTTCAATTATTGGGGTGATCAAGGGGTAATATACATGAGGGATCCCCGGAAACAAATGATGTGCCACATGATGATTAAACCCTCCAAAAAAATGAAACAGAAATACATTGTTCACACTAAAATCGGCAGTGGTTCGTAACTGATGCTCTGCCCAAGAATAGGGCAATAAGTTTTCCGATGCCTCCACAATCTCCTGTTCTTCGCCAACATGCGTGCTAATAAGAGCAAATGTCGTTACGATACTTGCTCCCAAATGAAATGCCAAGAACCCCGTTAGTACTAGCCAAGCCGTTTGATTCAATAGAAATGGAAATACAAGCAATAGCAGTAGATGCCAAACTTTTGCCGCTATTAGTTTCACCACCTCTCTCGGAGCATGCTTCTTTACTTTTTTGGCGCCGAATCGCTTTTTGCCCAAATCCTTAAAATCCCTATAAAAGAACCACAGAAGCGTGTAGAGACAAAACGCAAACGGCATGTACAGATGTTGGTACCTATGGCGTGGTTCATGCTCTTGATGCTTGGACAAACGAACAATGGTTGTTTGCTCAATATCGAGATCTACATTTTTGACATTTGCAAAGGCGTGATGTGAGGCTGTGTGCCGTATTCTCCAAAAGTATGCGCTCGTACCCAGCAAATAAAAAACACCTTTGCCCATTTTGTTTAGGCCTTTGCTTGTGGAGAAATTACCATGCACCGACTCATGACCAATATTTAAAATGAGCGGCAAACAACTTACTCCCAACAATACCGCGAATCCAAGATACACGATACTTCCTATAGGAGTTGAATACAGAAGTAAAACAACACCAATGAAAAAGCTCAGCAGCAATAGTGCTTTGATGTATGCAATTCTACTGGCCTTCTCCCTATACTTATCAGGTAAAGCATTAAAAACATCTTTTTTCAAAGTATAAAAAAAGAGGTCCTGAGAATTAGGAAGATACTTTAGGCTAGGCATTTTCGCTCCGTTATAGAAAAGGGTAGCAAGGCATCTCAAATGCCATGTCCCATTTTTTTGCTAAACTAATGCGAGAGGGCAAAAAGGGTGTCCAAGATTATGCATATTTGAAGAATTCGGACAGATTTCAAGGGTGTTGTGCATATTCCTTTTGATATTCCGTGGGTGTTTTTCCTGTAAATTTTTTAAAGGCGGCATAAAAAGTAGACTTTGAATTAAAACCGCATTCCAAGCCGATAGATACCATGGTATACTTTTCAAAATCAGGATTTTCCAAGAGCTTCTTGGCATCTTGGACACGAAGACCGTTTACATAATCTGAAAAATTACAGGCGCTAAATTGATTGATCAGTGCAGAAAGCTTGCTTGTACTTATAGCCAATTCATCCGAAAGTTTATCCAAGCTTAACCCAGGATCAAAATACCGTTGCCTGTTTACTACATACGAATGAATTTTCTCGTATTCGGCCGCTTGCCGATTCCCTTTTTGTGCCGTTAACGGTTCTTTCGTAGCGGTCCTTTCCTCTTTTTCAATATCTCTTATTTCTTTACGCAATACGATACGATCTTTTAAGACCACATATCTAAAAAAGGCTTGGTACCCTATCCAATAAATCAATACAGACGATGCGATTCGCAAGGGATAATAACTATAAGGAGCCTTAATAGTATCTGAAAATATATTCAGCAGCACGGCAATTGACCATAAGAGAAAAATCAGCGCTCCCCATTTCATAAAACGTTTGACCCATTGAAGGTCATCAAATGTCAATATCGCAGGGTACAGTTCCGGGCTTCTAAATATCAACTGTATCGCTTTCTTAAAAATAAAAAGGGAGTATAACAGGGTAACGGCATCCTCTATCGCATTGTACATAGGAATCATGCTTTCTTTGAGGACCCCTTCTGCAACAAGGGTCAATACAGCGCTTCGTACGAGCAACTCCAAAACAAAAATCACTAGGGTCAGTTTCAGGTACGGAACTTTTTTCTTTTCAATACCCAAATAGAAAATTAGAAAAGCATAAAACATTGGCAAAATCAACACGTACCAGGGAACGACCAAATGCTTAAAAAAAAGCACATCGAATACCAGCCCTTTTGAAATCAGCCAAGATTGCAAATTATTCAAGGAAAGAAAAAACACTAAAAGGTTGAGAAAAACAATTGGCTTTTCGATTCTTTTCCGCGCAAGAAAGGTGCCCACGTTAAAAATAAAACCATGTACGGAACCAATAATCAACAATAAATTCAATATCGCGGAAACACCCATACTTTCTTGAATCTGCGCTTGGTTCTACCTATTAAAATCACTTCCCGAATTTACGGTTTTTAGCGTGTAATACAAACGAACTTACAGTGATCCGTTACGAAAATCCGGTAGTTACTTTAGCAGTTTTTTTATCTTCCCTGCTTTTGGTTCCCCCAAGACGTTGTGCTTCATCGTCTTGCATTTTTTTTCGTAAAACTATCTGATCTTTGAGAATCGCATATCTAAAAAAGGCCTGGTAGCCTGTCCAATAAATCAATACGGAAGAGGCGATGCGCAGCGGATAGTAACTGTGAGGAGCTTTGATGGTCGCAGAGAATATGTTCAGGAATACCGCCACTCCCCATAATACAAATATCAACCCTCCCCATGCAACGAAACGTTTGATCCATTTAAGATCATCGATTTCCAAAATAGACGGGTTTAACTGGGGGTACTTATAGATCAGTAAAATCACCTTCGTAAAAATCAAAAGCGAATAAAACAGCGTTACCGCATCTTCAATTGCATTGTAAAGCGGAATCGACCCCGGATCAAAATACCCTTGATCTACCATAATCAGAAATAGACTTTGCCCAACAAATTCCCCTACAAAAACGAAAATAGAGAGCCCTAAAAAAGTTTTGCGTACTTTTTGCAAACCCAAGTAATGAATCAGAAACGCATAAAACATAGGTACGATCATTACGTACCAGGGAAATACAAAATTCTCTAGGAAAAGCACGTTGGAAACATACCCTTTATCTATCAACCAGGATTGTAAATTGTTCATCGAAAGAAAGAACACGAACAAGTTTAAGAAAACGACCGGTTTTTCAATTTCCCTACGGGACAAAAAAGTAGCTACATTAAAAATGAAACCGTGAATGGCACCGGCAATCAATAAAAAGTTCATCACAATGGATATGTCCATGGGTCTATTCTAGTAAAAATTAACCATTCATACGAAGCAACTCATCAATATACTCCCTTTTATTGGAGAGTCGGGGGATTTTATGCTGCCCACCTAACTTGTTTTTCGATTTTAACCAATCGTAAAAAAGATGCTCTCTTGCTATATGCACCTTGGGCATCTTTAAGGTAATATTATTATAGCGTTTTGCCTCGTAGTCTGAGTTCAATGATTTTAAGGCATTGTCTAAAAACTCGGTAAAATAGGCAATATCCTCGGGTTTTTTCCTGAATTCAATGATCCATTCATGCGCTCCCTTTTCTTTTCCCGACATAAATATGGGTCCGGCCGTATAATCCATGATCTCTGCTCCCGTTTTTGTACAGATACTTTGCAGGGCTTCCTCTGCATTTTCAATGATCAATTCTTCCCCGAACACGTTTATATGGTGCTTGGTGCGGCCCGTTACTTTGATTCTATAGGGATCGAGAGATGTAAACCGTACGGTATCGCCAATCTTATAGCGCCAAAGCCCCGCATTGGTGGTAATCACAATTGCGTAATTGATATTTGTTTTCACATCCCAGAGCGGAATAGCCCTTTGCGCTTCGGTACCATATGCATCCATTGGGATGAACTCATAAAAAATACCATAATCCAGCATCAATAATAAATCATCGGCATCGTTGCGGTCCTGAATGGCAAAAAAGCCCTCGGAAGCATTGTAAATTTCATAGTATTTAAAGCTTTTACGGGGAAGTAATTTTTGGTACTGCTCCTTGTATGGGCTAAAATTTACCCCGCCGTGAAAATAGACTTCCAGGTTTTCCCATACTTGGAACAAATGGTCTTTTCCTGTTTCTTGGATCACGTTGTTCAATAACACCAACATCCATGAGGGTACCCCTGCGAGGCTGGTCACGTTTTCTTGGGTGCTTTCCCTGATAATCGCATGCAACTTACTTTCCCATTCGCTCATGAGCGATACTTTGCTACTAGGGGTACTACTAAACTCGGCCCAAAGCGGCATATTGTCAATAAGAATTGCCGAAAGATCCCCGAAAAACGAACCGTTGTCCTCGTATAGTTCTTTGCTACCACCCAAACGCAGGCTCTTTCCCTTAAACAACTGGGAATTCTCATTGTTGTTCAAATAAAGGCACAATAAGTCTTTCCCAGATTTGTAATGACAATCTTCCAATGCCTCGGCACTTACGGGGATGAATTTACTCTTGGCATTCGTGGTACCACTACTTTTCGCAAACCATTTGATGCCCGTAGGCCAGAAAAGGTTTTGTTCTCCCCGACGGGTACGCTCGATCATAGGTTCTATCTCTTCATAGGAAACAATCGGCACCCGATCCCGAAAGGCATCATAGTTCGAAATGGATGCAAACCCATGTTTTTTACCAACTTCGGTATCCTCTGCCAATTCGATCAACTGGTGCAATACCTCTTCTTGTACTTCACTCGGATATTTCAAGAAAAGTTCGATTTGATGGTAGCGTTTTTTCAGCAGCCAAGAAGCAATCGAATTAAACAAGGGTATTGGCATTTTTGGGTATCTTTGGTTCACTAAAATAGCCTTTCTAGCGCTTACTTTCAAATAGAATTTACAATCCAATTTTAGATTAATGCAGTACGAAGGAGTATTACAAAAAATGCAGACCGAACTCGGGAGTCCCATTCAATATTATCTGGTCTTTGAAAATGACTTCTTACATCTCAACCAATTGCTCAACAAGGCCTTGAAAATCGACTTTATTAAATTCCAATGCCTCAACTGTGGTCGCGACCGCCCTATTTACCGACAGGGATTTTGCAAGAGCTGCTTTTATGAGACTCCTACTGCAGGTGATTGGATCATGCGCCCCGAACTCAGCACTGCACACTTAGACAAAGAGGATCGAGATCTTGCCTATGAAAAAAAGGTGCAGTTAAAACCGCATATTGTTTATTTGGCCAATTCGAGCAATATTAAGGTAGGGGTTACTAGAAAAAGTCAGGTACCCACACGGTGGATCGATCAAGGAGCCCATGAGGCCATTGAAATTGTAGAGGTACCCAATAGATACTTGGCGGGTATTACCGAAGTGGCCCTTAAAGACCATGTGGGCGACAAGACCAACTGGCGCAAAATGCTCACGAATACTGTTGAAGATAAGGATTTGGTAGAATGGCGCAATAAACTCAAACAATTTATCCCTACCGAAGCAGCGGAGTACTACATTGAAAGCAATTCGGAGACCCATCTGGAGTTTCCTGTACTGCGATATCCCGAGAAGGTAAAAAGCCTTAATTTGAGCAAAACACCCAATTACCTAGGGGTTTTAAAAGGCATTAAAGGGCAGTATCTCATTTTTGAGGATGATACGGTGTTCAATGTACGGGGAAATGAGGGGTTTTATGTTGGACTTTCGATTGCCTAGACGGTTTCCTTGGTATGCAGATCGGCTAATTGGCGCCGGGGAATTGCACTTTCCCAAACATTTAAAAATCAAAAATGATTAAAAAATTCTTTGGCCTTCTGCCTGTACTTGTTCTTTCGCTCTCTTGCAATACGGATCAGGTACAGGCCGATTTAATTCTTGAAAATGGGGTTATTTGGACCGGGAACCCCGGCCATTTATCGGCCGAAGCGATGGCCATCAAGGCAGACACGATCCTGGCCATTGGTACCGCTGCCGAAATACAACAATTCCGAGGACCAAATACAAAAATCATAGATGCCGATCGGCAATTCGTAACACCCGGCTTTATTGATTCCCATGTGCACCTTTTAATGGGTGGGAACGCGTTGCTGAGTGTTGCATTGAGGGATGCAAATACTCAAAAAGAATTCATTTCGAGAATAGCTTCGTACGCTCAAACACTTGCTCCGAACGAGTGGATAGTGGAAGGCAATTGGGACCATACCCTTTGGGGCGGTGAACTACCTTCCAAAACATGGATCGACGAATTCACGCAAAACAATCCGGTCGCGATTTACCGCATGGACGGCCATATGATCCTCGCCAATTCCGCAGCTTTGAAAATCGCGGGTATTGACAAAGATTCCCCTGGAGTACCCAACGGGGAAATAGTTCGAAACCCCGATGGCACCCCTACAGGAATCTTAAAAAGTGAAGCAATGTATTTGGTGCTCAATAAAATCCCATCGCTGAACCAAGCGCAAAAAGAGCTTGCCATTCAAAAAGCGCAGGATTATTTGGTATCTCAGGGCGTTACTTCTATTCACGATGTCGACAGTTTGGGCGGCTTTGCAATACTGCAAAAAATGCAAGAGGCCAAAGACCTTAAAATCCGAATCTATGCTGCCGACCCCCTGGGCAAATGGAACACATTGACAAATGAAAGTAGGGTACAGACAAAATGGTTAAAGAACGGACTCTTAAAAGGCTTTGTCGACGGGTCGCTCGGTTCCCACACAGCAGCGTTTCTGGCTCCGTACACCGATAAGACCTCAGATTCAGGCATATTCATTAATGATTTAGGGTTGATCTACCAACAGGCGCTTGAAGCCGACAAACAAGGGTTACAAATAGCCGTGCATGCTATCGGGGACAGAGCGAACAAAGAACTACTCGATGCTTATCAAAAACTGATCAAAGAACTAGGCCCTTCGGACAGGAGGTTACGGATCGAACACGCCCAGCACTTGGCACCCGAGGACATTGCCCGATTTTCTAAATTAAAGGTAATCGCCAGTGTGCAACCGTATCACGCAATTGATGACGGCCGATGGGCCGAGGAACTGATCGGCCCAGATCGAATTCGTACGACCTATGCATTCAATTCTTTGTTACAAAGCGGCGCGATGCTAACCTTTGGAAGCGACTGGCCCGTGGCGCCGGCTTCGCCCCTACTTGGCATATATGCAGCTGCCACCCGCCGTACGTTGAATGACCAAAACCCGGATGGTTGGATACCCAAGGAGAAAATCGAGGTAGAGGACGCACTATTCGCGTATACGCGCAATGCCGCCTACAGTTCTTTTGACGAGGGAATAAAAGGCACATTGGAAGTGGGCAAACTGGCCGATTTTGTGATAATCAGTAAAGATTTAAGAACTATTGCACCCGAGGCCGTTAAAGATGCAACCATTTTACAGACCTATGTTGGTGGTAAAAAGGTTTTTGACAGTGGCTGGGATTAAGTTTCAATTAAAAAAAGCTGGGATATGCCCGAGCTATTTTTCTATTTAAACACTTTACAAGATAATACTAATTTAAAGTTAGAATTCGCTGATTACCTAGCTACTCCTTAACAAATTCTCTTTTTAAGAGTTTTCCATTTTTGTACTCTTCGGTATACAGTAAAGTACCTTTCGTCGCAGTTTTAAAAATAGGGTCTCCGTCTATATCTTGATCGTATTTAAGTTCGTAATAATTCCATGTTCCGACCGCTTGTTTATTACTATAATTAGACTCAACAAAACCATAAGCACCATATCCCGATATTTGAATTTCTAACTTCTTCTTATCAATCCATGGCCCTTCACGGGTATTATTTTTAACAACGCCTTGCTCCATATCACTTTCATAAGCACCATTGGTGTTGTAATATCCGATAAAATGCCCTTCGTCATTTACGGCAAAAAACGCTTCCCTTTCAAAGTGAGTGATGCCTTCAAAACCAGTAAAATACTTTTTAGTAATTACGAAATTTCTATTTATAAAAAATAATTCATTGGTTCGAGAAAGACTCTCCTCCTGCTCATCAAAAAGTACCAATGCATCCTTAATACGATCATTGCCATCTATAGAGCACAATACTATAGACGCATACAACGGAACGGTATTGTGAACTATTGAACATAACACAAAATGATTTTCCCCATGCGTTATTTTGCCTATAGTCTTGATATTTCTTCTATTGAATATGGTGTCTTTCAGCACCAGCTTGTAAAAGTAGTTGAATTCTAACGCACCTTTTAGATACGCTGTATCAAGCGTATTTGAAGTAAAGTAAGACCTATTCTGATTTACTATTTTTGATAGCGATTTTGTTTGGAGATCTGCTTCTCTTTCGCCATCAAAATAATCCAAATACGCTTCACCATCCAATCCGAATTTTTTAGGGAATTGATGTGAAGCCAAGAGTTCAGAACCAATGGGTAATTCAATTGTTTTTAAACTATCTAGTTTTAGATCAAAATGAACATCGCTCTTTGGTTGTTGCTCTTTTTGAGGTATTGAATCCTCAAAACTAATGCTTGTAGCAGCGGTAGGCATAGAAGGAGATTCCTTTCCTAATCTCTTACACGAGACTAAAACGAAGAGTGTAGCGAAAAAAAATATTGAAACCCTCATTGGCTACGGATTAAGTGAGTGAAGGTAATCTCTGTTATTATGATTAAAACGATACGAATGTAAGTGATCATTGTGCCTTGCAAACCTTCTTGCGTGATTGTACACGATAGGAAAGAGTGTCGTATTATCGCCCATTAAATGATCAAATATGCCATACCCCCATAACGCATCAATAAAAGGCTGCTGATACGCTTCTAGTTGCCCTATTTGATTAAAATACATTGTATCACAAGCTTCACCGTTAACATGAGTACTACTGGGGTAGCAAGATCCGTCAGGAAAACTAAAGCCCGATGAAACAACATTTGCGGCATTTTGCGCATAATTTAACTGTGCCAAAGCGCCTAAAAAGCCGGCGAAGACATCCGGATTGGCATAACGTCTTCTTGACGCTCTGTAATTAAATGCAATGGTTAAACTTCCATTTGTATAATTTAACGCCGGCTGATTCGTATTTTTATTTGCAAGATTTACCAGAGGTTCAAATTGAGCGTCAATTAACTTTATAGGGGTGTTGATATTCATATTTCTATAATATCTTCTTCTTAAATTTTGGCTTGTGTCTCCAGAGGTAACCACTCCTAACGGATATTCACAGGTAAATCTAGCATCGACCCCCTCAAGTGCATAGCTTGTTTGATCTATAACATTATCAATAAGTAGCATATTCTGCCGCTCTGCAGCAGAAGAATTGTTCATCAAGGTTTGAACATTTTGAGTTTGCGCAGCGAGGTTTGCAACAATTTGAGCATCTGACGTACCCCCGCTTATGATGTTCCCATAATCTGTCACCATTTGAAACAAATCAGCCGGAGTTTCGGTTAAGTTATTTTGTACAAGAGCATCATTTACTTGCTGGGCGTCATTCGTGAAAATGGGGATATTTACTCCTGGGTTGGTAGGATGCGGGTTTAGCCTTAGCAGAACATCTTCAAAAGCAGTTTGGGCTAGATTGTAATTATTTGGAATAGCATGACGGTCTTTTTCTATGGCATCAAACAGTTCGCTTTCACAAACTTCATGCTCATTATCGATCAGATCTTTGTAAATGTATCCGACGGTGTTGGTCGCGCTATTATTTAACTTGGAGATAGGCCTCCTTCTCTGGGTATTGCCATAATCGTTAAAGTTGGGATTAAAATTGAACGTATTATCTGCATGATAAATCTCATATACATTCTTGTTTTCAATGGCATATTCCCCAAATATAAACCCATCGGGGTGGGTAAGGCTATTTCCGGTAAGGTCATAATTTACAAATAACCCACTATCTGCGGGTTTTACGCGTATTTTGATGGAGGGAGCCGCTGCAGTATTTATTTCTGTTGCCCAAGTATCAAAATCGGTTCGCGCGTGGGGACGGAAGTCTATTTTGAAAATAACTTTATCCTCAAAATCTACTAAATTACCATATGGGTTATTGCCATCCGCATCATCTAACGCAGTGGTATCCCCGACGGATGCCGTAAAACTGGCAACGTCTGCAGTGCCGTCCGTGACACTTAATACGTCATTAGTACCATCATCGTGCCTAAGCAATTCTATTTCAACATCGTTGCCTTGCAAATCTTCAGTATCTACTACAATGAAAACGGTTCTCCCTAAAATACCTTCGGTAATCTCCCTTAACGCTAATGTGGGGGCAGTCGCAGGTGTATTTCCGACAGCGGCGGTACCTGCAGTCACATGTTTTTGCGCAAAATACGCATCGGTTATTTTTGGAGATATTATAGTAAGTGGATTAAAATTCAAACCAATATTGGTAAACTCATCAAACCATACTTTTCCCATTATCTCAG
This sequence comes from uncultured Flavobacteriaceae bacterium, assembly GCA_938020445.1. Taxonomy (GTDB): domain Bacteria; phylum Bacteroidota; class Bacteroidia; order Flavobacteriales; family Flavobacteriaceae; genus Pelagihabitans. The sequence goes on along the minus strand of CALIIC010000068.1, from coordinate 11,389 downwards.
TTTTGAGGTGCTACCACCTTAAGTTTTATTTTCTGGGTATTCGACACTAGGGTAATTCCTTCTAGCAAATCCCCGTTAAGTACCTTTCCCTGGTATTCAAAATCCCGATCATTATCATCAAAATCGATCGTCACGGTTTTGCCGACCCCATCCAAGGTTTTTAATACAAAGACCACTTCATCCCCAACGTTAAGCTCATTGCTCGTTAAGCGGTTGCCAGCAGTGTCTTCGTAATAGGTCTCGGTCATTTGCGGCATTTTCTCCTCAAGAGGAGGGGTTGTCGGCATTTCTAATTCATCTTTGGAAGCCAAATCAGAGACCTTCCACCATTTTTCAAAAACCATATCCCCTATTCTAAGGATACCTGGTGAGAGTATATAGCGATCGGTGGTCACCTTCCCATAATACCCTTCGAAATTACGTTGATACCGTACAATGTGCGTATCATAAAATTCGTAATCGACCATTTTGGTCATCCCGTCTCTTTTGTAAAATCGGATATACCCCTCGCACATGGTATCGGGCGAAAGTGCAAGGTTCAATAAGTCGGTAGTACCATCGGCTTCTAGCGTAATCTCAAAAACACCTCCCATTGGCAAGGCGGCCGGTTTAAAATTGGCAGGGTTCATTTGTTGGTAGAACTGAATGTTCGTATCCAACAGGTTTAGCACCCTTCCATTTATAAACAATTTTGCTAAAAAGCTCATATACTCGCCTTTACTTTAAGCACTTAAATTACAATTTTCTTTCGTCAGCCACTGGGGAACAGTGCGACTATTCGTTGAGATGCATCAAAAAAATGGGTGATCCCTACTGAAATTTAAAAACTTAATTTTTTGTAGAATCTTTTTTCGATTCGGCCGTATCTTTTTTCTTCTTACCTCCTAAAAGTCCGCCTAGAATATTCTTTGCTTTTTCTTTTACGACATCTTCCTCTTTTGTTGGTGTCTCGGCCTCGGTTTTCGCGGAATCTTTTTTCTTGTTGCCCAAGAGACCACCAAGCACATTCTTCACATCATCGCCCACGCTGGCATCCTTCTTTGTAGAATCGTTTTCTACGGTGTTCCCTCCAAGTACTCCCGTCAGCAGGTCTTTGGCCTTGTCTTTTCCTTGACCAATTAATTTTTGTTTTTGAATTTCTATCAACTGCGTGGTCAGGTTTTTGGCTCCGGAAGCAAAATCGGTGGTTACGGCCGGGCTCGCGTAGCCTCCTCCAATATTCGCCGTTACCGGTATGGTAAGGTTTTCCAATGATTTATCGTCAATTTTGGCTATCAACCGGTTGATTTCCTTTCCTAGGTACTTAGACGGTACTTCCATAGTCGCCTTGTAGTTGAGCTGTTGATCAAAGGTGTGCCCTCCATCTACATTGATCGCGATATCTTGGTATTTGATCGTAAAGGGCTTTACACTAACGATGCCGTCTTTAAAAGATAACTTTGTCTTTAGTTCATCGAGATTCAATTTATTGATATCGATAAAATCCAATTTAGCATCCAAGGCAGCTAACAAGGGTGTTTTTTCTGTAGCTACTTCCCTCGTGAAAATATTGGCCAGGACATTTCCTGTAATCGAAAGGAGATCAGGACTGAAATCATTGGTCAGGTTTCCTGCAAGTTCAATATCGGAATCCATTTTACCTTGTAACATTTGCGCAATGGGCGCGAGTACTTTAAAAAGTTCTATTGTCTTAAAAGTTTCCCCTACCTCTAACTTATCCATTCCCAGTTTCATGGCGAAGGTAGGCGTTTCGTTCTTTGTTGATACGGTACCGTTGAAGGAGACCTTACCGTCGAACATAGAAGAGGTCATATTACTTAAAACCGCAGTTTCATCTTTGATTTTCAGATTGCCCTTTACATTCGTAAGGGTTAGGTTGTCATACAATACGGTGTTGGCGGTAGCATTGATATTCGCATCTAGAAAAGACGGAATCTTGATTTTCTCATCGGTGCTTCCTGTTGTTTCGGTAGCCTTCCCATCGGCTTCAACACCTTCTTCCTCCACCATAAAATCGGCAATAGCGAACGTATCAGAGTTGAGGTCAAAATCCCCGGCCACTTTTTCATCATTAAAAAGAAAGCCCAACAAATTGTTGATCGTTCCCTTGGCATTAAAATCGGTTGCCCCGGTAGAACCGCTTAATTCGTTTAGGGTAACCGTTTCAGGATTGAAAGTCAGAGCCGTTTTTTTTAAGGTTATGGGGTTCGCGATTTCATCTGACCGGTATTCAAAATCCCTTAAATTCATTGTCCCGGTGGTCTGGGTATTTTCATATTGTTCTTTTTCGACCGAGGCCATGTCAAAGGCGGTCGTAATATCGGCATCTAAAAATCCTTTTAGGTCCAAGTCGGCCGGTATCGGATATGCTTGCCCAATATTGGCCAAGTTCATTTTACCATCTAAATGCGCATTTACCTTTGTATTGCCCATCAGTTCCTTGATTTTGGCCATCATATTGAAACGATCTTCATCGATCATGAACGAGAGCTTGTCAATATCTACGTAGGTATCTTCGGCAATACCGGTCTTATTGATAATCTTGGTATCGATATTTACATTACGGACGGTCTTGGGAAGGTCGGGATACTTGAAAGAGGCATTGTCCGAATTAATGCTAATATTGAATGTAGGGATATGGGTTTCATCAACGGTACCATTAAAACGCCCGGCCACTTCAAAATTGCCGGTGGTCTTTACATTTTCGATATTCTTGGAATAGGTCTCGGGAATCACTGCCAAGAAATTTTTAAAATCAGAGGAGGGCGTTTTAAAGCTAACATCGATTTCCTGATTGTTTTCATTCAGTTTTACAAACCCATCAAAAACCAAGTGCAGTTGATTTACAATGGCTTCATTCTTTAAAAACGAATATTTGTTCTCCTTCAGATCGATACCGATCAAGGCATCCAGTTTGATCTTATTGTTGTTCAAATAATTGGTACTATCCATTGCAAATGAAACCAATGCCTCGGTTTTTGTCTGCAGTTCCGACGTTTCTAACGAGAGGTCTCCAGTACCGCTATGCTGTACTTCATTCAATTCAAAACGCAGTCCGCCAGCATTGTCCAGGTAGGAAATACGGGTGTTAAGCAATTCGTAGGATTTTAAATCGAGCTGAAAACCACTCGATTCATTGCTTTCTGACGTAGGCTCAGCGCCATCGTCTTTACCAATGTCATAGTTGGCATTTTCTTCGGTATCTACAAGAATGTTCAACAATGCCCCATCTATCGAAAGGTTTTCTATCGCTATCGCCTCCGACTCGTTTTTAAAAAGTTGGCTAATACCCATTTTAAGCTCCAGCTTTTTTGCTGCAAAAAGGGTGTCACCTTTAAAGGGGGCTTTGTTGATTAAAGTAACCCCTTCAAGACCGACTTCGGCATTTGGAAAACTCTTGATCAAGCTGAGTCGAGCCTCTTTGAAATCGAGGGTAGCGTTTAGATTATTGTTTACATTATTTTTTAGGAGTTCTCCGATTTTTGCCTCCAGAACAAAGGGGGCCGCGATTAGCAAACCAATTACCAACAATACAACAACACCAACTATTTTTAAGATCTTCTTCCCCATTTCGGCAACAAATTTATTATAGGTCTATAACTCTGCGAAGAGCGGAATATTTCTTACGCTTCCAACTTTATTTCCTCACCGATTTCAAGACCAAATCGTTTTCTTATTAGATATACGAAGAAATAGAGCAAAGGGGTGTCGAGAAATGCTATAAAAACCTTAAAAAGAAAGCCGCTCACCAAGAGACCAAAAAACAAATCCCATGGCAGCACCTTAAAAACACAGAGTAAGCCAACAACGGCGAAGGTATCGACAAACTGTGATAAATAGGTAGAAAAATTATTGCGCAGCCAAAGGTGTTTCCCTTTGGTAAGTCGTTTCCAAAAATGATACAGCGCAATGTCTATATACTGCGCCAACAGGTAAGCGATCATCGATGCCAAAACGGCAATGGGCGACAATGCAAACACCTTGGTAAAGATCTCGTCATTTATCGGAGAGGACGGAATTGCGGGGGCCATATCGGCCAATAGAACAATTCCCATGGAAAAGAAAGAGGCAAAAATACCGGCAGTAACAATTTGGTTCGCCTTTTTTCGCCCAAAGATTTCTGAGATTAGATCGGTAATCAAAAAGGTAATCGGATAGGGTAAGATACCCACGGATACTTCAAAAAGGGAGGCTCCAAGAATCTGGATATCCCCAAAAGGGTTCCAATAAAAGAATTTTTGAAAAATAAGGTTCGATACCACTAATGAGGTAATGAACAGTGCTCCCAGATATAAATAAATCTGGTAGGCCAGTTTCGTGTCCCTTTGCGTCATCTATTATTTTATGTTCAAAACAAAGGGCATTCTTGCTTGAATCCCTTTCTGTTCCATTGCAGATTTCATCTGTTTTAGAATGGTATATGCTTCTGTGCCTATTTCTTCTTCTATGAAGCTTTGTTGGGCATTGAGGCGTACCCCACCCAAATCTTCCATTAATTTCTCGAATCCGCTTTTGTATTTGGGATACTTTCGAATCCCATAGGCTTCAATTTCTGCCAGTTCGGCAGCGGCGGCAATGGCGTCGTTCAACCCACCAAGTTCGTCTACCAAGCCCAATCTTTTGGCATCAACACCGCTCCACACCCTACCTTGTGCCAAACTATCGGCCTCTGCCATTGTAATATTTCGCCCTTGCGAAACCCTTTCTAAAAAAGTATCATATACTTCTTCTATACCTTCCTGAACCACACTTCTAAAAGCGGGGGTCATTGGTTCGAACAACGAATAGTCGACCGAATTTTTGTTCGTACCGACCTGTTCTGCATTGATGCCAATATTTTCGGCCAGTTCGGTAATATTCGGAATGGTACCGAACACGCCTATGGAGCCTGTAATAGTTGTGGGTTCAGCGAATATTTTATCTGCACCAACCGCAATGTAATACCCTCCCGAGGCAGCAACATTGCCCATAGAGACCACTACTGGTTTTGACTCTTTGGCCAGTTCAATTTCTCGCCAAATGATATCAGAGGTCAACGCATTACCTCCGGGAGAATTTACGCGTAAAACGATAGCCTTTACCGCCTCATTGTCCTTTGCCTTGCGAATGGCCTCTGTCATAATTCCCTGACCGATCGTTTCTTGGCTCCCTTCTCCGTACAGAATTTCACCTTGGGCATAAATAACCGCGATACGATCTTTCCCTTTTGCCTTGTTCTTTTTATTGGAACGTATGACATAGTCTTCCAATAAGATGGTATTCAAATCATCGTCTTCGTTCAGCGAAAGTGCTTCCCTCAGTTTGGCTTCATACTCATCGAAAAAAAGCAACTCGTCTACCAGGCCAGATGCTACCGCCAACTTTGGTGATCTGCCCCCCAAAGTATCGGCTATTGTATTTAATGCCTGTTCGTTTAGATTGCGCCCTTCGGATATTTCTACAACCATGGAGCCCCACAACGAATTGATCAATTCTTGAATTTGCGTGCGATTGGCATCACTCATTTCATTGGATAAAAAGGGTTCTACCGCACTCTTATATTTCCCATGGCGAATGACCTCCATCTTTACTCCCGTCTTTTCCTGAAAGTCTTTGTAAAAAAGCACCTCGGAGGCCAAGCCCTTAAATTCCATACCGCCAACAGGGTTCAAATAAATGGCATCGGCAACACTTGCCAAATAATAGTCTTTCTGCATATAGAAATCTCCGTATGCATACACAAATTTACCGTCTTCCTTAAAGTCTTTTAAAGCCTTTCGAATGGCCTGGGTTTGAGCCATACCAGCAATCATAAAGTTGTTATTGATACTGATGCCTTTGATATCATCATCATTCTTGGCGACAGCAATGGCTTTTAAAATCTCATCGAGGCCTTGCGATTTTTCAAAAATACCTCCAAACGGATCCGCCTCATTATTCCCTGCATAATCGCTAATAGGAAGTTGCAATTGCAATTCTAAAACGGAATTCGACTTTACCGTAACCCCGTCGTCGGAACTACCCACCAAACTGGCAAAAATGAGAAACATCATAAAAATAATCCCAATGGCAATAAGACACCCTAGAATGGCTGCCAATAAATTTCTTAAAAACTTCATTCGATACTAGCTAAAATTATGGGGTAAAGATAATGAACTCCGTTATACCTTTTTGTTTCAGGTTCATTTTCCCGACCAACTTCTCATAGATACGGTCGTTTTTTTAATCAGAAAGTCATTTCTGCACTAAAAACCGCCTACTGGTTTTTAATAATCCCCCTTAGAAAGAAAAAGTAAAGAAGAGTGTAGGGAACTCCCCTCTACTTTTTGTTTCTTTGCCTTGAATTATGGCCGACCTTAAAACTGCATATCTTTCCCTTGGCAGCAATCTTGGAAAAAAAGCGAACCAGCTTCAGCTGGCACTTTTTGCCATACAGCGACGTGTAGGCCGTATTGAACGTATTTCCCCTGTGTATCAAAGTGCCGCCTGGGGTTTTGAAGCCGATGATTTTCTTAATATCTGCATTCGCCTACAAACTGATTTGGCCCCGCAGGCCTTGCTCGATACTCTTTTGGAAATCGAGACCTCTTTGGGTAGAATTCGCCTTCAGGAAGATGGGTACCAACCTCGTATCATCGACATTGACATCCTATATTACGAACACGAAACTTTTGTAAGCCAAAGTCTGATCATTCCACATCCCGAAATTCCTTTTAGAAAGTTCGTATTGCGGCCCTTGGCAGATATTGCCCCACAGTTTTATCACCCCGTATTGAACAAAGATAGCCGCAATCTACTTCAGGAGTGCAGGGATAAAGGCGCATTGGAAAAGACTACATTTCGATTGCACAAAGACCGACAAAGCCTCTTTTCGCATCTCGGTTTTATATCGATCGAAGGGAACATAGGGGCAGGAAAAACTACTATGGCACATAAAATCGCAGAAGATTTCAATGGCAAATTAGTTTTAGAGCGGTTTGCCGACAACCCTTTTCTTCCAAAATTCTATGAAGACCAAAGCAGGTATGCATTTCCGTTGGAAATGTCTTTCCTCGCGGATCGTTACCAGCAATTTACAGACGATACATCGCAATACGATCTCTTCAAAAGCTTTATGGTAAGTGATTATGACATCTATAAATCGCTGATTTTTGCCCAGGTTACCCTTCAGAAAGAAGAGTTCGGGCTCTATCGAAAGTTGTTCAACCTAATGTACAAGGAAGTTAAAAAGCCAAAAATTTACGTTTACCTGTACCAAACCACAGAACGGCTTTTAGAAAATATACAGAAGAGAGGACGGGATTACGAACAGAACATTTCGGCGGAGTATCTGAACAATATCAACCAAGGGTATTTTGACTTTATACGCAGCTATCCCGGTCAAAATAGCTTGATCGTAGATGTGAGCGAGAAAGACTTTGTCGCCAGCGAACGCGACTACGAAAGTGTGCTTGATCAGATTCAAAACTTCGCTACGGAAAAAGCATTTTAACACTTTTTTGGCAGAAATGCTTGCATAGAAGAAATGTATTTGCGTAATTGCTATCTCCTAATAGGAAACTAAACTAACTCAAACCATAGATAAAACCCTGACGGCTTCCGTTGGGGTTTTATTGTTTTAAGGTTCATCATCTTTTTATCTTGGACCAAAAATCCCATATGACCACCCCCGCACTTACCGAAATATTTAGCGAGTGTTTGGTGCCAAATTGGGGAATTTCTATCACCTGATCACAGGCATCTACCACCTCTTGCGAAACCCCTTTTACTTCGTTCCCAAATACCACCGCATATTTTTGTTTCCCGTTCACTTGTACCTGATCGAGCATTGCTGCATTTTCCGCTTGTTCAATGGCCATGGTCGTATACCCAAGGGCTTTTAATGACCGTATTTGGTCCAATGCATTTTCTGCATATTCCCAGGCCACACTTTCGGTAGCACCCAAGGCCGTTTTTCGAATGTCTTTATGCGGGGGGGTCGCCGTAATGCCACAGAGGTAGATCTTTTCAATTAAAAAGGCATCTGCCGTTCGAAAGACAGACCCTACATTGTTCAAACTTCGAATATCATCAAGAACCAGCACTATAGGGGTTTTTTCTGCCATTTTAAAGCCGTCAACGGTGAGGCGGTTCAATTCGTCGTTCAATAACTTACGCATCTTTTTGGGTTAAGGGTTAAACAAATACAAATTCAAACACAAATACAAACGTCAAACTCAAATACGAAGCTGATTTCTTTGTACTTCACACTACATAGTCAATACTGCGTACTGATTACTTCCTCTTCGAAAACTTATCCCCATACTATCAACAATCGTAGAGCGAATGGGACAAAATTATTACATTCGTTCTACGTTGATTTGTGCAAAAATAGTTCAATAAAATCGGTTTGGGAAAGACAGGAAAAACAAAGAAGGTAACTCCTTTAATGCAACAGTACAATACCATCAAGACCAAGTATCCTGATGCATTGTTATTGTTTCGTGTGGGGGATTTCTATGAGACATTTGGCGAAGATGCGGTAAAGGCATCTAAAATCCTGGGAATCATCTTAACCCATCGTAACAACGGAGGAGACCGAACCGAATTGGCAGGTTTTCCGCATCATTCACTCAACACCTATTTGCCAAAACTTGTAAAGGCCGGGCAACGTGTTGCGATCTGTGACCAACTTGAGGATCCAAAAATGACAAAAACCATTGTAAAACGGGGAGTTACCGAGCTGGTGACCCCAGGTGTTGCAATGAACGACGATATTCTTACCGCAAAAGCGAACAATTTTTTATGCGCGGTACATTTTGGTCGAAAACTTGTGGGGGTCGCTTTTGTTGATATCTCCACTGGGGAGTTTTTGACCGCCGAGGGCAGTGAAGAGCAAATTGATAAACTTCTACAGAATTTTTCCCCAAATGAAGTATTGGTTTCCAAAAATCACAAAAAAGACTTTCTTGAAATTTTCGGTTCCCAATTTCATACCTTTTTTATGGAAGACTGGGTGTTTCAAGAAGATTATGCCCTGGAGACGCTCACCACACATTTCAAAACAAGCACGCTCAAAGGGTTTGGTGTGGACCATTTGGCCCATGGAATCGTTGCTTCGGGAGTGGTGCTCCACTACCTCTCGGAGACCCAACACCGGCAGCTACAGCACATCAATACGATCCAACGTATTGCAGAGGAGGAGTATATTTGGATGGATCGCTTCACTATTCGGAACCTGGAGCTCTACCATTCTACCAATCTGAATGCGGTTACCTTATTAGATGTCATTGACAAGACCATTTCTCCTATGGGTGGGCGTTTGCTTAAACGTTGGTTGGCGCTTCCCTTAAAAAATATCGAAAAAATACGGCGACGCCATCAAGTAGTGTCCCATTTAATGGAAGCAGAAGAAAGTCTCGAAAAACTGCAGCATTGGATTGGGCAAATGGGCGATTTAGAACGTCTTATTTCCAAGGTGGCCACCGGAAAAATCAACCCGAAGGAAGTGGTACAGCTCAAAAACTCCTTGGAAGCCATTGTTCCCATCAAACAGTTGACTTCCCAAAGTAAGAACGAGGCACTTTTATTGATTTCGGACCAACTGCATTTATGTGATTTGTTACGAACCAAAATTAAGGAAATGCTGAGTGAAGAGGCACCCGTTCAAATTTCCAAAGGAAAAACGATTGCCGATGGGTACTCCACAGAACTTGATGAGCTTCGGGGGCTTGCCTTTTCAGGCAAGGACTATTTGGATAAAATGTTGGCTCGTGAAACGGAACGCACTGGTATTACCTCCCTAAAAATAGCTTCTAACAATGTTTTTGGTTACTATATCGAAGTTCGAAATACGCATAAAGACAAGGTTCCCGAAGAATGGATCCGCAAGCAGACCCTGGTAAATGCCGAGCGATATATTACCGAAGAACTCAAAGAATACGAAGGTAAGATTTTGGGTGCCGAAGAGCGCATTCTAAGTTTAGAGCAACAGTTGTTCTCGCAATTGGTGGTTTGGATGCAGGAATACATTTTACCTGTACAGAACAATGCCCAGCAGATAGCCCAATTGGATTGCCTTTGCGGTTTTACGCAGTTGGCCAAAGAGCATCGGTACGTTGCCCCGGTCATGGATGATTCTACTGAAATAGCGATTAAAAATGGACGCCACCCTGTAATTGAACGGCAATTGCCCCTTGGAGAGCCCTACATTGCCAACGATGTATTGCTGAATCGCGAGCAACAGCAGATCATTATGATCACAGGGCCCAATATGAGTGGTAAATCGGCCATTTTAAGGCAAACCGCCTTGATCGTGCTTTTGGCGCAGATGGGTAGTTTTATCCCTGCCGACTCCGCTAAAATTGGCTTTGTCGACAAAATCTTTACACGGGTGGGCGCAAGTGATAATATCTCTATGGGCGAATCTACCTTTATGGTAGAAATGAACGAGACGGCCTCTATTCTAAACAACCTAAGTGAGCGTAGCCTCGTACTTTTAGACGAGATCGGTCGCGGCACCAGTACTTATGACGGTATTTCGATCGCCTGGGCCATCTCCGAATATTTACACGAACACCCGGCGCGCGCCAAAACGCTCTTCGCGACCCATTACCACGAACTCAATGAAATGGGCGCTACTTTTGAGCGCATCAAAAATTTCAACGTCTCGGTAAAAGAGTTGAAAGACAATGTGTTGTTTTTACGCAAGCTTACCCCCGGAGGTAGCGAACACAGCTTTGGAATTCACGTTGCAAAAATGGCCGGTATGCCACAGCAGGTAATTCATAAGGCGAATAAAATCCTAAAGAAGCTAGAGAAATCACATTCTAGCGAAGAACTCACCGATAAATTGCAAGCGGCACAAAACGAGATGCAACTGAGTTTTTTTAATTTGGACGACCCTTTGCTGGAACAAATAAAGGAAGAAATTACACATCTCGATATTGACACCCTTACACCGGTAGAGGCACTTATGAAATTGAACGAAATTAAACGGTTGCTGACCAAAAATAAAAAAGTAAGCTCTTAGTGGTCGCTACTTTTCAAGGCTTTAAAAGCTTTTGTCGCTTTTGTTAAAAAAATTCTTTGCCTTTCACAGAATTGTATTAAATTTGCATCCGCATTCGTTCTTTAATGCATGTTCTTTAAAATTAAGAGTACCAAACGCGAAAGTAGCTCAGGGGTAGAGCATCACCTTGCCAAGGTGGGGGTCGAGGGTTCGAATCCCTTTTTTCGCTCAAAAAAACGCTGCATGTCGGCGTTTTTTTTCGTCCATACCGTTTCTAACGGTCAGGGGTTGGCCTATCTGGTCAACATGACATGCTGAATAGCAGTCTAGCTCGAGTGGTGGAATTGGTAGACACGTTGGACTTAAAATCCAATGGACATTAGTCCGTATGGGTTCAAGTCCCATCTCGAGTACAAGGGA
>CALIIC010000067.1 GCA_938020445.1 uncultured Flavobacteriaceae bacterium | reverse complement strand
GTAATCGAAAGCACTTTTATTCCTCATTTTAGAGAAGGGAACTATTATCAGGGTATTTCAAATGGATTGGATTCCCTTATATATAAGTGGAATTAAACATATTTACCCATAGGACAAGACAGTCTTTTGCTTTGAATAAAGAAGTAAAAAAAGGTCAAAGTCCAACTGTACATCAGACAGTCATAATAGACGAACGCCCCTTAGGCCACTCTTGGTTCTATTACCTCCTTAAGTGAATCTTATGAGAAAGTTCTACCAAAAAAGAATTATCGTTGTTTCAACCATAAAGAACAGCGGGTGAAACTCTTAATTCGTAGTTTTAAGGTCAATCTCCTTCTTTAGGGATATCAGTGAACCATCTGCCGCGATGCCTTCAATAAACAGTAGCAATCCTTTTTGATTTGATAAAGGTACCATAAGCGAGGAAGGCACTTCCTTTTCCACTAACAATTTACCCTTCCAGAAAATAGCCCCGTACTCTTTAAAACTCCTACTTGTTGTACTATATATTGGGCTAAAATATTCGTGTGGTCTGGCATAGCCATTTGTAATGAACGTTCGAACAAACTTATTGCGGTTTTCCGGAAGGATATAATGCCCTTCCCGCAATGTAATGGAAACAAAAACCCCTCCATCGGTCGTATCCTGATCATAAAAAATCGTTTCTGAACTGCTTAATGGCATATTTAACAACTCCCCAGAAGTCGAAAGCATTCCGTTGATATAAACCGGCACTCTCATGTAGGGCCATCTTGCTGTAATTACGGTAACCGCACCTCCCTTCACTTGGATACGGAAACCCACTTTTCGCAAGTAAGTACGAATCGTGGTATATCTTTTGATATCCTCATCGGTAATACGACGCCCTTCCACTGCCGCAGAGTTCAACAAAATCTTATTATTTTGAATGGCCCTATCGGTAACCACCACCTCCTCCAAGGCAATCGTACGGGAATCTTGTGTAAATGTTTCTATTTCCTCATCCGAACTCGAAGACCTCATTTCTTTGCTATTGGGAACACCAAAAAAACCACGAGGATTATAAGTAGACGGTGCTGGCGGTTTTTCTATATTGGCAAACCTTACTTTCGGCAAACGCAGCTTCCCTTTCTTACCTATAAGACTTATACCGAGCGAATCACCATCATACAATAGCATATTTGCACGAAAAGATTTATCGGAAGCCAGCGGCTCTATGACCATCTCTTTAGCAATAGCTGTTTGTAAATACACTTGTTTTTCTATTGTTAGGTCGGCATCAACAACTTTCCCCGTTACTTCTATACCCGATTCCAATGGTGCTAAAACACCGTCCGTCTGTGGTATACGGGAAGTCCAAGAGTAGCTACCCCATCCCTCCACAAGCAAACGCATATCAAGTGCGTATTGCATTTGTTTGTTTGTATCATTGGGGTAATTGTATAAGGCTTTCAGATTATTTACATACGGGGCTATTAGAAAGGCGGAAAGCAAGGATTGGTTTGGGTTATAGGCCAAAGAGCCTTTGGGAAGTACAGAAACACTTAAACTTACAGGGGGATTATCATTCGTAGGAAGTTCAAAATCGATTTGCAATGAGTCTCCTGAAGTATTTTTGCAATACTCGGTCGTCACATCGAGAATCCTAGTGTTCGATGCGCGATAATTATAGAACATACGACGCGCAATTGGTCGCATTGCAGTATCAAACAACACAGCGGTATTGATACCATACGAAACTAAATTCCTGTTGACAGCAATCGCTAGCTCCCTCCCATCTATTTCCCAATCTTCCAATAAAACATTGTTGTTCTTATATATGGCCAATACATACGTTTGCGCCTTTTTCTCCTTGAGCATTTCCTTGGAAGCTACCAATTTGAACACAATCTGGTCTTGTGTAAGATTGTCGACACTCAAACCCACCGCCGTTTTGTCTGCCACCGGTAAAACCGTTTTCAAAGGTTTATTATCAAAACCAAGATGACGCAAGTAATAGCGCTTGTTAGGTGCAGGCACAAAACCCACCTTTCCAAAACCCTCTTTATTCGTGGCGATACCCTTTACGATGGAAGTGCCTTCATCATCCACTAGTTCTATGCTCTTTAATGGGATTCCCATACCATTGGCAACACTATACAATCCGACATTATTGAAGGCTTCAGCAACCAATTCGCCTCCTTCCGGATACACTTGAAGAGAAATGCTATCCGTTTTTTCGGTCTTGGTCCCGCCCAGGAAATCCGCTATCCGAATTTCTTGGGCATAGGGCTTCAATGCCTTAATATTTTGCATATGGCCCGTCCATGATAAAATCAGGTACTCTTTCCCGGTAAACGCACTGTCTATTGCGAAGTGGCCAGTAGCCACGCCATTTTCCACATATAACAACTTTCTTTTTACTTCCTTTGCTTCCGTATTGTAGATTGCTACGTGTAGATTGGTCGTCTCTTTGGAGGGTGCTGCCGTTAATTGATCTTGAACATAGGCTGTAAACCACAAATTCTCACCTTTTGCCAGGGTGGTTTTGTTCAAATGAAGATGAACGTTTTCATAGGGAGCGGCCATTGATAAGGCAGCTGCTTCGAAAGTAGCATTCGTTTTTTTAACCTGGCCATGGGTGGCAATAAAAGTGAAAAGAAAAAGAAATTGTAGTTTTTTACCCATAACGCCCTTTTATGGTTTCCAAACGGCACAAAAACTATTCCATTCGCCTACTTCTTTCGCATATAAATTGTAACGGGCACTCCGGTAAAATCAAAATTCTCGCGCAACTTGTTTTCTAAAAATCGCTTGTATGGCTCTCTAACGTACTGCGGAAGGTTGCAAAAGAACGCAAATTGCGGATAGGGTGTTGGTAATTGGGTGATGTATTTGATCTTTACGTACTTGTCTTTATAAGCAGGAGGCGGTGTATGCTCGATTATGGGGTGCATTACGTCATTGAGTTCGCTTGTCTTAATTTTTTTAGAACGGTTCTTATACACCTCAACAGCCGTTTCGATCGCCTTATAAATTCGTTGTTTGTTCAATACAGAAATAAAAATAATAGGCACATCTACAAACGGTTCTATCGCCTGTTTGATTCGGATCGTATACTCTTTCATGGTATTGGTTTCTTTGTCCTCGACCAAATCCCATTTATTCACTAAAATAACGATGCCTTTATTGTTTCGTTGTGCCAGCCAAAAAATATTGGACACTTGCCCGTCAAAACCTCTGGTAGCATCGAACAATAAGATACATACATCGCTGTGTTCTATGGCACGTACCGAACGCATGACCGAATAGAATTCCAAATCTTCTTTCACTTTGGCCTTTCTGCGAATTCCGGCCGTGTCGATCAAGTTGAACTCAAATCCAAATCGATTGTACTTCGTATCGATACTATCGCGTGTGGTGCCGGCAATATCGGTAACGATGTACCGGTCTTCTCCGATGAGCGCATTGATGAAAGAGGATTTCCCCGCATTGGGTCGCCCCACTACCGCAAATCTGGGCAATTCGTCTACTTCTTCTTCCACTTCTGGCAATACGGCCACTAGTGCATCGAGCAATTCGCCTGTTCCCCCTCCATTAATGCTAGACAGTGTGAAATATTCTCCAAGGCCCAAGGCATAAAACTCTACCGCATCCGCAGCACGCTTTGCATTGTCGACCTTATTTATCGCTAAAAAAACGGGCTTATCAACCCGTCGCAATAGCTTGGCCACATCCTCGTCCATTCCAGTGACGCCCGATTCTACATCGACCATAAAAATAATGGCATCGGCCTCATCGATCGCCAATTCTACCTGTTTGTCGATCTCTTTTTCGAATATATCATCACTACCAACAATATATCCTCCTGTATCAATTAGGGAAAATTCTTTTCCGTTCCAATCGCTCTTTCCGTAATGACGGTCACGGGTAACCCCGCTTACCGCATCAACAATTGCTTCCCTTCGTTGAATCAGTCGATTAAAAAATGTCGACTTCCCTACATTCGGTCTTCCTACAATGGCAACAATAGCGCCCATATCTTGGTTTTAATCGGCAAAGGTATTCAAAATAAACAGAAAAGGGAGGTGACGAGCACCTCCCTTTCACCGAATCGAATTTTTCGGATACTATTTGGATTTAATTTTCGTAAAAAGTAACTCCTCCCGTATCCTCATTACTAACCACAAGTAGGTCTTTTCCGGTGGGACTCTCCGCCGCTGGGATGGCCAAAAGCCCTTCTGGGCCTTCGTCACCAGCGTTTGAAAGCAAATCCAAAAATTTGGGGGAACTAGGATCTGAAATATCGTATACCATCACTTGATCGTTGCGCTCCAGACCTACAAAAAGAAGATAGCGGTCTCCGACCTTTAACACTTCTACAGATTCTGGCTCGGCTCCTTTGTCATCACTGCGGCTATCGCCGCCATTAAATACGTCGGGAGTCAACTCCAAGGTCTTTCGGGCAATCTCACTACCACTATCATATACCATGGCACCATCCGCCGTCCATATAGTAAAGGAACGTGCCCCATAGCTAAAGAGTTGGTTAAAGAAACCGTCACCATCTGGATCACCTAGGGTCGTCGTAATTTTCAACCTTCCCAAAACCTCCTCTTCTTGTAGTTCTGCATAATTGGGAAAGGCGATACTATCTAGCAAGATATCCTTGATTCGTTCTTCCTCTACAAAGCCCGGATTGCCCTCATATTCTCTCGCATCACCTTCGTTGGCCGAAATAATATATTCAGATCCGTTGATCATTACATACGCAATGGCATCGGGTTGATAGATTCCGAATACCGGATAATTGGCCAATACCATTTGATCATCCTTATTACTTGGATCGATCTCATTTCCTGGCAAGGAATGATCTTTAAACCCCAGTGGATAAATGGCTTCTATCACGGCAGCTTCTAAATTCACTTTGGCAACCCCGTTGTTTTCCTGTAGCGTTACCCAAGCGGTTTTTGAATCCTCCGAAACCGCCACATATTCAGGTTCTACATCCATCGCCAAACTGGCATTGGGGCCAAAAACCCGAAACCCTTTTTCTTTTAAGGCATTTAATTGGCTTTCAAAGCCACTGAACGAAATGGTACTGGCGCTGCTATCATCTATATTCACAATCGTGATACTGCCATAAGGATCGTTTGTATAATCATTGTTCGGTTCTCCTTCATTCGCGGATACAAGGTATTTTCCATCTGGAGAAAAGGTGACCATATCTGGCAACGCACCTGTACCATAGGCGGTTAAAAAAGTCAAAGTTTCGGTATCATATATCTTGATATACCCATTTGCCTGTTTGTCGAAAGCCTCGACGGCCACGGCCAACTTGCCATTGCTCACCGAAACGCTGTTGGGTTTCCCCACCCCATTTAAAGTCAGTGAAGGTCGTTTTATAGGATTATCAATATCAGTGATATCAAACACGGACACTTCATCAACTTCCACATTTACGACGAACAATTTATTGGTCAAAGGATCAAAGGCCGAAATCTCAGCGGCGCCCTCGCCCCCTACCTGTATAGAAGCCCTAAATCTAAAATCGACGGAAACGGGCGCTTCGGGCGTATCGTCATCATGCCCATCGCCTATAAAATCGTCTAGTTTGCTGCAGGAAAATGTAAAAAATAGAAAAGCCAATAAGGCCCAATTAGTTGTATTCTTCATCTTGATCGGTTTTAGTGATTCAAAGATGAAGTTCCTATACCAAGTTGGTGTTAGGCCAATAAAAAAAAATAGTTAGTCGACTACTATCAAAAGGTTACCAAGGTTTAGTTATTGTAACCAAAACGTTTTAACTGCCGTGCATTGCTGCGCCAATTCTTGTTTACCTTCACATACAGTTCTATATGTACTTGTTTCCCAAAGAATTTTTCCAAGTCCTTTCGAGATTCGATTCCCACTCTCTTCAAAGCACTACCCTTATGCCCGATAATAATTCCTTTTTGGGAATCGCGTTCAACCATGATTACCGATCGCATCCTAATAATATCATCGTCTTCAAAAAATTCCTCGGTTTCAATCTCAACGGCATACGGAATTTCCTTTTTATAGTGCATTAAGATTTTCTCTCGTATGGTCTCGTTTACAAAAAACCGCTCAGGTTTATCGGTCAATTGGTCTTTTGGATAATACGGATGTGCCTCGGGAAGCAATTCGATGATACGTTCAAAAACATTCTTTACATTAAAATTCGAGAGTGCTGAAATAGGATGCAACTCTACGCCGGGCAATAGCCCTTGCCAATACTGCACTTGTTCTTCCAACAATTCTTGGGTAGCCGTATCTACTTTATTCAACAATAGCAATACGGGTATCTTACTATTCTTTATTTTCTCGAAAAACGCCTCATCCTTTAAGGCTTTCTCTCCAATTTCAACCATATAAAGCAATACATCGGCATCCTCAAAGGCCGATTTGACAAAATTCATCATGGAGGACTGCAATTCATAGGCCGGTTTGATGATTCCCGGAGTATCGGATAAGATTACTTGAAAGTCATCCCCGTTCACAATGCCCAGAATTCGGTGCCGTGTGGTCTGCGCCTTCGAAGTAATAATTGAAAGTTTTTCCCCCACGAAGGCATTCATAAGGGTCGACTTCCCCACATTGGGATTCCCGATGATATTTACAAAGCCGGCTTTGTGTTTGGTTTCCATACGACAAAGGTAGTGCTATGTCGCAAGCTTTAAAAACCTATAAGGCCTTGCTTTTTAGTTTCGCCATATACTCCTTGGCAGCAGCATTCACCTTTGGGGCCAATAACAATACCGCAATCATGTTCGGTATCACCATAAGCGCATAGGACAAATCTATCAGGTTCTTTACCAATTCTAAAGAAGCGACCGCCGCAAAGACGATCATTAATACAAAGTATACATTGTAAAGCCTTCCAATTTTCGCATTGGTCAAGAAAGACAAACTTTTTACCCCGTAGTAGGAGTAGGTAAATAAGGTAGACATGGCGAAGGCGGTTACAATAATCATTAAAAGGTCGTCTCCAAAGCCAAACAGCGACTTTTCAAAAGCGCTCAGGGTCATTACGATGCCACTGGAATCTTCGAGGTAGGCACCGCTTAGAATAATAACAATAGCGGTAAAGGTACAGACCAGGATCGTGTCAATAAACGGCCCTAAACTCGCCACCAAACCTTCTTTGATCGGATTATCGGTTTTGGATTGCCCATGGTACATTGGGGCCGACCCAAGACCGGCTTCGTTCGAGAACATCGCGCGTTTAACGCCGATGATGATCAAGCCCCAGAAACCGCCGGTAACGATGGTATTAAAATTCCAAGCTTCGGTAATGATCAATTTCAAGGAAGGTATAATTTCGGAAGCATTCATCACCATGACAACGACCACAGCAATTAAATAAACGGCCACCATAAAAGGAACAATTGCAGAGGCAACCTTAGCGATTTTGGCAAGTCCGCCAAAAATCACAAAGGAGGTTACGATCGCAAGTACGATACCAATAGAAAATTTCCAATAAAATAAGGGGTCTTCGGCTGTGCCACCAAGTGCTATTAGGTTCTCCTCGGGTCGTATAACGGTCATAAAGGTGTCTGTAAATTGGTTGGCAGTAAATACGCCAAGGAAACCAAAAAGACCGCATATGGCAAAAAAAACGGCTAGTGGCCTCCATTTTTCACCCAATCCTTTTGTAATGTAATACATGGGGCCGCCTTGTAATTTCCCCTCCGAATCTGTACCGCGAAACATGATAGAGAGGCTACAGCTATAAAATTTGATGCACATCCCGATCAAGGCAGTGACCCAAATCCAGAAGACGACCCCTGGTCCTCCATCGTGGATGGCAATGGCGACCCCCGAGATATTTCCCAAGCCGACCGTAGCGGCAACCGCCGCAGACAAGGCCTGAAAAGAACTCACTTCCCCTTTGGCATTCTTATCATCATACTTCCCGGCCGTAATAGCGATTGCATGTCCGAAAAAGCGATAGGGTAAAAATTTCGAGTAAAAAACGAGAAGCAACCCGCCTCCTATTAGTAAAATAAACATGGGCCAATTGGCATAGGAATTGGCATCTTGCAAAAAGCTATTGATCGTTTCCATAGACTGTAAAATCCGAAGGTATGGATTTTAAGAATTTTTTTTGTCCAATGGATCTGAAAAGATTATTCAAACAAGTTTTGATTAAACCAAGAATGTGTTGTATCTTTGCCGTCCACATCGCGGGATAGAGCAGTAGGTAGCTCGTCGGGCTCATAACCCGAAGGTCACTGGTTCGAGTCCAGTTCCCGCTACTAAGGAAGCCTCAAGGAAACTTGAGGTTTTTTATTTTCCTATATTTTAAATAGAATAAAAGGTCACGGGTCATTGACGATTCGCCAAAGAGCGAATATCAAGATGCGAACACTCCCCCGAAGCGTCGGGGCAGTTCCCGCTACTAAGGAAGCCTCAAGGAAACTTGAGGTTTTTTTGTGGAATGTTGTACTTTCAAAGTGAGATAAAACTACCAAGCAACCCGGCCAAGGGTAGTAATGCTCGCATCTAAGGCTTGGATGGCCATTCCTCTCCCAACTATTTCCCTCGTTAAATCATATTGATTTTAATACGCATTGGGGGAATTTTGTATTTTTTAATACATGTATAATAAGACCCGTTTTTTTTAAACTTTTGTTCTCGAAATGAATTTTGCTTTTTATCATTGAAATTCACTCGAACCGACAGGATTTTATCAAAATGCCAACAGTTCATTTAAGTAGATACGTAAAGGAAAAACAAATAAATATGTTATTGCTAAAAATACTTGCGCCAATTACCATAATGTTGCTTGTCGTTTTTCAAATTCTTTTGAAAAGAAAGCCACCTATCAAATCTATCGTAAAATTCAAAAAACTTAAAGTGCATGTACCAAAAGCAATCATTGGCCTGGCATTGTTAACCATTATGGTTGTTTTGTATGGACACTTCACTTCCGAATACTTAAAATCCACATTACTTACCGCAGAAGACAACCTTAATTTCCAGAAGGAAAGTTCTGAATTAAATCTAAAATTTGAGGCTGAGAAAGATAGTATTATCACCGTTAAAATGAATTATTTAAAAGGAACGATCACATCCTTTGAAGAGGTTGCCTTAAAAAACTATCCTGAACTCGATTCCATCACTGCTTTGAAAAAACTGATCAGGGAATTGAAAGCTGGAAACCAAGTTGCCGCAAGTGGGATTTTTAAACCATTTTCAAAGGAAAGAAAACAAGCGATTAAACAGAAGCTACAGAAGGTTCGAAAGGCGCATAGGGGCATCCCAAAAATTAAATTTCATGTGGACCAAAAGACTCCTAAGAACGATACAATTATACGCAATCTTGCAGCTTTGTTAGATGAAGCGGAGTTTTTAACCGATTTTGAATCAGGTTCATTTCCCAGAAGTGATATCGCAAGGTCTTGGGAAATACATATGTATTCAAAACACACCAAATTAATACAAGAAATATTGCATCATATTAAACCGTATATAAATCCTAATTACGCCATTGCGAGAAGAGATACCAAGGATTGGGATAAAATATTGGGTGAGTTTCCCGAAAATGAGGTTCATTTTTACATTTATACCAGTCCAAACTTCAATAATGACGGACAAGTAACGTATTAAAATTTTGCACCCAATAGCATGCTATTGGTTGAACGCTTACTTTCTATTTAAGTTTATAGCACTCCCATAATTTCTATCTACAAAAGAAATACTTTATAGACAGCGTTCCTTGTGTGAATCTGATTCTTTAAATTGCATCGAGACCTATATATGTTCGCGTATATCGGGCCGTACTTTGTATATAACTTTCTTTTCGTTTTTAAGGGATACTCCCTAACAAGCTAGGTTTTCTTCAAGGCGAATAATTCGAAAGGATCCGTATGCATTTAACCCTTTTTGTTGAATAACCAACTACGCTGTATCATCAAGGCCCTTTCCATTCCCGCCCAAGTAGGGTAAACCGTTGTTTAGTTGTTTTGAAATAAAAAAATATGAAAAGAGTATCGTTGGTTATTTTAACTGCCCTACTGTGTTTTAGCTGCGACCCTACATCTGT
The DNA here is from genome assembly GCA_938020445.1 of uncultured Flavobacteriaceae bacterium. Lineage (GTDB taxonomy): Bacteria > Bacteroidota > Bacteroidia > Flavobacteriales > Flavobacteriaceae > Pelagihabitans. The sequence goes on along the minus strand of CALIIC010000067.1, from coordinate 12,536 downwards.
AATGGACGCCAATATAGAGAACACTACTGCACAAAATTTATCGATTACATTTGTCTCCGCTGAATTTACAGACTTAAACAAAACCTTTGAAATGGAATCGAAAGAAACCATTTTATATCAGGAGGGCTTCTCTACTACTGGAGGCTTTCTTGAAGTGTCGTTAGACGGCGTCGATTCGGTATACATAACAAATACATCCAATGAAATATTAAAAGTTTATAAACCCGAAACAACCGGCAGAAATATTTTTGAAATAGGTGATTATTGGGAATCCTCTACCCCCTCCAAGCGCTTTTATCAATATGACTATCAAATAACGAACACGGATATTGAACAATAGCATCCAAGACAATATTTTTTTGCTCCTTTAGGGCTTTTTTAGCTGGCACTATTCCTTCGGGAAATTGGAAGTTTTTTGTTTAAGGGAGTTACATCCCACAAAGCCAAGTAACAATCTTTCCTTTCATTCGTCCTAAAGACAGATGCTACGTTCATGAAAACCATCAAGCAAAAAATACTTCCTCAGCTATTTATAATTTACACACGATATTTGATTGGCGGTGCCTTTGTTTTTGCCAGTCTTGTAAAAGTACAAGGGCTGCGTTTTACTGCTGAAAGTGGTGCCGACAATCCCATTGCCAGTGCATGGCATTTTTTTGAAACCATGTATCAATCCGGTCTGTATTGGAAGTTCATTGGCGTGAGCCAATTGCTGGCGGGTTTTTTATTGCTGACCCAAAAATATTCCAAATTAGGTGCTTTGATGAACTTACCGGTAATTGCGAATATCTTTGTCATTACCCTCTCGTATTATTTTGCCTTTACCCCCGTCATCACCGGACTCATGCTGGCCGCCAACCTATTGCTATTGGTGTGGGAATGGAACGAACTGAAGCTACTGTTTAATTTGACTCCTACTTTGGATACGGACGATCGATTGGAAAAAGATATACTCTGGCAGCTAACGGGGTTTCTACTATTCGTCTGTATCGTCCTGTGTAAATTTACCCTAAGCGAGGCTACTGTCTTGTTGTGGCTCCCTACCTTCTTTTTAATAGGCAGCGCAAGCTTATTCCTTGGGTTGCGTAGGGAACGGAAAAGAAAACAGGCATTACCGCACTAGCCAATTTACCCCAGAATCACCAAAAGTCTACTCTCCTTTAAATTGCACAAGACCCAAATCTTTCTTGCTAGGAGCTCCAAAACCAAAATTGAGCCCTAGTAACGATACCAGGGTGTTTTGATCATTGGCTACCGGCCCAAAACGATTGCCAAGGCTGTATGACAGGTTGATCTGCTCCGTTAGGTTGTAGCTAAAAGTAGCGATGTATTGAAAATCGGAATCGCTTACTTTTCGAAACAGGGGATTGTTTTGCGCATCGAAACCCGAAGGTATCTCGGCACTGCTGCTTCGGCCTATCAACTCTAACTGTATCGAAAACTTATTGAATTCTCCAATGGCCGACAGTCCATAATCAAGGTTGTTGCTGTAAAATTGTGTGTTTTCAAAATACCGTGCATAGTAATCCGTATCGTACCATTCATATCGCACTATGGCCAGCACCTTTAGAAAATCGAACTCGTCCTTAAACTTATAGGCCGGCGTTACCCAGATGGCCTGTTTTGGCAAAATGGAATATTCAAAATCATTCGTTGGAAAACTGATCATATTCGCATAGGCAATATCAAGTGTAAGGCCATATCGATTTTTAATATAATCTTCAAATTCAACATACAATTGATTCCCGTTCAATTTCTCATCTATGGTATTGATAAACGCTGCCAAGAACGTATCATTGTCCCCACTGTTATACCCCATTTCTTTTCCTTTTTCAAATAGGTCTTTTAAAAATTGGTTTGTTTCTTCGGTTGTTAAATTGGGATATTCTTTCTTTAAAAACGATTCGATATGCATTTTTGAATGGCCCCAGAAATCCTCAAAACTAGCATCCGTAAATGCAAAGGGCGTTACTTGTGCTCCAATGGCAGAAATAGTTCTTTGGCCCGCCCGTAATTCACTTAAACGGCTATCTACAGCTTGCTTATCACTCTTATTGGGAAAATACAAGGAGGTGCGAACACCCAAGGCAATGGCCGTAGAATTAACTGAATCGTTCAAGACCAGGTTTTGAGTAGTGGCCACCGAAAAGGACGTATTTCTTTTCAGTTGTTCCCCCAAGCTTTTCGCATAAAGGTAATCGTATATAGTGAGACCATGGTCTTTGGTCCAATAGGGTGTAAACTCGAGCGCAAAATCATCCGGTACACTTACTCCATTATCTCCAAGAAAATTCGAGTACAATGCCGTTTCAAGTGCATCGTACGATTTTGGTGTAAGCACAACAGTTGGCTGAAGTCCCAAGACACTTGAGGCAGGGGACGCCGGCACCTTAAGTGGAGTAAGTTTTTCCTGGGAGTATGCCAGCGATACCGTCATTAGAGAAAGTAGGATTGCTATTTTTGTTTTCATTACGGTACAAATTTTATCAGCAGCAATACAAGCGGCCGCACTTCTTCACACTTTGGATTTTTATGGGCGAGCACCAGTTCATCGTTGACCTTATAATGTATTTCAATGGTATCTTCCTGTGGAATCAAATTGATGATATCTGAAAAAACCACCGTGGCATCGCCCCTTAAGTCCTTTGCCTTTCCCATAGGGACACTGCCCGCGTCTTCAATTACAGGATCTTCTTCAGGCGGCAACTTGGGAATGTTGATGGTAGTGGCGATAATGTTCCCATCGGAAACAAGTTCAACTGAAAAAGTAACCTCCGTTTCGTCGGCCACCGAAACCTCAAGGTCTTTGTAGGAGTATAATTTTCGCATAGGTGTCTTACTAAAATTCAATAATACGATAATCGCCGACCATGAATGGTCGGCTATATACAGGTTTTAAAAAATGAGGGAATTTACTACTCGAATTGTACTATAAATATATAAATAAAACTTCCATCCACCAGAAAAAAATGCATTCAATTGTTTAAGAGTCGGGTACTTGAACACCATTTGACTCTCAAATCATCAGAAACCAGTTAGAAATACCTATTTTACATCGGTATGAAAAAATCCCTTTTATTTCTGCTTTTCCTACTACACATGGCTTTTTTGTTTGGCCAGCAACCATCTAAAATAACGGGGCAGGTGCTATCGGCGGTGGATGGTTCCCCTATACATTTTGCCAATCTATATTTGAGTGAAAATCGTGGCACAAGCTCCGATGAAAACGGGTTCTACGAACTTCAACTTGCGAACCATGCAATCGATACGACCCTTACCGTATCGGCCATTGGTTTTAAAACAAAAAAAATAACCTTGTCCGTTCTTAAAATCAATGCTACCATCGTGTTGGACGAGGCTATTTTTAGTCTGGACGAAGTTGTCGTTACCCCTTTGAATGCCTTTCCAATAATCAAAGAGTCTAACAAGAACAACAAACAAAACTTCAAGACCAAGTGGGTTTCTGCAAAAATGAAGGTCACACAAACCCTCTTTGTTGAATACGATTCGGTCCCCAACAAAAAACACTTTCTCGGGACCATGAAGATGTATGGTAATAGCAATTTTAAAGGGTATTCGAATGAAAGTTTAGTACTGCAGATCGATACCGTAGAAACAACGGCAGACTTTACCCGATTCGACACCTTAAAAAAACCTCCCTTCGGTACGGAACCCATTCGCTTAAACCTATATGATTTCTATGATCAGTATGAATTTTCAGGTTTGGCAAAAAAGGGAAAGGGGTTTTTATTAAAAGAAGATTTTAGCAAGAACTACCGAAAAGTGATCGACTTTGAAACGATCAACGGCAGAAAACACTACCTCATCAAAACAAAACCGGTAAGAACCCGCAACCAAGGATATACGGATGCAAAAGACCTGAAAAAGGACAATGAACGATCTAAGGCTGCTAAAAAAAAATTGGCGGCCGATGCGCAGGCTTTTGGACAGAACCAAGCACCGATAACCGACAGTGTTTTGACCCATATTTTACAAAAAAGTAAAACACACAGCGACTTGCTCGGCTATGCATGGATCGATTATGAAAACTATGGGGTTCGTCGTCTTTTCTACAAATCTGAAATGTACGACAAAGACGGAAAAACCTTTCATAGAAGATATAGGCACATTCGATATACTCGTTTTAAGGAGGCCTACCTTCCGCAGGAAATAGAGGTATTATTGAAGGCTTTTAGTTTAAAAGGGACCCATATTTATCGGCATGTAAAAATTGAATTTAACGATTATGGGTCCGACTCAGATTTTAACCCTATTGCCAAAGAAAATGTACTGAACCCTTATCTGTATTTGAAGAACCGACATATCCGATTACCATTGAATACAGAAATAGAAAAAAAAGACTTCTCACGCCTTAAATACAAGTCTTTTTTAAAGCCATTACGAAAGAATGGCTACTCGGCACTTGATGACTTTTTAGAGCGTTCAAATTAATAGATTCATGAAATTTATGTCTAATTTAGACGACCAAAAATGAAGAAATGATTACCGAAGCGATCCGAAAAAGTATTGACAAAAGTGTCTTGTGTTGGCTGGCAACCACCGATGCCGACGGAATGCCGAACGTATCCCCAAAAGAGATTTTCTGCCAATACGGAACTGGTGAAATTATCATTGCAAATATAGCCTCTCCCCAATCGGTTAAAAATATCAAAATGAACAATAAGGTCTGCCTTAGCTTTATTGATGTGCTGGTACAAAAAGGGTATCAATTAAAAGGGATTGCAGAAGTTATTGGAAAAACGAATGAAGCCTTCCCGGAAATGGAGGCACTGCTTCTAGCGATGACCCAAGGGAAATTTCCTTTTTCGACACTTACGAAAATTACCATCGAAAAGGTAAAACCTATTATTGCTCCACGCTATCTATTTTTCCCGGAGACCACCGAGGCAGATCAAATACAAAGTGCTATCGAAAATTACCGCATCGACTAAATCTTACGCAACAATATCCCGCTACGATACACGTATTATTCCCAACTATTTTTTTGTCTCAAATTCAATAAGATAGGGCTTGTTAAAATAACCCGAAGCATCCATAAATTTGCTTGGCAACTGCAATTGGTACTTTCTACCAGGTTGTAAGGAGACTTCGAAGCTCACTTCGGTTCGATCTTCTGAAAAACCAAGGTATTTGGTCATGATCATGGCATAGTCTTTTCCCAAGGGACCAAAATCAAAACCGCGATGATCCGGATCCATGGGTTCTGAAAACTGAATGGTGACCACTTTCGTGGCAGTGTCCACTTCCAGACCCCCATTTTCAAATTGTTTTATACCCATTACTTTTGGCCGATCGTTCTCATAAGTGGTATAAAGCTCTTCGAGGCTTTTTGAGAAATACCCGGTTCCGTTTACCAATTGCTCTACCGCATCTTCATCCTCATAATCGAGCTCGATCAACTCTTTAATCGCCTGTTTTTTGTCAGTAGCCTTGTCAAAATGAAGCCGCGCAATGCGATACCCTACATAGTAGCCCATGTCTCGGGTGCCAAAAGGGTTGTTGGTATCGTTCCACAACCAATCGCCCATGTTTCGATTATCAAAAAGCTGTTTCTCAAAGGTTTCCTGAACAAACTTTTCGTTCTTCGGACCGTATTCAAAGGCTGTCCATGGCGAAGGTTCTTCGGCAAGTTCCGTTCCTATTAGCTCCCCTACCCCCTCGTACAGGCACTGGGAAAGCAAATTGTAAACCGGTTGGTTTTGTTGTGAATGCACATACTCATGAATGGTGAGCGATTGAAGGTGTTTCAACGGATCTATCTGATGATAGGTCACAATATGATCTTTGTCCCCAACAAATTCTTTCGTATCCATACCGGTATCGCCCAATGCGAACTCCGACCCTATCAAAACCAGACTATCTATTCCCGTACCGGGTGATCGAAAAGCGCCCATGGTATAGTAAACGGTCGATTCTTTTAAACTAGGATACCATTCCTTTAGTTTTTTCACCCCCTCGTGGATTTCCTTATTGTGCTGGTCTATGTTCATGGTATTGGGACGAAGCGATTTCCAAAAGTTCGGGTATTTTTTAATCACATCTAGGTATTCGCCTACTGTATAATTCCGGGCGGCGATCATTCGTTGTTGCCCAGGCGAAGCCTTATCCAAAAAAAGTGTTTGAAGGTAGTTTTGTTGTTCTATGGTATCTTGTGTGGTCTGTACTTGATCATATGCCTCCCAGAAATTTGAAATATCCGAGGAAACGATCGGTTGCTGGTTTCTATCATTACCGCAGGAAACAAAATTCAAACAAACTACTAAAATTAAGGCATAGGGGTTCGCATAACAGCGGGTTGGTCGTCTATTCATCACATAGGTACTTTTAGTTGGCTGCCTTAAAAGATATGTATTTTTCAAGAATGTTACAGAAGCGGACCACTACATTGCCAATAATTAAGATTATCCAAGAGCCCTACAGATCTGTGGACTTTTTTTTAAGACCAAATATCCGAGTATGATGAGTACCACACTCATTGAATGATATCCGATGGATAGTTGGTATACAATTACCGATTCAACCGAATCTCCTACCGAATAGATTACCAAGGTCATCACCCATCTAAGTATGCCATAGGCAATCAGCAATAATCCCCACCACTTTACTGCCTTCCTTGCCCCCGATTGCCGAAAACGAACAAAATACAAGATCAAAAAAATAATAGCGATGCCCCCAAAAAAAAGATATGGAGGCCCAACCAACCAATAAGAAATCCCTTTTACCAAGAATGGCAAAAAGCTCACATACAACAGATAAGGTTCCCAATTTCTGGGGAGCATCTCATTATTCATCAATTTGTTCATCTGCTATTTTTTTTAGGGTTTCAAAAACCAGACTCGAAGTCAAGGCCAAGTATTCAAAATCAATCGTGTCTATCTCATCTTTTGCGCTATGGTAGTAGGGTGTAGTATCACTCGATTCATCTGAAATCAAAACAGTTTCATATCCTTGTTCCAAGAAAGGTTTGTTGTCGGAAGCGGCCCCACCGAACACTTCTATTGAAATACCGAACTCCGCAGCAATCGTTTTGTAAGCCCCCTCCAGATCCTCCGAAGGCGACTGCAGGGAAATGGCCCGATTGCCGTTGGAATCCCAGCCGATCAAATCCACGATATGCACTGAATGTATGTCGGTCCCTTTTTCCCTTAAGGCCTTTACATATTCCCGACTGCCGATCTCATTGTCTTCTTCCTGATCAAAGAAAACAATCTTGAAATTCAGTGTTCGGTCTTTAATCCGGGCCCATTTCTTGAATACCTCGAGAATCAATGCAATACCAGTGGCATTGTCAATCGCCCCAGGGCTTCCCCGTTCGGTATCATAGTGGGCCCCTAAAATCACAAAGGGTCGATCTTTGCTGGTTGCCTTGAGTTCCCCCACCACATTACAACCGCCAACGGGGGCATAGAACAAATCGAGAAACAAGTTGCTATTTGTGGTCGCATAGGTGTGCAAGGTTGTTTGTGCCCCCAGTTCATTCAGTTGACTTTGTAAATAATCTACCGTCAATGCGCGCTCGTCGGGGGAGCTACGCTGTTTTAAAAAGGCGGCTTCACCATCAATGGACGTTTTTCCGGTCAAGGCCGAAACAAGTTCCTTTTGATATGCAATCGTCTCTTCTGATACAGCAGGTTTTTGCATCGCAAAAGCAATTACAGGTAACATGACTATGAACGAACAGCCCCGTTTTAAAAGGTATCTTTTCATTTTTATTCCGATATAAGGGTTTGGGATTTCCACTGCACCCATTTTTTCATGGTGGCCATAAGTACGGCCTTACCCTGCGATCCATTGCTGAGCATGATCATACCACTTTTATGTTCAAAATCGATCAGAAAACACGATTCCCAGCCGTCATTGGATCCGGCATGCCCCGTAACGGTCATCTTTCCAAAAGGGAAAATCATGTATCCAAGACCATAACGCCCCTTGGTAAGTTCGTTGGGCGTTCGCATCGCTTTTAAATTGCTCTCCTTTAATACGCTGTTGCCCCTTAGTGTCGCTTGGGCGAAAGCGAGCAAATCTTCTAGTGTCGTATGAAGCCCGGCAGCGGCTTGGGCGGTAAATCGTTCCATATTAATTTCTATTCCTTCCTCATCGTAAGGGGTTGCAGAATGGGCCATGATCGTATCATCTATAGTAAAACTGGTGTTTTTCATCCCTAAAGGACTAAAAACTTTCTGTTGCATATAGTCGGCAAAGTGTTTTCCTGAGACTTCTTCTATCAGCAGTTGTAAAATCGTATAGCCACCACCGGAGTATTTGAACCTGGTCTGTGGTGGTATTACAATCGTGACGGGCTCGTTGGCACGGGCACTTCCGTTTTCACCGGCTAAAGAAGCCGCCAAGGTCGGGAGTGCCTCATCGGGTTGAAATCCGGGATAGCCACGCACCGATAGCCCGGCGGTATGGCTCAACAGACTACGTATGGTAACTTTTTGGCAATCAAATTCAGAGTCTGGAAATTGCCACCTTGTCAGATAGGTATGTACGGCAGTATCAAGTTGCACCTTCCCCTGCTCTACTAATTTCATAACGCCCCAGGCCGTAAACATTTTCGACACCGAACCGATATTAAAACCCATTTCGGAGGTTACTTTTAGTTGCTTATCTAGGTTGGAAAAACCTATTCCCCTTTTGTAGACGACCGATCCCTCATCGATGATCGCCACGGCAATTCCCGGTACTTTTTTCTCTTTTAACCGAATCGGGATTTCCGCATCCATCATCTTAACAAGTGAGGCGAGCGCTACCGAATCTGTTTGCTGGGCAAAAGATACCATACTAAAGAAAAGTATGATACATATCCAATTTTTTTTCATTGCAAACCGTTTTAGAAATTCATTGGAACAAACCTAACCGACCCTAACAACTCTTGCTATTTTTTATGACAGACCCTACCCAAATAAGGGCAGACTTACGAAAAGTATCAAAAGATACTTTCGTGCCTAAAAAGGAAGCATACCTCCTTAAAATTGACGGGTTTGTCAATTAAATTAGTGCGCTGTTCCGAAATACCTACTTTTGAAATATGTATGCTTTTTTAAAACAGTACTACCCCCGTGTTATCGCAACGGTATGTCTCTTGCTTTCGTTTATGGGGCTTATCATCTACAAACAAAAGATCGAACAGGAAAAGATTCTGGTAGCGGCAACCAGCGATTCGCTACAGCTAAACAATTATGAGTTTTATTTTACCCTATTGCAATGGGGTTGTCTACTGGCGGTCGGGTATCTTATGCTCTCTTGGTTGTTTAAAAAATACAAGGCATATCGGCAGCTAAAGAATGAACGTACCGAAGCGGAACTGGCCTTGTTAAAAAGTAAGATCGACCCTCATTTTTTCTTTAACACCCTCAACAACTTATATAGTTTGGCAATTAAAAAGTCGGACGATACTCCGGTCATGATTCAAAAGCTATCGGAAGTAATGCGGTATACCATTTACGAAGGGGAGAACCAATGGGTCACCATATCACAAGAAATCACCTATTTAGAACAATACATTGCCATTCACCGCATACGCTATAAAAAAAAGGTCACCATAGATTTCATCAAAGACGTTCACAATCCGGTCGCAAAAGTGACTCCCTTATTGTTTATTATGTTATTGGAAAATGCTTTTAAACATGGTGTCGAAAGCTTAACGGACCAAGCATATATAAAAATGGCCCTCACCACTACACCAGCGTTCATTTCATTTAAGGTCGAAAACAATTTTGAACCAAAACCTGCGGAAAAAACCGGTATAGGCCTCGCGAACCTGCGAAGAAGACTTGGACTGTTGTATCCAAAAATGTATGAACTAACGATTACCGAGAACGCTTCTGATTATACCGCTCACTTAATGCTAAAAACCATATGATACGCTATTTAATCGTAGACGACGAACCCTTGGCGCATGAAATCATCGAAGGTTTTTCCGAACAGTTTCCCAAGCTTAAAAAGGCGGCAAATTGTTATAGTGCTTTCGAGGCGATTGAATTCCTACAATCGGCTCGCGTTGACCTCCTATTTTTGGATATCAATATGCCGCGTTTCTCCGGTTTTGAAATGCTAAAAACCCTCGCCTCGCCTCCAAAAGTGATCGTAACCTCCGCCTATCAAGAGTACGCTATTGAAGGGTATTCCTTGAACGTGATCGATTACCTATTAAAACCATTCTCCTTTGAACGTTTTGTGCAAGCAATCAACAAACTTACTATTGTTGCAACCCCCACCAAAATTACCGAGAGCGCTATGCTACCGGAACGACTTTTTATTAAGGGAGACAAAAAGCAACATCAAATCAATTTGGACGATTTGTTGTATATCGAAGCCTTTGGCAATTATTGCAAGGTATATCTAGACGATACCATGATCGTGACCCTTCAAAAAATCTCCGACTTTGAAAAAATGCTACCCACTACCATCTTTATTAGAGTTCATAAGTCATTTGTGGTTTCCAAACCAAAAATTACCGCTATTGAAGGGAATCTAATTCATGTAGGGGCGCATACCATACCCATCGGCCAAACCTATAAGAAGATAATTCGTAATTGGTTTAACGGGTAGCCCGTCTTTTTTTCGTAGGCCGGTAACATGGGTTACATCCAATATGCCCAATAAAGTGTTATTTTAGTGTCTATTAGCACCTCATCCGAATGAAAAGACGAAATTTTGTACACCGTACTCTCCTTGGTACATTTGCCGCCGCCCTAGGAACTGAACTGGTTTTCGGAACCCAAATGCCGAAAGGCTATATTCCCATAGGACTACAAGACCCCGATCCTTTTGCCCTTTTCAAAAAAGATGCCCGTATGACCGTCTTGAACAAAAAGCCGTGGAATATCGAGGCCAAAGCTCATCTGTTGGATGATAAGGTGACACCCAACAAATACATGTTCATCAGAAACAATGGCTTGATTCCCGAAAAAATCGATACGGACACCTGGACACTGACCATTGATGGGGAATCGGCAAAACAACAAAAGACCTATTCGCTTGCCGAGCTAAAATCAAAATTTCAACGACATACTTATCAGCTTACCCTCGAATGCGGAGGGAATGGCCGCAGTGAATTTGACCCGCCCGCCAAAGGCAACCAATGGACCATCGGCGCAGTTTCCTGTGCCAACTGGACGGGTGTTCGCCTGCGAGATGTGCTAAACGATGCCGGTATTGCCGAAGATGCCGTCTATATTGGGTACCATGCTGCCGATCAGCACCTCAGCCGTGACCCTGAAAAAGAGCCTATTTCTAGAGGCGCACCGATGCTGAAAGCGCTTCAAGACGAAACCTTGTTGGCCTTTGAAATGAACGGGGCTCCCATTCCCCTCGCCCACGGATTTCCGCTACGACTGGTTGCCGGTGGGTGGCCCGCTTCGGTTTCAGGAAAGTGGATCAATCGCATTAGCATTCGTAACATTGTACATGACGGACCAAAAATGACGGGGACGGCTTACCGAGTTCCTTGTAAACCTGTTGCTCCCGGCGCCAAGGTAAAAGATGAGGATATGTGTATTATTGAATCGATGCCGGTAAAATCGCTCATTACCTATCCCCAATCAGGTGCTACGATCAAGGAAGGCAAAAAATTAAACATTCGAGGGCATGCATGGGCCGGGGAACTGGAAGTTTCGAAGATGGAATACTCTATTGATTTTGGGGCCACCTGGATCGGGTGTCCTGTTGAAAAACCCGTCAATCGCTTGGCTTGGCAGCACTTTACGGCAACTATCGGCTTTCCCAAAAAAGGCTATTACGAAGTATGGGCCCGGGCCACGGATAGCAAAGGTGCCGCACAACCCATGGTACTACCGGGCTGGAATCCCAAAGGGTACTTGAACAATGCCTGTCATCGCATCGCAGTTAAAATTGTCTAACAATGGAACATAACAACCCAGACGGTTTTATCAAAGGCAACAAGACCCTCCTATTCGGATTGTTGATTGTGGGCGGACTCGTATTTTTAGGGTCCTATTTTTTAACCCAAAAAACCGATAGCCAAGAGAACAACTATGTGAAAGTTCCCGAAGAAGATCCCGACCGAATTGAGAATGGGATCCATGTTCGTACAGGGCTTATAGATGCAGATGGCCTTACCGAGGTGGTCACCAACTGTACTACCTGCCATTCGGCCCAACTGGTCACTCAAAATCGAATGAACAAAGAAGGTTGGATCGCTACCATACGGTGGATGCAGGAAACACAGAATTTATGGGAACTTGGGGCCAACGAAGCCATTATCATAGATTATTTGGTTGCCAATTATCCACCAGAAAAAAAAGGAAGACGACAAGCCTTGAAAGAGGTGGAGTGGTATGTGCTTGAGGAATGAGGAGGTTTGAGGTTTGAGGTTAGAGGTTAGAGGTTAGAGGTTAGAGGTTAGAGGTTAGAGGTTAGAGGTTAGAGGTTAGAGGTTAGAGGTTAGAGGTTAGAGGAAAAAAATAAATTCAAATACAAATGTCAAATTCAAGTGCAAAAACTGATTACTGTTAATTGCTAATTGTCAATTGTACATTGAAAGAGTCGAG
>CALIIC010000066.1 GCA_938020445.1 uncultured Flavobacteriaceae bacterium | reverse complement strand
TGTGTATACCGACTGGTGTGGTTGGTGTAAAAAAATGGACAAGGACACTTTTCAAAATGCAGAAGTCGCCGCCTATATGAAAGCAAATTTTTATATGGTGAAGTTAGATGGGGAAGGCAAAGACCCTATTGAGTTCAAAGGAAAGACCTATAACTTTGTTCCCTCGGGAAGAAAAGGGTATCATGAGTTCGCCGCTGCCCTGTTACAGGGAAAGTTGAGCTACCCCACCACCGTCTTCTTAGATGAGGAGATGAATATGCTTTCTCCTGTACCGGGATATCAAAAACCGGAGCCTTTTTTAAATATCGCCAAATATTTTGGAGACGATATCTACAAAGAAAAGGACTGGAAGGCCTATTCGGCCAACGGAAAATAATTGTACCACTTTTCTTAACCCATTACTTCTCGTGAAAGGCGAGCCAAGCCTTCAGCTTACTAATGTACATTTTCAAGTAGTTTTCGGAAAGAAATAGGTTCGTCCAATCAAAGCGTTGGCACTGAACCCCAAGATAAAAAATCCATATGGCAGCACCTGCATGGGGAATGAGTTCACGTTCGTTGGCAGTCAAGGGGCGAATTTCCCCATAGGCATCTAGAAAACTTTTCAATTTCAATTCATAATTGCCCGTACCCACCTCAACGTGAAAAAGTTGCATCGCGAAATAGGCTACATCTAGCAGCATCCACCCAGTACCACAAAAGTCAAAATCAAAGAAAGTGATCCCTTTTTCTTTGGACACGCTCATATTATCATACCAAAGATCCAGATGTACTATCGCTTTTGGTAGCCTGGCTTCCTTATCTACAAAAAGCCTTTGAATCTCTCCGATGAGTTGCCGCAGGTATTTCATCTCTTCTTGTTCCTCCGAAAAGACTGTAGTGGCATGCTGGTAAGGAAGCGTGAGCAAGGTCTCAAAGGTATACTGTTCCCGCTTTATGGATCGGTCTTTGGTCGCTTGATGCATCGTGGCCATATAGGACCCTATGTCCGTACAAATTTCGCCGTTCATAAAACGTACTTTTTCCCCTTCGGCAAATGAAAACAACACCGCATAACGCTCCCCTTCAGGAGCCTGTAATGTTTGGATGAAAACCGAGTCATTGGATGAAATGGGAACCGAAACCGCTACTCCTTTTTCCTTTAACATCAACAACAAAGCAAGTTCCTCTTGAATCTCCTCCCTTGAACGCCATGCGTGATAATATACACGCAAGACATACTTGGCTTTTTCGTCAACTACAAGGTAGGTGTGATTTATGCCCGTTTTTAAAAGGGTACAACTCGTAGCGGTATCCAAGACGTATTTCTGTTGTACAAAAACCCCTAGGGCTTCTGCCGAAAGGGTGGACGTGGATACTGGGAAAATGCTCATGATAGCGTTTTGCACTATGGATGATTATCGAATAGAGACCTGTTCTTCTAGGACCGAAGCCCGTCATCACTACATAGAAATAAGCACCTTACCGTACCTTAAAAAGGTTGGAGAGCACTCAAGACATTTCAATCTACCTACTATAGTTCGGGGACTCTTTGGTGATGGTCACATCATGTGGGTGGCTCTCATTGATGCCACTGGCAGTAATCTTTACGAATTGCCCGGTTTCTTGAAGCGTGGCAACATCTTTGGCCCCGCAATAGCCCATACCGGCTCTAAGGCCACCTACAAATTGGTGAATACTTTCGAACAATTCGCCTTTATATGGGACGCGGCCAACAATCCCCTCTGGGACCAATTTTTTGATATCATCTTCTACATCTTGAAAATAACGATCTTTAGATCCTTGTTTCATTGCTTCAACCGAGCCCATGCCGCGATACGACTTGAACTTTCGTCCTTCATAAATGATCGTTTCGCCAGGAGATTCTTTGGTACCCGCCAAGAGCGAGCCCAACATCACTGTATCGGCACCGGCCGCAATAGCCTTCGGTATATCCCCGGTATATCGGATTCCCCCATCTGCAATTACCGGCACACCGCTGCCTTTTATCGCAGCAGCCACTTCCAACACCGCTGAAAACTGTGGAAAACCGACACCCGCTACCACACGAGTGGTACATATAGAACCTGGTCCTATTCCTACCTTTACTGCATCTGCCCCGGCTTCCACCAAATATTTGGCAGCCGCTGCGGTGGCAATATTACCAACGATGACCTCTAGTTTTGGAAACTTCTTTTTTACCGCTTTTAATACATTTACCACCCCCACGGTATGCCCATGGGCCGTATCGATGACCACCGCGTCAACACCAGCTTCTACCAAGGCGCCCGCACGATCAACAGCATCAGGAGTAACTCCCAAGGCAGCGGCCACTCGCAAACGGCCATATTGATCCTTATTGGCACTTGGCTTTTGAGTAAGTTTGGTGATGTCTCGAAAAGTGATCAGGCCAACAAGCTTATAATCCTTGTCAACCACCGGTAATTTTTCAATCTTATTTTCTTGGAGAATATCCTCTGCCTGCTCAAGGGAGGTCCCTTCCCCTACGGTAACCAAATTTTCGGTGGTCATCACCTCAGAAATAGGGCGTTCGTTGTTCTTTTCAAAACGAAGATCTCTATTCGTAACGATTCCCAACAACTTGCCTTCATCATCTACTATGGGAATACCACCGATGCTGAATTCTTTCATATTGGCCTTCGCATCGCGCACAAGGGAATTCAAGGGGAGCGTTACGGGATCCATTATCATACCACTCTCTGCACGTTTCACCTTGCGTACTTTGACGGCTTGCTGTTCTATTGTCATGTTTTTGTGCAACACACCAATACCACCTTCTTGCGCTATTGCAATGGCCATACGAGATTCCGTAACCGTATCCATCGCAGCCGATACAATCGGTACATTGATAGTGATATTGCGCGTAAATTTGGTTTTGATACTTACTTCTCGCGGAAGCACTTCTGAAAAAGCTGGGACTAGGAGTACGTCGTCATAAGTGAGACCTTCTCCAACAATTTTATTGAGGTGGGCTTGCATGGCAATTATGGATTAATTGCGTGCAAATGTAAGGATTTTTATCGCGGAAAGCGAGCACCCTCCAAAAAGCTTTTAAAACACCCTTCAGGTGAATTACTCCACCTTGTACTTTTCACGTGCTTTTGCTGCCCATGCCATTAAAGCTTCTTTTTCGGTTTCAGTAATCCCCCCATGCAACCAGGTATACGAATCTAAGGGCATTTCACCTTCTTCGACCTCTTCTATCAACTCATCTAGCTTGTGATCTTTTTTCTTGTCGTCATAGGAATCCCATTGGGAAACATTAAAATGTTCATTCCCTTCCTCTATATGGTCTGCCAACCAAATTGAAATAGGAGCCACTTCCGCATACCAAGGGTAGACCGTTTTATTGCTATGGCAATCGTAGCATTTGTTTTCTAAAATCGCCGTTATTTCTTGGTTAGGTTGCGTATCGGCCACAAAAGCGGCCACATCTCTATAGGACGCATTGTTCTTTTCAGGGCGATAGAATTGTAGTGCTACCAATACGAGTAAGAGGGCGATAAGTATTTTTTTTACGATTTTCATAAAAGGTATTCTTAAAGTTTAAATTGCAGCGTTGTATAAAACGTTCTTGGCTCCGACGGTATAATTCCAGGACCCGGATATCCTGTGGCCCTTCTGGTAAAATAGCTATTGTCCAATAAATTGTTGATTCCTGCTTCGAGCTTCCATTTTTTATAGGAATAGGAAAGCGAAAAATCCAAAATGTCATAGGCCGGGATTTCACCTTCTATCCCCCTTTGATTGTCATTTACATCTTGCGGTGCGTTCGTCGCATCTGTAAATTGTTTTGAAAGATACGTGTATTGGAAGCTTCCCAACAAGTTTCCATAGCCAAAATTTATTCCCGTCTTCAAATTAACAGCAGGGATAAACTCTACTTCATTTCCCTCTACATTGTTCTCTTGTGAAGACAAATACTCTGATTTTGTGAGTGCTAAATTCGCAAAATAATTTAGTTTCACCCGCTCATTCCCAGGAAAAAATGTCTCTTTCAAACTCCAGTTAGCAAAACTTTCCAACCCATACATAAAGGCTGTTCCGATATTTCCACGAAACCGCACGATTCTACCTGTTTCTATCTCTTCTCCTGCCGCATTGGTACGGGTTTCACTTTTTAATATTTCGCCCAAACGGTTATCGTATAACAACGCAAAAGCGCTGATGTCGTAAACGAACGCGTCTTTAATTCTCCCCCTTGCCCCGATATCGGTCGTAAAACCATCTTCATCGCCAATATTCGGGTCTACCTGAAAAGAAGGATTCACAACGCGGATGTCGCTATAGGTAACCGAGCGGTAATTCTGGGAAAAATTCCCATAAAACTCTATCCCGGGAGAAGCCTTATAGGTGGCTCCCAATCCTAAAAGTAAAAAAGTACGATCTAAGGTTCGGTTGTCTTGAATTTCTTCGTTCAAGATTGGATTGCCGGCCAGGTCCAAAACAATATTCCTGAAACTCCCTTCACTTTCTGTTTTTATATGTTCCAAACGAAACCCGGGAGTCAATGTAACTTTAGAACCAATATTGAAAATATTTTCTCCAAAAAAGGCAAGATTCAAATTCGGAAACTCAAATTGGGATTGTCGCTCATAATTGGGAAAGGTCCCGGTCGCAAAATTAAAATCAGCATTCATTGCATTGGTACCAGGCCCTTGTTGCTGATCATTATTAGTTTGATAGTATTTTGTGCCAACCAAGAGTGCTGCTTCTTTATCTCCCAGGGAATATCTGGTAAGCAAGCGTGCTTCCGCGCCCCAATTGTTAAAGTTATCGACCAATAATTCCCGCGGTGCCTCTAGGTCGTCTTGTTGCGATACACGGTTGGTTCGAAAGCCCAATGCTTTTCGGGAAGCATCCAAACCAAAAAGGTTTATGCTGAAATCTGTTTTGTTAGAAAAACGATGATCCAAGCGAAGGGAATATAATTTCCAATCTACGGTAAACCAATTGCGTTCCCTATTACTAAAGGTCGGGTCCTCCAAAAATTGAGCATCGGTCAAACCGCCCGCCTGCTGTGCCAAATAGTTTAGGAAAGTCGTCTCCAAGGTAAGTTTGGTACGATCCGAAAACTGATATCCCACATGGGCAAAGTAGTTTCTGCTATTGTAATTCGCATTGGGACGAAAACCGTCGCCTTCCTTATAATTGAAGTAGGTATAATAACTCAGTTTCCCCACTGTACCACTTAAACTATTAAAACTGGTGAAGAGATTGTAGGAACCCACTGTTTGTCGGGTGGTGAGCTCTATTTTTTTGTTGGATACGGGTTGTTTGAATTTGAAATTCACAAGTCCACCGAATTGGGTGCCATACTGCAAGGAAGCTGCCCCTCTTACCACCTGAATTTCCTGAAGCGCTTCGGCGGGCGGTGTGTAATAACTCTCTGGGTATCCCAGCACATCGGCGCTGATATCATACCCATTTTGGCGGGTGTTGAAATTTGCCGTACGGTTCGGATCCAAACCCCTGCCGCCTATATTGAGTTGTAAGCCTGCATCTCCATTATCATAAATGTTAAGACCTACTACTTGACTATAAATTTGGCGTGGATTATTGGCCGCTAAATTTCCAGTGATCCCGTCCATCAAAACCACCTCGCTCTTCTTACCTGCATAGATGGCGGTACCCTCTACCTTTTTCAACTGTTTTAAGGCAAAAACCTGTTCGCGTTGTTGTGTGACCACTACCTCCGATAATTGCTCCCCCAAAGGTTCCAATGTAACCTCCAGCGTTTGATTTCCCGTAATTTGAACTTCTTGGGAGAAGACCCTATAGTCATACGCGAATACGATCAATTCATAGGTGCCATCGGGAATGGCTTCAAATAGGTACTCCCCTCTGCCGTTTGCCGTTGTGAAGCGTTCTAGCTCTTTTATATATACTTCGGCCTCGGCCACAGCTATGCCCTCTGCACCGGTGACCGTACCGGACAATTGACTTTGCGCCGTCGCAAAACAGGCAGCAAAAAGTACTATTAGTAGGCTACTACATTCCTTTAATCTCATCTTTAAAAGGTATAATCCATTTTTTTGGAGCGAACGATTCCCGTTCTTTTCCCAAATCTATTGTCGGATCCACAAAAGTACTGCTCAATCTACCATTTAAGGTAACCTGGCTATCGGCATATATCGCGACATTTGAATAGCCTTGCGTATGGTAATGGCCTTTTAGAAAATGGGCATACTCTAGGATAAAATCTGGTTGAAAGGCCATTTGTTTTTCCTGAAATGGGGTTAAAAACTCTGTATTATCTACATAAAACCATTTCCCCGAATCCTCATCTATGATTTTAAACTGGGTGTAGCCCGATTTTTCCATTAACATGACCCGCCATGAAAATCGGTACCCTTCCTCGGTCCAAAACAACTCTCCGGGATACAGCATGTACCGAAAGGGAAGGAATAGCTGTACCGTAAAAAACGCAATCAACACCGGGCGTACCCATACCTTGGAAGGATGTTCGCCCATTCCCCAGACTTTT
>CALIIC010000065.1 GCA_938020445.1 uncultured Flavobacteriaceae bacterium | reverse complement strand
AAGTGCAATTTCAAATTCAAAGATCGGATTCTCTATAAAATTGCCATTTGCCTTATCTCTAACTGCTTACTTCGTACTGCTCACTGATTATAATTAATTGCTACTAGATTATTGTTAATTGAAACCAGCCAGTGCTAATTGTTCATTGTCAACTGATCACTGTCTAGATTTTCCGCCGTTTTCGTTCCTTTTTCAGCAATGACAACTCTCGCGTTGTTTGTCCGGCTACCGAGGTATTTTCCTCGGCCCTTCGAATTAAATAAGGCATCACATCCCGTACCGGGCCAAATGGCAGGTACTTTGCAACGTTGTACCCTTTATCCGCCAGATTGAAAGAGATATGATCACTCATTCCATAGAGCTGTCCGAACCAAATACGAGGATCGTTACTGGCAATATCATGCGTTTTCATCAACTCCATTAGTTTATACGTACTTTCTTCATTATGGGTGCCGGCAAACAGCGAAATAGTATCTAGATGGGCCAACATGTATTCGACGGTCGTATCAAAATTGGCATCGCTTTCTTGTTTGGAACCACATATAGGTGTGGGATAGCCTTTTCGTTCTGCCCGTTCATGCTCTTTTTCCATATAGGCACCGCGCACGGCTTTCATACCAATTTTAAAGCCTTCCGCTTTTGCTTTCGCGTGCAGTTGTTTCAAATACTCCATCCGATCCCAACGGTACAATTGCAAGGTGTTGAAAACAATGGCTTTTTTCTTATTGTATTTTTGCATCATCTGCTCTACCAAGGCATCGGCGGCATCTTGCATCCAGCTTTCTTCGGCATCGATCAACAACGACACATCCAAATCATATGCCTTTTTACAGGTCTTATCAAAACGGGCCACCACACGATTCCATTCCTTTTGCTCGGAAGCAGTCAGCGCAACACCTGCCCCTATTTTTTTAAACAAGGCAAACCGTCCATAGCCCGTCGGTTTAAACACCGCAAAGGGAATCGCATCTTTTTCCTTTACAAAATCAAGCACCCGCAGCACCATTTCCAAAGTATTATCCAGCGGATCCTCATCGTCTTTCCCTTCTACCGAATAATCCAATACCGAACACACATGTTTCCCCCACATCTTATCAACTACGGGCATACAGTCCGCTTCATTGACCCCACCACAGAAATGATCAAACACGGTAGCGCGTATGAGTCCGTCTACCGGCAAGTGTGCTTTTAAGGCGAAATTGGTCATGGCCGTTCCGATACGCACCAAAGGTTCATTGGCAATCATCTTGAACAAGAAATAGGCGCGTTCCAACTCAGAATCGGTCTTTAGAGCGAAAGCAGTCGCAGTATCTTCAAAAATTCGGTCCATTTTTTACGATTATTTTATCTTCCAAAGATAAACAGCCAAAAAGTATTCCTCTCAATAAAAATTAGGTTTATTTTGCAAGAAATTTAGAATGCCCTCTATTTGAAAAACACACTTGAAATAAGGCATTCGTATCACCACAACTATGGATTCGATCGTTACGGCTTCTTACGCAGTGCATTTTAACACGAAGGCCTATGATGCCTTAAATGTGCATTTGGCGCAAGCCAATTATTCCAAGGTATTTATCTTGGTAGATGAAAATACCCATGAGCATTGCCTTCCCAGGTTCATGGCTCAGATTTCTGGTGATTATGCGTTTGAGATTATTGAAATAGAAGCAGGCGAAATCAATAAGAACATACACACCTGCACCCAGGTTTGGGAAGTCTTGTCCGAACTGGATGCAGACCGTAAAAGCGTGTTGATCAACCTTGGTGGTGGTGTGGTTACCGATTTAGGTGGGTTTGTAGCCTCGGCCTATAAAAGGGGCATTAATTTTATAAACGTACCTACTACCCTATTGGCTATGGTGGATGCATCGGTCGGTGGAAAGACCGGAGTAGATCTCGGAGCCTTGAAAAACCAGATCGGCGTTATCAACCAACCACAAATGGTATTGGTGGTATCTAATTTTTTGGAGACCTTGAACGATCGTCAACTAACCAGTGGTTTTGCCGAGATGCTAAAACACGGACTTATCCGAAATCGAGACTATTGGAACACCTTGCGAGCGGTTCGCAGTTTTACGGGAATTGATGCGTTGATCAATGAATCTGTAGAAATTAAAAATGCAGTGGTCTTACAGGATCCCACCGAGCAAAACCTACGCAAAATCCTCAATTTCGGGCACACGCTGGGACATGCGGTAGAATCGTATTTTTTGGAAAGCGAAGCGCATGAATTGTTGTTACATGGCGAGGCTATTGCCGTGGGCATGATTTTGGAAGCCTACCTTTCGCATCGCTTGGAAGGGCTATCTGGAGCGGATACCAAAGAAATCAAGACCACTTTTCAAGAACGCTATGGAAAGGTCACATTCACCACAACCGATATTGACACCATTCTTACACTTTTAAAGTTCGATAAAAAGAATTCTCACGGCAATATCAACTTTGTACTCCTTAAAAATATTGGTAAACCCGTGATTGATGTGCAAATAGCCCCCAATTTATTGCGTGAAGCCTTCGCTTACTACTCCGAATAAGGCCTTCATATACTAAAATCGTGGTTTGACAACTCTTTGTGTCTTCGAAAGAAAAAAAGACATAGTTTAGGTATCAGTAAGGTATTGATAAAAGCCATACATCGCTTTTACAAGACCACACCCAAATAAACAAACCAACTCCCTTTGACCAGGGGATGCTAAATAACCTACTTATTATGATACGCAGACTTGTTGACTACAAAAAACTGGACCATCAACTCGCCGCTTTATTAATCGAAACATATCCGCATGGGTATGGAGATGATGACATTATTGCCTTTAGGAATTCGAACGGCGAACACATACAGGCAGTTGAACTTCGCACACAAGATTCAGTTTATCTTGTAAAAATCAGTAAAAGTTTGGCCAACTTCATTTCGAATTTCGAAGACATTATTGAAAAGGAATTAGAATCCAAGCCTCAGCCGATTTTGGAAGAGGTTGATGCATCGGACATTGAAATGGAAGTTCGAAAAGAAGTTGAAAACGAAGAGGAACCGGACTTCGACTAGTACCTACAGATATCGCTCCCGTAAGATGTTTCTGTGATGTCGCTGATGCCCACAGATTACAAAACCAAGGGCGCCTACACTCCATTCCAAATCACTTGCGATGCCAGTGCGTTGCAAGGCATCGTTATCTAAATGCCCGAATAATGACAGGGTCGCTTGGCGCACTATTTTATATTCCTCGATCAGACTTTCTTTTGATCGTATACCGGCATTTGAACCTGCGGCGTATACATGCTGGTCAAAACCTGGTAAATGCGTGGTATCGCCTCTTGAAAATCGCAATGCCCGGTGCTGAAATACGCGCTCCGTATCGGTAATATGCAAAAGTGATTCTGCAACCGTCCATTTGTCCTCGGCATATGCAAATTGTAATTTATCCTCTGGAATACTTTCCAAAAACCTAGGGAAATTCTGCAGCTGTCGCCCAAGCATTTCCAATAGGGGCACCTCCCCTATCAATTCAATATACGTACGGTAAAAAGGGCGCTCCTTGGGAAACGTCAAATCAGAAACTAACATACCATTTGTTTTTAGATATACGAACCTATAAAAAAGTTCCGAACAACCAAGGTTCTTCGGAACTTTTCGATTTACACTCCAACGATTCTAGAGCTCGTTAAAGATCATATGCATTAAACGTTTTTTATCATTGATACTTTCTTCCAATGAAATCATTGTTTCCGTTCTGCTGATTCCTTCGATATCATCTACCTGAAAAATGATGTTTTTTGCGTGATTGGTATCCTTAGCGCGTATTTTACAGAAAATATTGAATTTGCCCGTAGTTATATGTGCAACCGTTACATTGGGAATTTGTTCCAAACGCTCCAATACAAATTTGGTTTGATGTGTTTTTTCCAAGAAAACCCCCACATACGCTATGAACGAATATCCTAGCTTCATATAATCCAATGTCAAAGAAGAACCTTTTACAATGCCCGCATCTTCCATTTTCTTAACTCGTACGTGAACCGTACCCGCTGAAATCAATAATTTTTTTGCAATATCGGTAAAGGGAGTTCTGGTATTGTCAATTAACATATCCAGAATTTGGTGGTCAATTTCGTCTAATTTTACTTTCGCCATTCTGCTATTATTTTTAGCAAAAATAAAAAATTAAGAAATTATATTCAATAAAACTTCGTTTTTTTTAACAAAAATGTAAAGATTCAAGGGTTTTATTCAAAAATGACCACCTACGACATATGTAGGTATTTACTGAATTTGGAATTTTTCAACAACTCTAAATCCTTGGTATTCAAACAATCGTACTCCACATGGCCAAAAATCACTTCAGCACCATCTAAATACGTTATTTGTGGTATGAACGCTACACTTTCTTTTTGAAGTTGCTCCTTGAAGCGAATTATCATTGCGGCGCCTACCTCCCGTTCCGCATCAACAGCAGCCACGTTCCGAATTACAACATCTGCAAATTGTTTCCCATTCTCAGGGATATCGGCATACTTTTGCCTATCAAACCCACTAACTGTATCCTGCGCTATCGTAGTGAGCGCTTGAAGCAATGCATAAAAAATATATTCTCTGGTCTTTTCTCGCTCGTAGTCCCCCGGATAATGACCCGCCTCGAATAAAATCGTGGGCGTGTTCAACATTTGAAAGGCATCGCCCACGCAGTTGGCGTTAAAACCATCATCGTATCTCCCTATTTGCCCAGGAATCATCGTCTGCAACAAATTGTTCATCGCCACAATAAGTTGCATGCTTAAAAATCTTGACGGCGATGTGCTCCTTTCCGGATCATGCGCTGGTGCTAAAAAAGAAACAGTGGCCGATTTTCTACTTTTGCCCACATTAAAAATAGTTCGTTGGTCATGCAGGTTGAAACAATAGTGTGGTTTAAAATCATGATAGACTATTTTCAACACCCTACTTTCCGGTTGGCTTAGATCTTGTGCATCGCGATTTAAATCCACCTCATTTGCATTGAACCTGGTATAAGCTCGAGCACCATCTGGATTCAATATTGGAATAATCTTAAGAGTACATTTACTGAGAATTTCATTCACAACAGCATCATCTCCGGTAAAAAAATTCAACAAATCAAGCACGGCTTTTGTCGTGGTCGATTCGTTACCATGCATTTGAGACCAGAGCAATACTCTAAAATTTCCACGCCCTAAAGTGACCGATTTGATTACCTCACCTTGCACGGATTCTCCAACTTTCTCAACCAAAAACTGCTTTGAAATACGTTCCAAAAAAGGTGTGATATGCGTCACGTTCACATAACGCCCAACGACCGTTCCTTCCTTAATTTCAGCATAATCTACTTCGGAAATCTGCATAGCTCTTATACATTTGTTTACAAAAGTAACTTTAATAATAATTACATGTGTAACCGTATTTTGTTACAACGGTCAACATAAACACTTCAAAAATAGCATTTGACAACTACAATTGTAATCATTTTTTTAACAAAAGTTTTATTTACAGCATAAGTAATTAAAATTCAGTTGTTAATGATTTATTATCAAATGTTTTAATTCATATATTTTACATCTCAGCGTTCCTATGGCCCTGTTTATAAACAAAGCTTTTTTGTATTTTTACCGAAACACTGTTACAATGGTAAACACATCGGATTTTATCGTACGCATGGAGCGCTTGTTGGGATATTACAGCCTTACCGCCTCCGCTTTTGCCGATAAAATTCAGGTGCAACGCTCCAGCATTTCCCACCTCTTATCCGGCAGAAATAAACCGAGTTTGGACTTCGTTTTAAAAGTTGTAAAAACCTTTCCCGAAGTAAATCTATATTGGCTGCTAAATGGAAAAGGTAGCTTCCCCTCACAAACCAATTCGGATATCATACCAGACCTTTCCCCGACCGTTCAAAAAAAATCAACTCCCCTGCCTCCACCTTCGCAAACAGAAAAGACCATTGATAAAATCATCATCTTTTATTCCGACGGAAGTTTTAAGTCTTATCACGGCGATTGACCAAGGGTACCTTTTCAATCTAAAATAATTCAAAAACGGGATAATTTTTTTACTTTGCGGTAATGATGAAAAAATTCACCCTTTCCTTTCTTGCCTTTTTTTTATTGGCAGCCTGTTACCAACCAAAACGTGAATGTGTAGATTTTCGCACCGGTTCTTTCTCGTTTGACTATATTGTAAATGGTGTTGAAAAAACAGGTAAATTCACAAGAGACAGTGTTTACAGTATCGAATATTACGACAACCAAATTGATAGCGCCACTGTACGTTGGGTAAACGATTGTGAGTTTATCCTAAAAGATGTGCACAATAAAATCTCAATTCATTATAAGATTCTAAAAACTACTGACAGTAGTTACACTTTTGAGTATCGAAATGCATCCCGAGACCCGCAAAAAAAATACTTGGTCAAAACGGGAACCGCCTATAAAACCAATTAAGTTATGTTTGAAATTTTTACGAATCCAGACGCATGGATAGCCTTATTGACCCTTACCTTTTTAGAAATCGT
>CALIIC010000064.1 GCA_938020445.1 uncultured Flavobacteriaceae bacterium | reverse complement strand
GCTGAATTATATACTGGAATACAATAAGCATTAAATGGTAAAAAATCTTATTATTGCTGTACTATGTCTTACAGCAGCAGGTGTTTACGCACAGAATGGCACCGTATCTCCCTACTCGTATTTTGGTATCGGTGACTCCAGGTCGTTCGGCACGGTCGAGAATCAAATGATGGGGTCTTTGGGAGTGTATGCCGATAGTATCCATATCAACTTAAGAAACCCTGCCGCGTATAGTAAATTGGGTATTACTTTGAACAATAAAACAGGACTCACCACCTATGCCGCGGGAGTTTCTAACAAACAAATTGTTTTGAAGAGCTTTACGGAAGAGCAATCGACCACTTCTACCAATCTAGATTACCTTTCTTTGGGCTTTAGTTTGGGAAAAGGGCTCGGTGTCGGTTTCGGGCTTGCGCCGTTTTCTTCGGTAGGCTTCAACGCTATCTCTCAGAGTACCAATGGGGATAACGCTGAAGTGACCAACGTTTTTTCGGGAGAAGGAGGAATCAATAGGGTTTATTTTTCTGTAGGTTATGAGATTTTCAAGGACTTTAGCGCAGGGGTAACCGCTAATTTTAACTTCGGGAAACTTGAAAATGAGCGTTTACAGAGTGTTGAAAATGTGCAGTTCGGTACCCGAGACATACGAGAATCCCGTGTAAATGGACTCGATTTTAACTACGCACTTTATTATACACCCAAAATAAAAGAGAAATATACCTTGTTCGCATCTGCAAGAGTAAATACCCAGGCAAATTTAACTTCTGA
Source organism: uncultured Flavobacteriaceae bacterium (assembly GCA_938020445.1). GTDB lineage: Bacteria > Bacteroidota > Bacteroidia > Flavobacteriales > Flavobacteriaceae > Pelagihabitans. The sequence goes on along the minus strand of CALIIC010000064.1, from coordinate 53,599 downwards.
AAATACTAGGAGGCTCGGGTCGTATTCCATAGCCGATAACCTGCCGATAGAGACACTCGATGTTGATTTAGATGCAGTGAACCTTCGCAATACCGATTTAAAGATTCCGACTACGGTCACCTTGGGCGTAGGCTTCGGGGAGGATAAAAAGTGGTTTTTAGGGACCGAGTATAGTTTTCAAAGCCTTGGTTCGTTCTCCAATGAATTTCTTGGGGTTGATAATATCGCCTATGAAGATGCCAGTACGGTATCTTTTGGAGGTTTTTACATTCCAGATTTTGATGCCTTCAATGGTTATTTTAATAGGGTAACGTATAGGGCCGGTATCCGATATGATAAGACCGGAATGCTTGTTAATAATACAGCAGTAAATAATCTTGGCATAACTTTTGGAGTTGGTCTACCGCTCGGCAGAGAGTTGTCTAATTTAAACCTAGGTTTTGAATTAGGACGACGAGGAACCACTTCTGCCGACCTGATTGAGGAGAGCTATCTTAAGATTAATTTGGGCTTCTCTTTTAACGATCTTTGGTTCAGAAAGCGAAAAATAAATTAAAATTAGTACATTAACCACTTTAAACCACGAAAAAATGAAAACGAAAATTTACTTCACGGCGATTATGCTTTTAGGGATAATGGGAGTAAGTCATGCACAGGCCCAAAATCCGGAATGTACCACGAACCTATCAATTTTCGTTGAACATGCGAAAGTTAAGAATTACGATGCAGCCTATACACCATGGAAAATGGTCTATGACCAATGTCCAGATTTGAATAGGGCCACTTATGTATATGGGGAGCGCATCCTGAAAGATAAGATCAAAAAATCGAGCGGAGCCGAAAAAGATGGCTTCATAAGCGATATTCTTGGATTGTATGACAATAGTATGAAATACTTCCCTAAGAAGATGAAAATGGCAGATGTTGAAATCGACAAGGTTTTGATGAAGTATGACAACAAGATGATTTCGGACAGCGAAATATACGATGGCTTGAGTTATGCCTTTACAAAGGATAGGGGTAATTTTACAAACCCCAAAGCCCTTTATCTTTATTTCTCTAGTCTGGTAGATTTGAATGCCGCAGGTTCAAAAGAATTGCAAGAGGTGTTTGATGTATACGATGATGTAAACGAGAAGATAGAAGAAGAAAATGCCAAGCTTACCGATCGCATTGCCAAACTACTTCCCAAAGAAGAAGCAGGCACTTTAACTTCTAAAGAAAAGAAGCAATTAAAATCTTGGAACAGTTATTCAGAAAACTACGGTAAGATTGCCGGTAGTATCGATACCAAATTAGGTAAACTGGCAGATTGTGATAACCTTATTCCTTTGTATCAAAAGAGTTATGATGCCAAAAAGGGCGATGTAAAATGGGTGAAGCGAGCTGTTGGAAGAATGTTCGCCAAAGAATGTACGGACGATCCAATGTTCAAGAAATTGTTTGAAGCGCAGTTGGCGTTAGACCCATCGGCCGATGCTTATGTGTACGGAGGTACCTTGAAGCAGAAAGCTGGGGATACCAAAGGTGCTGTTGCTGATTTTGACAAGGCTTTAGGCTTGGAAACAGATGCGAAAAAGAAATCGAATATCGCTTATAAGGTTGCGACTATTTACAGAAGAGGTAGCAAATCTACAGCGCGAAAATATGCTCAAAAAGCGATTGACGCGAACCCTGCAAACGGAAAAGCGTATTTGTTGATCGCAAGTTTGTATGCCGGTAGTGCCAACAGTTGTGGTAAGACTACGTTCGAAAAACGAGCAATTTATTGGAAAGCTGCCGATATGGCTCGAAAAGCTGGGCGTGTAGATCCTTCTTTGAGTGGAAGAGCTAGCAAATCAGCGGCAAGTTATTCGGCAAAGGCTCCTAATAAGGAAATGATTTTTACAGAAGGTATGGCCGGTAAAACCGTTACTTTCAGCTGCTGGGTAGGCGGTAGTGTAAAGGTTCCTAATTTATAGGATGCCCTCCAAGACAACATATATATTCAAAAGCATTGCCATATTCTGTATGGCAATGCTTTTTTTTTCTAGCTGCAATGATGGTTACAAGCGGGTAGGGGGAGAAGCGATACCCAAGATATTCCCGCAAGGAATCGGGGAGAATTTTGTGCTTACCTATACCGAAGCCCCGGAGGTGATGGAAATGGATGATATTGATTCGTCTAGAGTGCTGGCCGTGCTAACCAGTCCGTTAAGTAACAATTTCGACAATTTAGAATTCCCGTACAGAACCTTTCCAAAAGGGTTAACGGTAGATCTCTTTGATGAGGAGGGGAACAAGAATACGATTGTCGCCGATTATGGTATCATTTATTCGGCTACGAATTTAATAGATTTGCGAGGGAATGTGATCGTTTTGACGAACGATGGCAAAAAATTGGAAACCCCTCAACTATACTATGACCAAGGGAACGAATGGATTTTCACCCAAGAAAAATTTACCTTTAAAAATCCAGATGACGGTACTATCATGGATGGGGTGGGAATGGATTTCAATAAGGACTTGACTTTTTTTAATGCCCATAAAACATTTGGTCTTATGACCATCAAAGACGATAAAGAAAAGAAAGATGATTAAGTTTTTGAAATATACCGAGTACGTATACTTGGTGGTGGCCTTTTTCGCTTGCTACCGTATTTTTACCGATTGGAATGTGGACCGAAACAATGCCTACCTGTTCATTTTTTTTGCTGTTGTATCCACCGGGATGTTCTTGTTCAGAAGAAATTATCGTCAGAAGTTTGAACAACGACAACGCGATAACGAAGGTTGATCTTGGAAACATCTATTGTAATCATTCTTTTGTCATTAGTATTTTCCGCCTTTTTTTCGGGACTGGAAATCGCATTCATTTCTGCGAATAAAATACACATCGAGATTGAAAAAAAGCAAGAAGGCTTTTTGGCCAAGGTGCTCACCCGTTTGACCAAAAAACCCTCAAAGTTCATTGCAACCATGCTCATTGGGAACAATATTGCCTTGGTAATATATGGTTTGTATATGGGGGAGTTGTTGATACAATGGTTTCAGGGCATGTCATCCGGGAACACTTTTGTGACACTTATGCTGACGGATTTCAGCCTCTTGACCCAGACACTCATCTCTACGCTGATTATTTTACTGACCGCCGAGTTTTTGCCAAAAGTATTGTTTCAAATTTATTCAAACACCCTTTTGAAGGTTTTTGCCGTGCCTGCGTATCTTTTCTATGTATTGTTCTCCCTTATTTCTGATTTTGTGATCAAGGTCTCCGATAGCATCTTAAAGGCCTTTTTTAAAACGGAGGGAGATGAGGTGCAGCTGGCCTTTAGTAAAATAGAATTGGGGGATTATATTACCGAACAAATGGAGACGGTCGAGGAGGAAGATCAAGTGGATTCTGAAATACAGATTTTTCAAAATGCATTGGAATTCGCAGAGGTAAAAGCACGTGAAGTCATGGTGCCACGAACCGAAATAACGGCGGTAGAATTGCATGAGACACCGAAAAACCTTACCAAGCTATTTTCGGAAACCGGATATTCTAAAATTCTTATCTATAAGGATACCGTAGATGATATTATCGGGTATGTGCACTCGTATGAACTGTTTAAAAAGCCAAAAACTATTAAAAGTATTTTGCTCCCTGTCGAGTTCGTGCCAGAGACGATGTTAATTCAGGATATCTTAAATCTTTTGGCAAAAAAACGCAAGAGTATGGCGGTAGTGTTGGATGAGTATGGCGGCACATCGGGTATTATGACCGTTGAGGATATTATCGAAGAGCTTTTTGGTGAAATCGAGGATGAACACGATAGTACCGACCATATAGAAGAGGAGGTGGGAGATAATAAATACCGATTTTCTGCCCGTTTGGAAGTAGACTACCTCAATGAGACCTATAAGTGCGAATTGCCCGAAAGCGATGAATACGAAACCTTGGGTGGTTTGATCGTTAGCGAGACCGGGGAAATTCCCGAAAAAGACATGGAAATCATGGTGGCTAATTTTAGGTTTACCATTTTGGAGGTTTCCAGCACCAAGATCGATTTGGTGGCCGTGGAAATCTTAGAAAAAGAGTAATCGGCCCCAGTATTTTTTTTATCCCGTTATTTCTTCCGTCAAGCCATTTAAAACTAGCCCTCCTACACTTTAATAATTGAAAAGAAAATGGTAATTTCGCAAACTGATTTTAAATTCACCATATCATGGCCATTTTAGAGAATATTAGAAAGCGTACCACTGTTTTGATTTTAATCATTGGGTTGGCGCTTTTTGCATTCGTTATATCCGGAGTCTTTACCAGCAGCGGTTTTAGCGGCGGAAAAACAGGTTCTACCGTTGCCGAAATTAATGGGCAAGAAGTTTCCATAGATGAGTTTCGTACACTTGTAGACAATGCACAGCGAAGTTCCCCTCCAGGTACGTCGACCATGCAAGTGGTCAACCAAGTATGGGACCAACAATTACGTAAAAGCATCTTAGAGCAGCAGTTCGAAGACTTGGGCGTATCTATAGAGCAAGACCAGATCATTAACTTTTTGAAGACCTCGGGCTACGCACAGAGTCCAGAGTTCCAAAATGCCGACGGTGTTTTTGATGAGAACATTTTTAGAAACTCGGTTTCGAGCTGGAAGGATAACGAGCCTGTACGGTATGACCTTTGGCTACAGACCGAAAAAGCTATCATTCAACAGGCGAAGGAGCAAACCTATTTTAACCTGATCAAAGCGGGGGTGGGCGCCACCTTAAAAGAGGGAGAGTTTGAGTACCGTTTGGCCAACGAAAAAATGGATTTGAAGTATGTGAGAGTTCCTTTTTCATCTATTCCCGATAGCAGCATCACTGTTACGAAAAGCGAGATAGGGACCTACATCAATGAACATAAAGAAGATTTCAAACAAGACGAGGCGAGAGATATTCAGTTTGTCTTTTTTGAAGAAAAACCTTCGGATGGTGATATTAAAGCTATCCAAGACCAGGTCGATAATTTGTTGGAAGACAGTTATACGTTTATTGAGGACAAGCAGGCGATAGAAGGTTCGGCCATTAATGATACTATTTTAGGGTTTAAGAATACCACGGATATTGGCGCGTTCCTGGATCGCAATTCAGATATTAAATTCGATACCATTTATAAAGAAAAGAAAGAATTGGCGCCCTTGTTCGCCGATACCTTAATGACCTTGCAAGTAGGACAGCTTTACGGTCCTTATAGAGATGGGGACTATTATAAAGTGTCCAAAATGATCGGTAGAAGACCCAATGGTACGGTAAAGGCCAGTCATATTCTTATTACATATGCCGGTGCCGAACGGGCAAATCCCGAAATTACACGAACAAAAGAAGAGGCGGAAGAGAAAGCAAAAGAGCTTTTGAAAGAAGCTAGAAAAGAAGCCAGTGTTTTTGTGGAGTTGGCCAGGGATAATTCTGATGGTCCTTCTGCACCGAATGGAGGGGATTTAGGCTATTTTAGAGAAGGTATCATGACACCTAAATTCAACGATTTTGCCTTTGGTAATACAGTAGGTACCATAGGACTGGTAGAAACCGATTTTGGTTTTCACATTGTAAAGGTAGACGACAAGCAGGATCTTGTGCAAATAGGAACTTTGGCAAGAGAAGTGGAACCTTCCGAAGAAACCGTGAATAATTTGTTTACGGAGGCAACTAGTTTTGAATTGGAATCGATTGATACCGATACGGCGTTTTCTGATTTTGCCAAAGAAAAGGAATACATTGTACGTCCTGTAAATAAGATCAAGGCGATGGACGAAAATCTTCCGGGTCTTGGAGCACAACGAAGTATTGTACAATGGGCTTTTAACCCAGAAACGAAGACAGGGGAAATAAAGCGTTTTAATATTGCCAATGGGTATGCAGTTGCACAGTTGACCGCAAAATACGACGAGGGTTTAATGAGTGTTGAAGATGCTTCGGCCACCGTACTTCCCAAAATCCGTAAAGAGCGCAAAGCTGCTCAAATCATCGGTGCCAATAAAGGAAAATCGATGGATGATATTGCGAAAGATAACAGTCTTTCTATCTCCAATGCTTCTTCCCTAACGGTTAAATCGCCAACAATTCCAGGTGCTGGTTCAGAACCAGCTATTGTAGGTGCCGCCTTTGCCATGAAGACGAATGAAACATCGGGCCTTTTAGAAGGGAATACAGGAATATTCATGGTGACGGTCGTTAAAAGAGAAGAGCCTGTAAAATTGGATAACTACAGTACGTATGCCAATACGTTGAAAAATGCAAGTGTATCTAAAGTAAACACGGCAGTAGTAGACGCGTTAAAGGAAAATTCAGAAATCGAAGACAAGCGAAGCACGTTCTACTAGCAACCTTTTATAAAATCATTTGGGAAAAGGGTATGACGGTGTCGTACCCTTTTTCTTTGAAGTAAAGTGCACTATCGGTGGTGCCGGTAGCCAATACAAAATCTCCGCCCCAAGCCCCTAGACTCTTAACGGTACCGGAATAATCCGAAAATAACTTTGATTGAACCGTTTCAATGCCCATGGCATTCGACAAGATCTGTTCATGCCGTTGCATTAACAATGCAAACTGATGAATATCGGCAGCGACCACCATCTCTTGGGTAATGTTCGTAATCTGTTCAATTAAGGTCGTATCAATGGTTAACTGGCGGTATGCCGCAATTGCTTCCCGACTGTTCTGTTTTTGGTTGAGGTAGACAAAATACAGCTCCTCTTTAAACGGAATTTCCATAGGGAGTTCCCGTATATGGGGAATGCCATTGGTAAGTTGAAAGAGAATAGGAGTATGGTGCTTTGCACAGGCGATATCGTATCCACTGCCGCCAAAAGTGGCTTTTAACAAGTCGTAAGGATCTACACCGCCCCAGTTTGCAATATTGTTGATCAAGGTGGAGGAAGAACCCAATCCCCAATCTCTTGGAAAGGTCAGTTCCGTTTCGGCGGCAATGCCCTTGGTGGTCCTTAAAAAAGAAGGATTCAAGCGTTGGGTCGCCTTCAAAACGGTTTGCAGGGCTTCCGCAATGGCATGATCAGAAGTCGTAAGCAAATCCAGGGATGTAAAGTGATAAGTAGCTTCAAACCAAGTGGTTCCCCTGTCATCAATACTGGTCCAAGAGAGCGTTTCAGCATTTTGCGGAACAATTCGCAGGTATTGACCATATTTAGAGGGGATGGCCCAACCTTGGGCGCCGTCTAAAACAGCGTATTCTCCCGATAGGAGCAGTTTTCCATTGCTATAGAACTCTTGGTTCATTCTTTATTTTTCAACTGTTCAAAGGCGGCTACTACAGCGCTATGGGTAACTGTATTCGTTTTGAAGTAAGTGGTGAGTTGTTTCTTTTCTTCTGTATTCGCACCCAACTGGTTTAAAATGTTCATCAGGTGCATTTTCATATGCCCTTCTTGAATGCCTGTAGTAACCAAGGAACTGACCGCAGCAAAATTTTGTGCAAGCCCGGCGACCGCAACAAGCTGCATCAATTCTTTGGCAGAAGGTTTGCCCAATATTTCCAAGGCCAACTTTACCAAAGGATGTAGTTTGGTAAGGCCACCGACCGTTCCCAACGCCAGTGGTAACTCGATCCAAAACGAAAAAACACCGGCTTCTACCTTCGCATGGGTAAGGCTGCTATATTGCCCGTCTTTTGCGGCATAGGCATGCACCCCTGCTTCTACGGCCCTAAAGTCATTGCCAGTGGCAAGCACTACCGCGTCGATGCCGTTCATGATTCCCTTGTTATGAGTAACGGCCCTATAAGGGGCAACCTTTGCTATCTGTACCGCTCTGACCATCTTCTCGGCGAATACCTGCGGTGCAACGGTATTGCTCAAGGTTAACTGGTCCACGGGGCAACTCACTTCGGCCCGTACCAAGCAATTGGGAACGTAGTTCGAGAGAATACTCATTACCACCTCTATGGCCTTCTCTGTTTCAGTAAATGGTGCATATTGTTGAGATTCGCGCTTTAAGGTATTTGCAAATTGCTCTAAACACGAATTAATGAAATTAGCGCCCATGGCATCCAAGGTTTCAAAACTACAGTGCAGTTGGTAATAGTCGGGTAAGTCATTGGTGCAATCGCGAAGGGTTATTTGGGTGATACCTCCTCCTCGCTTTTCCATATTTTTGGTTATCGAAGCGGTATCTTTTATCAAAATAGGTCGGATGGTGTCAAAAAATGACCGTAATTTTTCAGAATTGCCTCGAAACATAAAATGCACCTGCCCTATCTTTTCTGTTGATAGGACCTTTGCCTTAAACCCACCTCTAGATAACCAGAATTTTGCTGCCTTGCTCGCTGCGGCCACTACTGAACTTTCTTCAATTGCCATGGGAATGGCATGTAGTTTATCATTGATCAGGAAGTTGGGCGCAATTCCCAGTGGTAGGTAGTAATTGGTAATCGTATTTTCGATAAACTCGTCGTGCAGTTGTTGTAATTGCGCATCAGAATTCCAATAGCGTTCCAATAGCTTCTTGGTTTCCTCGGGGTGTGCAGTATAGTTATGGGCTAACCATGCTATTTTTTCCGGTTTGGTAAACTTGGAAAATCCTTCAACTGGGCTGGTCATGCAGAATTGGTTTTGAAGGGCAAAGATACTAATTACCCTTATTAAAACAGTTGCCCTAAATGTTGGCGCAGCTGTTTGTTTTTACACAGAAAGTTTAATTATTCGTGAAATTATCACTAAACTTGATGGGTTAAAACAATTTCAACAGTTAATGAGGAAAATAGCAGTCGTAATGTTGCTTGCGGTAGGTTTCATCAGCTCCGTATCAGCGCAAGAAAAGAAGATTACCATTGATGAAATTTATAAGGGTGCATTTAGAACGGAAAGACTCGATGCCTTGCAATCGCTTAAAAACGGGAAACAGTATACCATTCTCAATCGCAATCGTGCCGTCGGAAGCGTAACTATCGATAAATATGATTACGCAACTCAACAGAAAGTGGGCACCATCCTATCTTCTTCCGATTTGGACGGAATCAATAATTTTAGTTCCTATCAGTTTAGTAAGGATGAAACAAAGCTATTGCTGGCGACAGAAGTAGAACCCATTTTTCGTCGCTCTAAATTGGGAATCTTCTATGTCTATGATAGCTCTACTAAAAAACTGACCAAAGTCTCGGATACCAAAATTCAGGAACCCACGCTTTCTCCAAGTGGCAATCAAGTGGCCTTTGTCTCCGAGAACAACCTGTATCTTTTTGACATTGCATCGGGAACTACCGAACAGCTGACCACAGACGGGGTGAAGAATAAGATCATCAACGGTGTGACCGATTGGGTGTACGAAGAAGAATTCGCCTTCGTACGTGCCTTTGCCTGGAACGCCGATGGTACAAAAATTGCTTTCTTAAGATTCGATGAGACCATGGTACCCGAATTCTCTATGGATGTGTATGGCACCGGGCTTTATCAAAAACCCCATGTGTTCAAATACCCCAAAGCGGGGGAAGAGAATGCCAAGGTTACACTGCATATGTATGATGTAAAAAGCAAGCAACTTACCGAGGTAGCTTTGGGAGATCCGTATTACATTCCAAGAATCAAATGGATGAACAGTCCTGATTACCTGAGTGTACAGACCATCAATAGACATCAAGACCATTTAAAGTTGCATTCGGTAAATGCCAAGGATAATTCGGTGTCACTATTGTTGGAAGAAAAAGACGCAGCGTATGTGGATATTACGGACAACCTAACGTTTTTAGAGGATGATAGTTTTATCTGGACGAGCGAAAAAGATGGGTATAACCATCTTTACCTACATGGGCAAGATGGCGCCTTGATGAACCAAATTACACAAGGTCCGTGGGAAGTAACCGCTTATTACGGCTATGACCAGAACGAAGACAAGGTGTATTACCAATCTACCGAAAACGGCTCTATCAATCGCGGCGTATATAGTATTGAAAGCAACGGAAAAAAGAAGAAAGCCCTGGTAGACAAAGCGGGAATAAGTGCGGCGGATTTTAGTGCAGACTTCACCTATTTTATCAACTCCTACTCAAATGCCGAAGAACCCTATAGCTACTCATTGCACAAAGCGCTAACGGGCAAAATGGTAAAGGAAATCAAGAACAATCGGGCGCTTTTAACCAAATTAAAAGGGTATGAAACCAGTGCCAAGGAGTTTTCGACCCTTACGATCAATGGGAACGACCTCAATATGTACATGATCAAACCAAAAAACTTTGATGCCTCAAAAAAGTATCCCTTGTTTATGTTTCAGTACAGTGGCCCTGGATCGCAAAGTGTTTCCAATCGTTGGGGCGGTGCCAATGACTATTGGTACCAAATGCTTGCCGCCGAAGGCTATGTGGTGGTATGTGTAGATGGTCGCGGTACCGGACTCAAAGGCCGAGATTTTAAAAAAGTGACTCAAAAAGAACTCGGGAAATTTGAAGTCGAAGATCAAATTGCGGCTGCCAAGAAATTAAGTGACCTCCCTTATATTGATCCCGACCGAACGGGTATTTGGGGCTGGAGTTATGGTGGTTTTATGGCGACCAATTGTATTTTGAAAGGGAACGATACCTTCGAAATGGCCATTGCCGTGGCTCCTGTGACCAGCTGGCGTTTTTACGACACCATTTATACAGAGCGCTACATGCAGACTCCCCAAGAGAATGCAAGTGGCTATGATGATAATTCACCTTTCAACTATCCCGAACTGTTAAAGGGGAAATATCTATTGATCCATGGATCTGGAGATGACAATGTGCATGTGCAGAACAGCATGCGAATGATCGAGGCATTGGTACAGGCGAACAAACAATTTGACTGGGCTATTTATCCCGATAAAAATCACAGTATCTACGGCGGAAATACCCGCATTCAACTTTATCAAAAAATGACAAATTTTATCAAGGAAAACCTATAACCCAATACTATGACAGAAACAACCGATCCAAATGAACAGAAACAAATGCTGGGGCACCCTGTAGGGCTCTTTTATCTCTTTTTTGCCGAATTGTGGGAGCGTTTTAGCTTTTATGGCATGCGAGCGTTATTAACGCTATACATGATCGAGGTTATATTCGAAGCCTTGGTAGAACGCGATTTTGCTACGGCGGCGGTATATGCATCGTACGGGTCTCTTGTATATGCATCAACGGTGATCGGGGGTAAAATTTCTGATCAGATTTTGGGCATGCGGAATTCCATTTTTCTGGGAGGTATTCTAATGTCGGTCGGGCACTTTGTGTTGGCCGTTGAAAATGACATTGCTTTCTTCTTGGCCCTTTCTTTGATTATCGTAGGAAACGGGTTTTTTAAACCCAACATTTCAACATTCGTTGGTACGCTGTATGAGAAAGGAGATCCCAAAAAAGATTCGGGATTTACCATATTCTATATGGGCATCAATATCGGGGGTTGGGTAGCACCTTTGTTGTGTGGTTGGTTGGCAGCCAAGTATGGTTGGCACTATGGTTTTGGCCTGGCCGGAATCGGAATGTTGACCGGACTGATTTTCTTTTGGAGCGGTATTAAGAAGAATGTTTTTGGTGATAGGGGCTTGCCGCCTAATGATGAGGTATTGAGTAAAAAAGTAATGGGAATAAAGCAAGGAATATTGGTTCCGGTATTAGCGGTCCTTTCCGCACCGATTATTGCATACCTCTTATCATCTTATAAGTCGCTTGGTGCTGAAGGTACTTTTTTAGGAGATCAGAATATTGTAAACGTGATTTTTAAATTGATAGGTTTGGCAGTAGTGGCCTATTTGGCCTATATCATGTACAAGGCGACCTTGGATGAGCGTAAGAAACTTATTGTGGCCGTTTTGATTACCTTTTTCATGACCATTTTCTGGGGCTTTCATGAACTCTCAGGTAGTGTTATTACCTTGTTCGCCGCTAGAAATATCGACTTGGACGGTATTATGACCGCTGCCCAGACAAATTCATTAAACTCCATGTTCATTATCATACTCGCTATTCCCATTTCATTGATGTGGACCTGGTTGAGCAAGCGGAAATGGAATCCTAGAACACCCTATAAATTCGGTTTGGGACTTGTTTTTGCAGGAATCAGTTTTTATGTGCTGGCGATAAGCGGTGCCAGTGCCAACGAAAATGGTCTGGTTCCCTTCGCATATCTTTTACTCATGTATTTTTTACTTTCCGTAGGGGAATTGTTTATGTCACCTGTAGGGCTGTCAAAGATTACCGACCTTTCGCCTCAGCGGATTATCGCTTTTATGATGGTGGTTTGGTTCCTATCATCCGCTTTTGCCTTTCAAATAGTAGGCTTTATAGGCAAACAATTGGCAATTGAAAGTACCGATAAAAATGTTGGTGGTTTTGATACCTTGGAGGTATATACCGGGGGTTTTGATTTGATTGCCAAATACGCACTAGGCGCTGGGATCATAGTATTACTTGCCTCTCCTTTAATAAAAAGGCTGATGGGGAAAGTGCATTAATTACTGCCCTTTTCAAAATAATAGGCTCCCTTTTCACCAGTGTAGTGAAAAGGGAGTTTTTCTTTTTCGCAAGTAGCCCGCCATCGGGGAATCGCACTGTTGTAATTGCTGCCATCCGCAATGACCATTTTTGGTTTCAAACGGGTAATGGCTCTTTCTAAATGTATTTTAGGCGATTGGGTAAGTATTAGGTAATCTACCTTTTCCAAGGTGTTGGAGTATACTCCTGTACTATCTATCAAAACAATTTGTTTCCCGTTCCAAGTGAAACTATTCGGAACAGGTTTATAGCTGTTTTTCGTGATACGTTCTGATATTCCGTAATCCTTGGTGAGGGTGCCCAATTGGGTACTATCGCCCGTTAGATGATGAAGGGTAGTGCCTGCTTGTTCCAAGAATACGGTGTTCCCTGTTCTATGGGCAATTAAAAAGGTTCCTGTTTGGGTCGTGGTATAGTGCTGGTAAAATACCCATGCTTGAAAAAGGAGGAGTAGCATTAATAGACTTGCTATGCGTTTGAAACTGCCTTTTGCAATAGTCGCAAGTAATGCAATGATGATAAGGTACGAAAGGAGTACTTGTATCTCGTCAAATGAAATATTTTGAAAAACAAAGGCTTCTTGCTTGGCAATCCAAGAAACAATAGCATTCATGGTGCCAATTAAAAAACCATAGATCTTTGCTAGAAACACGGGTAAGAAGTCGAATAACACAAGTACAATAACCACTATTCCCATCCCAAGAATAATCCCTAAAAATGGTACAATCAATAGATTCGAAACAAAGAAGAGTCCCGGAAACTGATGAAAGTAAAAGAGGCTAATAGGCAACACTCCAAGTTGTGCGGCAATGCTTACGGAGAGTAATTGCCAAACTTTTCCAAGGATAAAATTTTTTGGAAACCAACATTTTTGAAGTAAGGGATACATCCAGATAATGGCAAACACTGCCGCGTAGCTCATTTGAAAACCGATATGAAACAACAGGCGGGCATCGAACGCCAATAGGATAAAAAACATACTCAGCGCCAAGATGTTGAAGGTATTGCTGGGCCGGTTCAAGTAGAGCGCATAGGCTACAAAACTGAACATACTTACGGCCCTGACTATTGATGCCGACATCCCCGCCAAAAAAGCAAAGGCCCATAACAACAACACCGTGACCAGTAATTTGAACGTTTTTCCTTTCGGTAACCTTTCCAGGGGGCGCAATAGGAATTGCAGTAGCAATAAAAGAATGCCAATATGCAATCCCGATACGGCCAAAATATGTACGGCCCCTGCGTTTTTGTAGTCGTTATAGGTTGCTGCCGAAAGGTCATTTCGTTCCCCTAATAGTAGTGCTTGAATAATACTTAATTCCCGCGGTTTAAAGCCCGCTTCTTGAAGTTTCTTTTTGATGCGGTTTCGCAAACGGGCCGCCCTACCTTTTAAGGTTGAGGAGCCTTGTTCCATTAGATAGGCCCCACGAGGTACCCTTAGTTGATGTTCAATACCCATTTGGGCCATGTATGACTTGTAGTTGAACTGATGTGGATTTAAAGGCGCACGAATTTCAGTAGCCGTTGAAAATAGTAGCAATTCATTATCGACTGCTAAGTCCGTTTTTAGAGAGTCGTTCGAAAGGCTTAGCAGCATTTTGCCTGAAGCAGGTTTTTGATCAATGCTTTGTACCTGAACTATGTATGGGGTTGAAAAACGATTTGGTTTCAAAACGGCGGTTACTTTCAGGCGCCATTCTCGTAGGTTTTTAAAATCTCGTTTGGAGTAATGATCAGTTGTTGTCCTATTGGATACTGAAATCGCCAAAATTCCGATGCAAAAAGCGGTTAGGCCCACCATAATACCAAAGGCAAGCGAATCTGGCTGTTTTTTTCGAATGAATGTAAAAGCCAAAAATCCGAAACAGATGAACGTGAAGATCCATGGCATGTACATTGGGAAATGTACCCAGTTCCCGACTAAAATTCCTACTATCAAAAAGATGGTTAGTTGAATGGGAATGAACCGTAAGAGTTGCATATTACAGTACTCTGGTGGCCTTTACAAAGGCCTTGTTCCAATACCCTTCGCGAAGTGATGATACGATTACGCCACGTGAGGAAGAAGAGTGAATAAATTTGATCTCATCGTTTTCGATCGCTACGACCATTCCCACATGATTAATGCGTTTGGCCCTGCGACTTGTCCTAAAAAATAACAGGTCGCCTTTGACCACGTTTTTGATTTTCACCCGTCGTCCTTCTTCCGCCATATGGTACGAAGTTCGCGGCAGTTGAATGTCATTTTTTCCAAAAGCAACATAGAGCAAACCTGAGCAATCCATGCCTTTTTTGGTCGTGCCCCCGAACTTATAACGTGTACCTGAGAATTGAAGGGCCGAATTTATAATATGATCTGCTTGAGTAGTTTTTGCCCTGCGCTTGGGTGGAGTATCGCGGTGATTGTCGGAAACCTCTTTTTCTGGGGAGGCGCTGACCGAAACTTTTCTTGTTTTGCTATAGGTTGTCTTTTTTTTGACCGTACCGCAGCCGATCAAAGCGAATATCAAAAACAACAGAGGTAATTTGCGCATGCCAGAGGTATCGTCCCTATTGGGTAGAGGGCTTTGGTTATCAAAATTAGAAAAAATATTTTGAAACTGATTATTTGTCGGTTTTTACCTGGTCCAAAGCACGTTGTACTTGTTCTACGATCGAACTGGCTACTTTTTCACTCGCACCGCGTCCACCAAGCTTTTTTGCCAATTCTTCGTAAGCTTCCAGTTGATCCAAGCGTGTGGGGCCTTCTAAAATTTTTGCGAGTTCCAATCGTAGGTTTTGAGTGGTAAGCGTACTTTGAATAAGCTCTCGTACCACCTCTTTGTCCATGATCAAGTTGACCAAAGAAATGTACTTTAAGGTGATGATTCGTTTTGCGATTTGATAAGATACCCAGTTGGCCCTGTAACAAACTACCTGGGGTACTTTAAAAAGTGCCGTTTCTAGCGTCGCGGTACCACTTGTTACCAAGGCCGCATGCGATAAGCCCAAGAGTTCATATGTTTTGTTCAGGACAAAGCCTACGTTGGGATTGTCTAGAAAAGGAGTGTAAAAATCCCGATCAAGGCTGGGTGCCCCGGCAATGACAAATTCGTACTCTGGAAAATCATGAATTACAGATAGCATCAGGTTGAGCATCTTTTTTACTTCCTGTTTTCGACTGCCAGGTAACAAAGCCACCAAGGGTTTTTCGCAGTCAAGGTGGTTCTCTTTTCGGAATTTTGTGCTCTCAACGGCTTGTTTTGCTTCCAAGGCGTCTACCAATGGATGGCCAACAAAGTGAACCGGGAAGTGATGTTTTTTCTCGTAGAAATCTTTTTCAAAAGGCAATATCACGTACATGGCATCGATATCTCTTTTTATCTTTTCAATACGTTTCTCTCGAGAAGCCCAAATTTGCGGGGATATATAGTAGTTGGTGCGATACCCCATTTCTTTGGCCCATTTGGCAATGCGGAGGTTAAAACCGGAATAATCTATGAAAATCAGTACGTCCGGATCAAAAGCTTGGATGTCGCTTTTACAAAATTTGATATTTCTAAAAATAGCACCGAGGTTCATCAGAACTTCTAAAAACCCCATAAAGGCCATTTCTTTGTAGTGCTTTGCCAAATCACCCCCTGCCCCCTGCATCAGGTCACCTCCCCAACAGCGTATAACAGCTTCGGGATCCCGGACTTTGAGTGCCTTGATCAAGTTGGAGCCATGAAGGTCTCCAGATGCTTCTCCTGCAATGATATAATACTTCATGCGTATGTTCAAGTATCAAGTTCAAGTGTCGGCCGTGCGCTCAATTCATCAATGCGTCCCTTAAATAAAGGGTCTACAGTGTTTTAAAGTAGGCTTCTACCTAAAATAGCTTATAATATAGAATCAGTAGGGCGGTTACCAAGGTGGCCATTAAAACACCTCTTGCCCGTTGGTCTCTTTTGATTTTTAAGAAACCGAAAAACGCAGCGAGGTTTAGAATGGCTCCTAGGGCCAAAAGACTCCCTACATGCCCTTGTTGTACGGCAGCCTCATAGGTTTCCTTAATACCAAACTCGGAAAACAATAAAATATACAACAGGGTTCCCAAGGTGTTGGCAATAAGACCAACTATAAAACCGATGATGATTTCCTTCTTATTCATTTAAACTCCAGGTGTTGATTTGTTGTATGGTATGGTGAGCGGTCAGGTCGAATTGTGTAGGGACCAAGGAAATATAACCATCGGCCAAAGCCCACTCATCGGTGTCTTCGCCTTTATCCAATAGCTCAAATTCTCCCGTGAGCCAATAATAGTCCTTGCCCATTGGACTTGTTCGTTTATCAAATTTTTCTTTCCAGTTTGCACGTGCCTGGCGGCATACTTTGATTCCCTTAATCTCTTTTTCAGAAAGCTTAGGAATATTCACATTGAGCACAACACCCTCAGGAATTCCATTAGCGATCGCTTTTTTAACAATGGTCTGGATAAATTTTTTCGCAGGTTCAAAATCGGCCTTCCATCCATAGTCGCACAAGGAGAAACCAATAGCCGGCACTCCTTCGATACCTGCTTCGATGGCAGCACTCATGGTGCCTGAGTAAATTACATTGATCGAAGCGTTTGAACCGTGATTGATGCCACTTACACAAATGTCCGGTTTACGGTTTAAAAGCTCTTGAAGGCCCAATTTAACGCAGTCTGCGGGAGTGCCGCTACAACTGTATTCTTCCAGGGCACCGTCCGTTTCGTTGAGATGCATGCGTTTTGAGTACAACGTATTGTCTATCGTAATGGCATGCCCCATCCCAGATTGTGGACTGTCTGGGGCAACTACGATTACATCTCCTATTTCACTCATGAATCGGACCAGGGAACGCAGCCCGGGGGCCGTAATTCCGTCGTCATTGGTAACCAAAATCAAAGGTTTTGCCATACCGCATAATTTACTGCGTAAAAATACGTTTTTAAAAAGGATATGTCCATGATGCTGTTTAACAAAATATTTGATCTTCGCCTGCGGGCGTGGCACGGTTTTTTCAGTATCTTAGGGAATTAGAAGTATTTTATAAATACTGTGGCTACCATTAATGGGTTGCTGCAGGCTTAAAAATTGATCAATGAAAAGGAACTTGGCCTACGCTCTATTTGTAATGCTCATAGCAGTCGCTTCGTGCAGCTTTACCAATCAATCAGCAGAGAATTTTGAGAATGACGACAAAGACAAATTGTTGTTGGATTTGATAACCTACGTCTTGGAGAAGGGACATTACGAGCCCAAAGCGATTGATGATGATTTTTCAGTAAGTGTCTTCGAAGATTTTATTTCGGTTCTAGATCCGACAAAACGGTATTTCTTGGAATCGGATATTGAGGACTTTGAGCAGTACAAGTTTCAGATAGATGATCAAATCAAAAATACTGAAATTACGTTTTTCAATGTTGTACATGAACGTTTGATAGAACGTATGGAAGGTGCCAAGGCGGTTTATAAAGAGGTTTTGGCGCAACCGTTCGACTATTCGCAAAGAGAAACGATAAATATCGAATATGAGGACTTGACCTTTGCAGATTCGGAAAAAGATTTAAAGGAACGATGGAGAAAACAGTTGAAGTACGCCACCTTGGGGACCTATGACTCCAAGATTACCATTAGTGAAAAAATAAAGGATTCTTTCGAAAAAGGAGAAAAGGATGCTGAAAAACCAATGACGCCGGCCGAGGCGGAAGTTTCTTCAAGAGAGTCGACACAAAAGACCCTAGACGAGTTTTTCGATTTTGTAGATGACTTGGAACGCAAAGATTGGTTCGTACAATATATCAATACCATCGTAGATGAGTTTGACCCACATACCTTTTATTTTGCACCGGATGACAAAGAGAAGTTCGATATGAACATGTCTGGCAAGTTTGAAGGTATCGGAGCACGACTTCAGAAAAAACCCGAAGGGGCAAAAGTTGTCGAGGTAATCTCCGGCGGTCCCGTATGGCGTGATCAACGACTGGAAGTAGGGGACCAAATTTTAAAAGTAGGGCAAGCAGGTGAGGCACCGATCAATATTGTAGGAATGCGTTTGGATGATGCAATAAAACTGATCAAAGGGCCACAAGGTACTGTGGTAGATCTAACTGTTCGTAAAGTTGATGGATCAATGGAAACTATTTCCCTTACTCGAGATGTAGTGGAATTGGAAGAGTCTTTTGCCAAATCGGCGAACATTATAAAAGGAAATGCAAAATTCGGATTGATCAACCTTCCAAAGTTCTATGTTGATTTTGATGATTACAGTGAACGAAATGCAGCTACCGATGTAGCCAAAGAAGTAGAGCGGCTTAAGCAAGAAGGTGCCGAAGGCCTTATTCTTGATCTTCGTGACAATGGCGGTGGATCTTTGAAAACGGTTGTTGAAATGGCGGGACTCTTTATCAAAGATGGCCCGGTAGTACAAGTGCAGTCTTCAGGGCAGGTAAAAGAAGTTTATGAAGACAAGGATGAACGTATTCAATGGGATGGTCCATTGGTGATTTTAGTAAATGAACTATCTGCATCAGCTTCCGAAATCTTGGCAGCCGCCATGCAAGATTACAAAAGAGCCGTGGTCATTGGGAGCAAGCAGACTTTTGGGAAAGGAACCGTTCAAAACGTACTTCCTTTAGACAATATTGTGCGAAGCAATGAACATGGAGATTTGGGTGCTATTAAACTTACAACACAAAAATTCTATCGTATCAATGGCGGGTCTACCCAACTAGAGGGCGTTAAAAGTGATGTGGTTGTTCCGGACAAGTACTCGTATATAGATTTAGGGGAACGTGATCAATCGAACCCTTTGAAATGGGATAAAATTACACCTGCCGATTATGATTTATGGGAAGGGTATATCGATTATGAGCAAACTGTTGCCAATAGTAAAAAACGAATTGCGGCGAATACCCAGATTAAGTTGATAGAAGAGAACGCCAAGTGGTTAAAGTCCGAGCAAGATGAAGTAGAGATATCACTTAATTATGAAGATTATAAGGCAGAGGAAGCGAAAGACAAAGAAAAGCTCAACTATTTCAAAAAACTTTCGGAGTATGATAACAAGTTGTCATTCCGCTCATTGAAATATGAAGAAGAACTGTTCACAAAAGATTCAGTTTTACGGGAAAAAAGAGATCGTTGGCACAAGAGTTTGGCGAAAGACGTATATGTAGAGGAAGCAATCAATGTATTGCAAGACTTGAAAATAAATAACATTAAAAGAGGAAAATTGGCGAGCGTCAAAGGATAAGCGTTCTTCTTATAAATTAACAAACCCTTTGATGGCAACAGCAAGGGGTTTTTTGTTTTCAAAGCGAAAAAGTTGCAGGTCTATTTTATGTTAACTTATCCGCATGCAGTTTACGCAATTTGGAAAGTTTAGGACTAATGACCGCAGTGCAATAGCCTTGCGAGCTATTTTTTCGATAGTAGTCTTGGTGATAATCTTCCGCTTCGTAGACTACGCCCAATGCACTTATTTCGGTCACAATCGGCTTGTCAAAATAAGGTGCTACTTCGCTTACGGTACCTTCGGCCACTTCTTTTTGACCTTGGTCGTGATAATAGATGACCGACCGATATTGAGTTCCTACATCGGCCCCTTGGCGATTCAAGGTAGTAGGGTCGTGCGTTGTCATAAAGATCACTAGAATATCATGATACGAAATGATCGCGGTGTCAAAAGTGATTTGTACCACCTCGGCATGCCCCGTAAGTCCGGAGCATACTTCACGGTAGGTCGGTTTGCCCGGGGCGGAACCCCCTGTATATCCTGAGACTACTTTTTCTACTCCTTTTATTTCTTGAAAAACAGCTTCAGTGCACCAAAAACAGCCACCTCCAACAGTGGCTATTTCTAATTTCTTATTGCTCATTGGTTTCTTTTTCTGTTTGCAGTTTCATTGCTGCAGAGTTAATACAGTATCGTAATCCACTAGGTTCGGGGCCATCGGGAAAAACATGGCCTAAATGGGCGTCGCAAGTATTGCAAAGCACTTCTACGCGAACCATCCCGAACGTCACATCTTTTATATACTGAATCGCATTTTCTTTGATGGGTTGTGTAAAGCTCGGCCAACCCGTTCCTGATTCAAATTTAATAGTCGAATCGAATAAGGGTGTATCGCAACAGATACAATTGTATTTGCCAGCCTCGTGAATTCCGCAGAGCGCACCGGTATGAGGTGCTTCCGTTCCTTTTTTACGTGTGACCCTAAATTCTTCGGGAGTTAGGAGTTCACGCCACTCAGAGGCGGTTTTCTCTACCCTTCGGTCGGGAGTCGGATTTCCATTTACACTAAAACTGATAATGTGTTTCCAAGTAATCATAGCTTAAAATAATTTTTCTTTTCCTGCAAGTTAGTCAATCACAGTCGAGATTCCTTGTTCAATAAGTCGAAATTTAGTGGCGAAACATACACTTTTAAGCTCCCGTGAATTCCCTACATTTGGGGTATGGTTCGAACAAGATCAAAACAGCGAAACAAGACTATTTATTCCGTATTGATGGTTATTGTAATCGTTGCTATTTGGGCTTTTCAAAATTTTTATACACCAGATACCTATTCGGTGGTTTCAGGGGATACAACGGTTGCAACGAGTATACCAAGGCACTTTATGCCTGGGTCTACTACCGGGGCGGTAACAAGACATCGGCATTTTACACTTTCATATAGCGAACCTCATGAACAGGCCGAGTGGGTAGCCTACCTTCTCAAAAAAGAGCATTTGACCTATGATGATCGTAAGCGACCTTACTTTATAGAAGATCCCAAGGTGCGAAGCAAGTCGGCCGATTGGCGCAACTACAAAGGGTCGGGTTATGACCGAGGTCATCTATGCCCGGCAGGGGATCGTCGGTTTTCTGAGCAGGCCTACAATGAGACTTTTTATACGAGTAATATAAGTCCGCAAGACCGTGATTTTAATGCGGGCGTTTGGAACCGGTTGGAGCAACAGGTGCGACGTTGGGCCAAAAAGGAAGGCGCTTTGTTTGTGGTTACGGGCGGTGTACTCACCAATGATTTAGACGACATCGGAAGTGAAGACGTAGCCGTACCGAACTACTATTATAAGATCATTGCTTCCGGTACTTCAAAAGATATGAAAGTACTGGGTTTTTTGATGAAAGGGGAAGAGAGCAGTAAGCCCCTACGAGAATTTGCCGTAACTGTCGACGAGATTGAAAAACGCACTGGTATCGACTTCTTTCAAGAGCTGCCCGATAAAGTTGAAACGGTATTGGAAAGCAAGGTCAAGACAAGTGAATGGAAGTTCTAGTGGTACGCGTTGGGAATATTGATCACTCCTAAATCCCTTCTTTGAGCCTGTTGGTGTCTAACTTCAGGAATACAAATAGTAGTATGGTAAAAAAGAGTAATCCGGAGCCGCCATAGCTAAAAAAGGGCAATGGAATTCCGATGGTGGGGAGTACCCCGATGACCATACCGATATTAATGAAATAGTGGATCAGGAGAATGGATATGACCCCATAACCATACATACGGCTAAAACTATTCTTTTGTCGCTCTGCGAGATACACCAGCCGTAATAACATCAAGGTAAAGAGAAGTACTACGGTTGCGGTACCTACAAAACCCCATTCTTCCCCAACGGTACTAAAGATATAATCGGTGTGTTGTTCTGGTACAAAATCGCCCTTGGTACGGGTGCCTTCTAAGAACCCTTTTCCAAAAAAGCCCCCCGATTCAATGGCCTTCTCCGATTGGTAGGTGTTGTACCCGATCGTTTTTCGAATTTGCTCCAATTTGGCGGGGTCTTTTTCCAAACGCAACCAAAGGCTAAACCGGTCGCGGTGTCGTTGTTCAAAAACATTGTTAAATACGAAGTTGACCGATAAGGAAAACAGGATGGCGACCACCGCAAAGGTGATCAAGGGCATCACCGGTATCTTAAAACGTTTTTTCTTTAATAAAAAGAAAAGGACGATCATTAAGGTAATGACGATGCTTACCCATATGGTTCCAAACATCAGGGTGGTTACAAAAACCAACACTCCTAAAAAGGCGATTCCTAGGTAATAAAGGGGAAGGCCCTCTCTAAAAATCACAAAAGAAAGCGCAAAAAATACCAACGCACTTCCCGGATCTGGTTGTGGAACAATTAAAATAGCGGGAATTAGAATAATCAAAAACGAATAAAGTTGATCTTTTCTTCGTTTGATATCCGTTTGTATATCACTTAGGTACTTTGCCAAGGCGAGCGCCGTTGTTACTTTTGCCAGCTCTGAGGGTTGTAGGTTAAAAAAACCAAGGTTGTACCAGGAAGTAGCTCCGGCAATGGTTTTTCCGAACAAGAACAGCCCTACTAACAAGACTATTGAAATAGTATAGAAAACACTGGAAAAACGTTCAAAAAAACTGGCTTCTAAGGCCAGTATAACAATAATGGCCACAACACTGGCGCCTATGAAAAAAAGCTGTTTGCCATGTAAGGTAGAGAAGTTAAAGATAGAGGGTTCGGCTTCTGTAAAAGTACTTGAGTAAATATTCAACCAGCCTATTAAAACCAGCATGAGGTAAAACAAAACGGTAAGCCAATCGATTCGTTTGAGGACACTTTTACCAGACACGCGAGTTGATTTTAAATTCTTCCCCACTGTAGGGCTTTGCGTATTCGTGTTCCAGCGTCTTTTCGAGCATTCGTTGCTCTAAGTCTTTACGGGTAATTTTTCCTTTGATATACTTTTCGATCATTAAAGAGGCAATATGGCCTGCATATCGCGACCCGTAATACCCATTTTCGATGTATACGGCGATGGCTATTTTAGGATTGTCGACCGGTGCAAAGGCTACGAACACTGAGTTATCTGTCAACTGTGTCTTCACCCCATCTATTTTCTTGAAATTTTCTACCGTACCGGTCTTACCCGCAATGGCTATGTCCGGTACTTGCACCCATCGGGCGGTACCATGGTTATATACATCGGCCATCCCCTGAACAACAGGCTCAAAATGTCTTTTGTCGATTGTGGTATGCCGGGCTTCTGTAAATTTTGGATTATCAATATCCTTGCCTTCCACTTTTTTAAGAACATGCGGGGTAAAGAAATGACCACGGTTTGCAATGGCTGCCGTCATGTTTGCCAATTGTAGGGGCGTTACGGCTACTTCTCCCTGCCCTATAGCATTTGAGTAGGTGGTCGAGGCCGACCAGCGGTTAGCGCCATACCATTTGTCATACATGGCTCTGTTAGGGATGCGTCCACGTCTTCCTGTGTGCAGGTCAGATCCTAAATAGCTGCCTAGTCCAAAACTCTCCATATGTTTTTCCCAGGCATCCATGCCTTCGCCCATGGTAGGGAACACATCGAAAATCTTTCGGTATACACCTACGAAATAGGCGTTGCAAGAATTGTATATGCCGCTGTTCAAATTACGGCTTCCCCCGCCACAGTGACATCCTTTTTTGTTTCTACCAATATAAAAACCACCAGAGCAACCAATGCTAGTGCTCGGGGTAATGGCACCTTCTTGTAAGGCGACCAAAGCATTAAGTGTTTTAAAGGGTGATCCAGGTGCTTTTTCAAATGAAATGGAACGATCGAATAACGGAAGTGAAATTGAATCGTAATGAAGTTTGCTATAATTACGGGAACGTTCTCTGCCTACCAATAGGGCAGGATCATAGGTGGGGCCCGAAATCATTGATAGAATTTCGCCCGTTGCGGGTTCAATGGCAACAATACCACCGTGCTTCCCATGCATGAGGCGCTCCCCATACTCCTGAAGTACTTTGTCTATGGTAATATGAATTTCTTTTCCCTGCTCGGGCAGTGTATCCAATTGTCCGTCTTTATACGGGCCAATGTCTCTATTAAAACGATCTTTTTGAATGTATTGCACTCCTTTTCGACCTCTTAGAATCTCTTCATAGACTTTTTCAATACCAATACGTCCCGTAAGTTCCCCCTGTTTGAAATAAGGATTTCGAGCTAAATCGCGTTCATTCACCTCACTAATATACCCTAGCACATTGGCCGCACTATTGGTGTCATAATAACGCAACGAGCGCTTTTGAATATAGAAACCTTTGTAGTGTCGCATTTTTTCCTGTAACCTGGCATAATCTTGTTTGGAAAGTTGCGGTACCAAAACCGAAGGGAGTCTTGGAGAATATATCCGTGCCTTTTTTAACTCTTTGATAAACTTGTCCTTTGGTACCCCAAGAAGCGTACAGAACTCAAGGGTATCTAATGCGCGAACTTCCCTGGGAATAACCATAACATCGTAGGCCGGATCGTTTCCGACCAATAACTTTCCGTTCCGATCATAAATGTACCCACGTTCGGGGTAATCATAGATGGCTTTGATCGCGGGGTCTTCCAACACCTGGTCTGGGGAAAAACTGAAAATCTGGAGGTAGCTGAGCCTACCGAGAAAGGTAATCCCGATAATAATGATAATAGAGGAAAGTAATATTTTTTTCATTCTTTTTTGGCGCTAAAAAGAGAATTGAACAAAAGGCATAAAATGATAGATGCCGCCCCAATGGCGACTACTTTTTTCAAAATCAACAGTATGTTTGCAAAGCTGAATATCTCTAATGTAAAGAACACTGCATGATGTACTATTATTAATAACGCCAAAAATGTAAATTGTTGTGCCCTAGTAGTGTTAGAAAGTCGAAAACTTTGAAATTCAATATTCACCCCAAAAACGAATCGCATAATGGCCGGGCGTATATAAGCGATTGTAACCGTTGAAGCGGCATGAATGGCCATGGTATCGGAAAAGAGGTCGATAAAAAGGCCTAATAGAAAACTAAGGCCAATAAAAGCGGCCCTATTTTCTTTTATAGGAAACCAATACAAAAAGAGGATGTAGACCATTGGATTGATAAAGCCAAAAAAGTTCAGCCGGTTGAAAACCAGTACCTGTACTAATATTAGCAGTACAAATCGAATGATATTTACAAAGTAATTATTGTTCATTAACGGTTGCTGCTTCGAGTTCTAAAATCTCCTTTCGATCATTGTTATCAATGATATACACATTTTTAATATTGGTCATATCATTGAACAAACGCACATCTATACTATAAAGGCTATTGGCCGTATCCAGATCAAATTTCTGAATGGTTCCGATCGGGATATTCCCTGGGAAAATACTACTCATTCCTCCTGTAACGATGGTGTCTCCTACGGTCAGGGGCACAAGACGGGGAATGTCTACCAATTGTACAACATTATAACGTTGGGTGTCCCAGACCAAAGAGCCAAAATGCTCCGTATTTTTTAGTTTGGCATTGATTCTTGATTTTTCGTTCAAAATACTTTGCACAGACGCATAGCTTCCCGAAGTATTCTCAACAATTCCTAAAATGCCCTTTTCGGTAATAACTCCCATATCGGGGAACACACTATCTTTTATGCCTCGGTTGATCGTGATGTAGTTTCTAGGTTCTGCATAACTGTTTTTTACCACTTGCCCCGTCGTAATCGTGTAAATCAACTGGGTAGAATCTAGCGATGATAAGGTTTCTTTTTGGCCATTAAAGAGCAACTTTCGAAGGCGTTTGTTCTCTTCTACAAGTTTCGCATTTTCCTCGGAAAGGCCGAAATAGGTCGAAAAACCATTAAAGGTTTCATAAACGGAGCCGGTAATCCAGTTAGACGAATTAAAAAAACGAGACTGATGGTACGAATGGGATTGAACAGTAAAGCCTAATGCAATAAATAACAAGAATAGGTAGAGCAGGAAATTCTTGTTCCGTATTACAAAATTAATGATCTGTTGCATTCACTCGCTAATTTAGCTGCTTGCTATCGTCTGGAATCTAGTTGGTTTGAAGTTACGGGCATACATGCCTCGTTTGTAGACGCTATTGTTACTGTCTTTTCCTTGTAATCTTACTTGATAAGGATACTTTTATAACGCTCTAAATTTTTCAGGGCAATTCCGGTACCTCTAACAACCGCTCGTAATGGATCTTCTGCAATGTATACCGGAAGGTCGGTTTTCTGGGAAAGCCTTCTGTCCAAACCTCGCAACATAGAACCACCACCGGCAAGATAAATACCTGTATTGTAGATGTCAGCAGCCAGTTCCGGAGGTGTTTGAGACAAGGTCTCCATGACCGCGTCTTCTACACGCAGAATCGATTTGTCAAGTGCCTTGGCGATTTCCCGATACGAAATCTGAACCTGTTTTGGTTTCCCGGTCAATAAATCACGGCCCTGTACCGATTTTTCATCTGGCGGGTTCTGAAGGTCTTCCGTAGCCGAACCGATTTCTATTTTAATATTTTCTGCGGTACTCTCTCCCACATACAAGTTGTGTTGCGTACGCATATAGTAAATGATGTCATTGGTGAAAACATCACCCGCAATCTTCACTGATTTATCACAGACAATACCACCCAATGCAATCACCGCAATTTCGGTCGTACCACCGCCGATATCAACGATCATATTTCCCTTTGGTTGCATAATGTCCAAGCCGATACCGATGGCAGCGGCCATGGGTTCATGAATTAAGTATACTTCTTTACCATTTACCCGTTCGGCAGATTCCTTTACCGCGCGCATTTCAACTTCCGTAATCCCAGAAGGGATACAGATCACCATACGCAATGCCGGTGGAAACCATTTCTTTTTTAAGGCAGGGATGTTTTTGATGAACATATTGATCATCTTTTCCGAAGCATCAAAGTCTGCGATTACACCGTCTTTCAACGGTCGGATTGTCTTAATATTTTCATGGGTTTTGCCCTGCATCATATTGGCTTCTTTGCCAACGGCGATAATTTTGCCAGAAATTCGGTCACGGGCAACAATAGACGGACTGTCGACAACGACTTTGTCCATGTGAATGATGAGGGTATTCGCAGTTCCTAGGTCGATTGCGATTTCCTCAGTCAAGAAATCAAAAAATCCCATTTTTAATTCGTTTGGTTATGTTACAAGTTAGAGTGGGGTGTAACGTATCGCAAAAGTACTAAAATTAATGCTTAAAATGACGGGTGCCCGTCATAACCATTGCCACATTGTTTTCATTACAATAGTCGATACTTAATTGGTCTTTTATAGACCCGCCCGGCTGTATAACGCATGAAATACCGCTTTTATGCGAAATTTCTACACAATCTGGAAAAGGGAAAAAAGCATCGCTCGCCATCACCGCTCCTTCAAGGTCAAAATTGAACGATTTCGCTTTGTTAATTGCCTGGTTTAAGGCATCTACACGCGATGTTTGCCCTGTACCACTTGCGCACAACTGTCGATTTTTCGCCAAGACGATCGTGTTCGATTTGGTGTGCTTGCAGAGTTTCGAAGCAAAGATCAAATCTTCCAGTTCTTCTTTGGAGGGCTCTTTTTGGGTCACATACTGTAACTCGGCGACCGTATCGGTCTTATGATCTTTGTCTTGTACCAATACCCCGTTCAAACAAGAACGAACGATCGTATCGGGAAGTGTAACCTCATTTTGGATGAGGATGATTCTATTTTTCTTTCCTTTTAGGGTTTCCAATGCTTCCTCTGAATAGCTTGGTGCTATAACGACTTCGCAGAACAGTTTGTGGATTTCTTCGGCGGTCGGTCGGTCAATTTCAACATTGCTGATCAAAATACCACCAAAAGCGGATACGGGATCGCCTGCCAAGGCATCTACATAGGCTTGGTGAATGGTATCGCGGGTGGCAAGGCCACAGGCATTGTTGTGTTTTAAGATGGCAAAGGTAGGGTCGTTTTTTCTGAATTCGTTCATCAACAATACCGCCGCATCTACATCAAGTAAATTGTTGTAGGATAACTCTTTTCCGTGTAATTTGGTAAACATGGCTTCGAAGTCTCCAAAGAAAAAGCCTTTTTGATGTGGGTTTTCCCCGTATCGCAATACTTTTCCATTGGTCTCGCTTATTTTTAAAACTGCTTCGGAACCGTCTTTGTTGAAGTAGTTGAAAATAGCCGTGTCGTAATGGGAAGAAACATTGAACGATTTTGCCGCATAGCGCTTGCGATCTTCCAACGTAGTACTTCCGTTCCCGTCAGATATTAATTTCAGGAAATCGCCATAGTCCTCCATAGAGGATACGCAAAGCACATCTTTATAGTTTTTGGCTGCGGCACGGATCAATGAGATGCCGCCAATATCAATCTTTTCAATGATATCTTGTTCAGAAGCACCGCTGGCCACGGTTTTTTCAAAAGGATAGAGGTCTACGATCACAATATCCAACTGTGGAATCTCGAATTCTTCCAATTGCGCAACATCGCCCTCATGGTCTTGCCGGTTCAAGATGCCTCCGAACACTTTTGGGTGCAAGGTTTTTACTCTTCCGCCTAAAATAGAAGGGTAGCTCGTGACCTCTTCTACAGGAACAACATTAATTCCAAGGTCTTTGATGAATTTTTCGGTTCCCCCTGTCGAGTAGATGGTAATGCCCAATTCGTCGAACTTTCGAACGATTGGTTCCAATCCGTCTTTATGGAAAACAGAAATTAAGGCTGAAGTAGCTTTTTTTGTGCTCATTGTACTGCGTGTAGTTTGTGGGTTAAAAGACACGCAAAAATACCTTTTTTAAAAGCAGAAATAAGAGGAGGTTATCAACAAAAACAGGAAAGTTTTGAACGACATGTGAGGGGGTCGCTGGCTTTTCCATCGCGCCTTCTTAAAGCTGATTTCATTCACTAGGAGGTACTTACGCCATTATTTTGGCCACTTCACTATTTACAAACTCTAAAAAGCGCTCGTCTTCTTCATTGAAGGCATCGGGGGTGTCACTGTCGATATCTATTTGCCCTATATTTTCGCCCTTCAAGAATAAGGGCACCACAATTTCAGATTTCACGCTGATACTGCAGGCGATATAGTTGTCTTGTGCCTGTACATCGGGAACAACGAAATTTTCATTCGACACGGCTACTTGTCCGCAAATACCTTTCCCAAAAGGGATGATGGTATGATCTGTCGGCGCCCCGGCATAGGGGCCTAGTTTTAATTCTTCCTTGTCACCGTTTCTGAAATAAAAACCTACCCAATTATAAGTTTCCAAATTCTTTTTAAGAAGCTCACAAAGTGCTTGTAAACGCTCGTCTACCGATCTGTCGGTATGGGAGAGAATGGCCGTGATTTGAGGACGAAGGGTACTGAACATTTGTATAAAATTTCGGTAAAAATAATCCTTTTACAGCTCGGAAAATAGCCACGCTTATAGATTTTACAAAAGGGGTATCGGGAAACTTTATGGCAACAAAAAAAGGGATGTTTCACAACATCCCTTTTAGCAATCTTATAAATAAAGCTTCTTAAGGCTGAATCTTTACATCGAATTCAATAAAATCGGCATTCCCAAAACCAGGCTGAATGGCCGTGATTTTTATCAATCCTTTTTTTCCATAGTTGTCGACGAACTCAACAACATCACCCACCGCTAAGTTTGTGATTTTTTGAGCGCCTGAGCTGCTAATGTTATCCAAATCTCCTGAAAGCGAAATACCATCGAACATGGTGGCATCCATGGTAGACATACCGAAGAATGCCTCGTTCAAGGTCTCTGTTGCGGCATCTTCCTCATCCATTCCGGGTTTTAAGCCTTCTACTGGAAATCCAAAAGATTCGTCATACAGGGCCGTGGAGGCAAAGGAAGCATCATCATCGGCCGATACGCCCGAGGCGCCATAATAGTATCCAAAATCCCAGAAGGCTCTGAATTCAGGACCTACATTGATCTTGTATACCGTTTCGTTTAAAAGCGAGAAAAAGGTCTCTGTATTGCCATTTACATCGGGTGCAAATAATTTAACATCGGCAAACTCCCGTACCGCTGCGGCCGGATTGGTTCCCGTACCTACGGTTACTGTTATAGTACCCACCCCTAAGGCGAGTCGCTTGCTTGCATCCCTGAAATCTCCTTTTCCCCTGGTGGTCCAAAAACTATACACGATAGACCCATTGTCTATATTCGGGACAGGAAGTTCAAATGTGAAATCGATTTCTTTTTTGGTAGCACCGTCCAAGTCGATCGATCCGTCGGCTTTCAATGCCTTTTTTAAGTCTTCGCTGGTAAGGTCAAAACTATTGAAGGGCATATCACCTTGTCCGGAAATATTTTGGGTGATGTACATTCTACGCTGTGTAATATCGGTAGAGGTAAAAATGACTCTTCCGGGAACGGTGGTGCCAACTTCCCCGCTGGAAGCGGCCGTTGTTATGTTGCTTGAAGAATCTCCTTCGTTAAAAACGATGGTTGCCACTACAGGCGTAGTAGGGTCGTCGCCCCCATTGTCTGGAAGATCAGGGGTTTCAAAAATATTACCATCATCTGAGGAACAGCTGGCGATAAACAATGTTAGTGATAAGGCCACAAAAGCTGTTTTCATGGTAGATTTTACATAGTTTTTCATAAGTTTTTTGATAAATCGAAAATGTTAGTATGCTGGTCTAACGCTTTTGTAGGGTGTTTCGTATATCTGGCTTCTTTTTTTTAAAAAAATAAATGGGTGACAGTTTTTTTATGGGATTGGACAAGGCTAACAAGTAAGTCTTATAAAAAATGAAGTAGCAGGCGGCCGTGTGATACCTTTTAAACGGGAGAAATCAGGTGTAATGAATGAGGAGGCCAACTTTATGTTGCATTTATATAAACGAGTTGGTGGTAATTAGGACCTGCCCCGAAATAAGGACACAAAAAAATGATGCTGCAATTGCAACATACACGGTCCCCAGGACGCTCATTAGAACAATAGATAGGGCGGTTATCAAAAACTTTTTTTCGAAACGAACAATATTTAGAGCGGTACTGGGTTATATTTTTGAAAGAAATAACCTACAAATTCAATATATTCTAGAATGAAACGCAATCGAATTATTTTCATCGGTATTGTATTAAGTATGATTTGTTTCCCAGCCAAGGCCATTTCCCAAGATGAAAGCTGGGGTATCGGTACCTTGAGCGCATATTATAAAAGCCATAGTTTAAACGTATACGACGCTCCCAACGGAACCATAAAAGGATCTCTGAGTGTTGATGACCGCGGTGAACTTTCGTATTGGGAAGATGGGCCAAGATTGGCCATCGACCACAACGCCATACTCCAAGTCAATTTAGACGAATTTAGGCTTAAGGTATTTCAGGAAGAAAACGGTTTTATTAAAATTTTCTCAAGTGGTAATTCGAATCAAGCATGGTTGTCTTTGATTGAACTGGGAAAAACGGTATACTATTATATCCCATGGATTGATTTTATGTCAAATCCCAGCCATCACTTTTTTGCCAATAACTATGGAATGAATGTGCGAAGTGAACCAAGGGCGTCAGCAGAACGAATTACCGCTGTAAAAGGCATGAAATTTACCATTATCCCTACAGGTGCAACCGACGGTCTTTGGGCAGAAGTGATTATTAAGGAATATGATGCTGAATATTGCGAGGAAAATCGAAAATTGATTAGGGAGAGTCGCGGTTATATGAAAATATTAGACGACAAAGGATACCCGAATGTTTGGTTTGGTGGTTATTGCTCCTAAAAGAAGCGCTAAGGCCCTGCTGTAAAACCAAACAACGAATGCAAGCGAAAATACATTCAAGATTCATTTTTTCTTTTTGTGGAATACGGATCAAACCAACTGTTTGGGCCTAACCTGCCACATGGCTAGATTCATTAAATCGTTTACACCTTGGCACTCCTTGTAAATAACCTAAAACGGAGTATCTTGTAGTCTAGTAAGTGAAAATGAAATACTTCGCTATAAATCTATATCTCAAGCTGCTACATTGTGCCATCGCAGAAGGTATGACGCGAAATGATTTTATGGATTTGTCTACCTCGATAGAGGAGGCGGCACATTTGCAGGTCATCCCCGCCGAAGAATTTCTGGAATTGCATGAAATGCTAGACAAACAACTTGGTCCTGGATTCGGAGTGCGCGTTGGTCAGCAAATGGTTATTGAGGATTATGGTGTCTTGGGACTTTCGTGGCGCACCTGTTCAAGAGTTGGAGAAATCTTTGAGCGTAGTGAACGATATTTTAAACTGCTCTCAAACACATTTGTATGGCAGATCAAGGAAGAGGGAAGTGTATCCCATGTACTCCTCAATAGGAAAGCCCATAGAAGAGGCATGGAATTATCAACCGAAGCCAGTTTATCCGCTACGGTGGTCGTACTGCAGGCCATGTCTGAAAAAGAAATCGTTCCCACACAAGTAAGTTTTAAACACGGTCCTCCTGTTGACTTGACCAGCTTTCATACCGCTTTTAAATGCCCTATATACTTTAACCAACCTGACTATTCTATAAGCTATAAAACGTCTGACTTGAATGTGCGAACTGCCAAGGCAGATGCCAGTATCAATAGTTACTTGTTGCAACAAGTTGATGAAACGACCAAAGGGATTAAAATACCCGGCAATAAATTTGTGCGAGATGTAGAATCTTTAATCAAAGATGGCCTTCCTACCGGTATACCAGGAATTCAAGAAATAAGCAACCTCTTGGCCATGAGCAATAGAACGCTGACCCGAAGACTTTCGGAAGCCGGTGTTACCTATCGCGATTTGATTCGAAAAACACAAGAGCATCTTGCCAAAGACATGTTGCGCAATAGTGTGCATAGTATCGGCGAAATTGCTTTCCTAACAGGGTTCTCCGAACAAAGTGCCTTTAATCGCGCTTTCAAGAAATGGACGAACCAAACACCTTCAGAATTTAAAAGGAATCCCTAAAAATACTTCTTTGGCTTAAAATGTCAAAAGCTTGTCTTTAAGTGTCAAAAATCTTCTTTGATCGCTTCGCACTTTTGTATCATCAAATCAATAACACGATATAATGATGGTAACATTGGTAAAACTTCTCATTGTAATTTTTGCAACGCTTCTAGCCGATACAACAAATACATCAGGATCTATTGGGGTTTATAGCGAACCAACTAAGCTATATGGTACAGGCGATACCTCAAAACATACCGATAGGAAAGCCTTTCAAATCTTAGAAAATAAATGCAACGTTTGCCATTACAAACGAAACCAAAGACGTGTATTTACAAGGGAAAATATGAATGCATGGTCGAACGATATCTACAGGCAAGTCTTTGTTAAGAAGCGAATGCCCAAGGGGAAAAAAATAAAACTCACCCCGCAAGAGTATCAACAATTATTAACCTGGATAACATCCACTAAAACGAACGGCAATGGAAATAAAATTTAAACTGATCGTATTACTACTAGGAATCGTAGGTACCGGTCTAACAGCAGGCCTATGTTTTACCTGGTCGAACGCCGTTGTTCCTGGGATTGCCCGCCTCGATGACATGTCTTTCTTAAGGGCCTTTCAATCAATGAACAGGGTCATTATCAACGGAGGCTTTGGGATCGTGTTCTTTGGTCCCGTCATATTACTCTTTCTAAATAGCTATTTGTTCAGGAACAACCCGAGTAGTTTTTGGTTATTTCTGATAGCGGCAATCCTCTTTTTTGTTGGGATTGGCTTCGTGACCATTTTAGGAAACGTTCCGTTGAATGAGCTTTTGGACAAATCGAATTTAGAAACGTTTTCAAATATCGAATTGCAAGCGCTCCGTAACAAATTCGAAAAACCGTGGAATCGGTGGCACGCCATACGAACGCTAACATCCTTTTGCGCCTTTGTGCTCTTGCTCATTGGAATGCACTACTCAAAATAAGTACATGCTTCTGGCAGCAGAAGTGAATAATAAATCAAAAAACGAACAATCATGAAACAAATAAGAGCCATTGGTATTGGTAGTATTATCTGGATTATTGGAGTAAGTATCTACACGCTCTCCTCCTATATCTCCATTTTGGAAGATGCAGCGCTACAAGCAAACATGCTGTTATTTCTTTCGGTAATTCCCTTGGTTTGGTATGGGGCAAAGCAATATTACAAAGAAGGGATAAATACACATGGGTATTGGGTGGGCCAAACCTTCTTTTTAACGTCGGCCACCCTAGATGCTTTGATCACAGTACCTTTTTTTAGCATCCCGAATGGAGGCTCGCATTATCAATTTTTTACAGATTTCGGCTTTTGGCTAATTGGCTTTGAGTTTGTCGGTATTGCAGTATTGTATTGGTATATCGAAACTTCAAGTAAGAAAAAAATCAAATTACATTAAATATAAACAGTATGAAAAACAACATTTTAGTTATCGGAGGAACTGGGAAAACAGGTCGCCGAGTTGCAGAAAATTTAGAACAATTAGGACACAACGTACGAGTTGTTGGTCGAAAAACGAATCCGGTATTCGATTGGGAGAACCCTGATACCTACGATGATGCTTTAAAAAACATAGACAGAGCCTACATCGTATATGCTCCTGATTTAGCGGTACCTGGCGCTAGAGATGCTATAACGGCACTCACGAAAAAAGCGTTAAAGGCTGGTTTAGAAAAAGTGGTATTGCTCTCTGGTAAAGGCGAAACGGAAGCGGAAGCTTGCGAAGACATTGTAGCGAATTCTGGATTAAACTATACACTGGTTAGGGCCTCATGGTTTAATCAAAATTTTAGTGAAGGTGCATTTTTAGAATTTGTATTAAACGGTACTGTTGCGCTACCGATGGCAGATGCGGAAATTCCATTCGTAGATGTAAATGATATCGCAGATGTAGTTTCCAAAGTACTGGTAAATGATGCTTATAACGGACAAACCATTACCATTACCGGACCTGAAAAAAGAACCTTTAAGCAGGTTGTTGAAATGATGGCTGAAGCTACCAACAAACAAATACAGTTTGTGCCAATTTCCATTGACGAATTTAAGGATGGAATGCGAAAAGCAGGACTTCCCGATTCTTATATATGGCTATTCGATTATTTGTTCCAAGAAGTACTGGGAAATCCTGATAACCAAGAAGTCTCTGACGATATTGTCAAAGTTTTAGGTAGACCAGCCAAAGATTTTGAAAGCTTTGCTAGAGAAACTGCCGCCAAGGGTGTTTGGAATCAAAATAACAATTAAATTATGAAAAATAAATATATAACATTAGGTTTGGTTTTTGGTGCGGGAATTGGACTCTGCATTGGAATCCTGACAGATAACATTGCGATTGGGTTGTCTTTAGGAGCGGGTGCTGGGCTAGTCCTCGGTGCTGTTTTTGGAACCGGGGCTAACATAGAGAATAGGGGATAATAGGAGTCGAAAATACATTATCTTAATAGCCCTAGTATTCACAACGCATCCTGATGATAAAACAGGGTACAGTGTGCTAGGGTTTTGTGCTTTATGCTTCCCAAGTGCAACCAGGGATTTGAGGCAGTGTTAACTTATAATGTACAACACCCTTGCCTAAATACGCAAGAAACAGTGTGAAATGAACAGAATTTATGCAATAGTACTAATCGGGTTGGCAATGCTAGGGTGCAAAGAAAAGACAATTGAAAAACCAAGGCCGGTAGAAAAGATAGCTTTCAATCCGGATTTGGCCGAGGAGTTAAAAAGAATGGGTGAAGTAGATCAAATCGCCGCGTACATTCCGCAAGGCGAATACGCCAAACTATCTGAAAAAGAATGGAATTCATTTAAGGATAGTGTGTTTACCGCACATCAAAAACGGCTGGAGGAAATTTTCAATAAGATTGGTTTTGTTGGCTATGATCGGGCCGGGAAAGAGGGGTCGGATAATTTTTGGGTACTAGTACAACATTCCGACCACGACCCCGAGTTCCAGAAAAAGGTTTTAAGGAAAATGAAAGTGCAGGTCGATAGCGGCAATGCAACCCCGGAATACTATGGGTATTTGGTAGACCGGGTACACATAAATATGGGAGAAGAACAGGTGTATGGCACTCAATTTGAATTCAACGAATTCGGACAGGCATTTCCCAAAAACATTACCGACACGACCGGAATCAACGCCAGAAGAATTTCACTGGGCTTAACACCCATGATCGAACGAATGAATGAAATGACCTTGTCTCATTTTCAGATGAATAAAGCACATTTTGCCGAAAAAGGAATCAAGGAACCCAAATTGTACGCGACCGATTAAGGCTCGTAAGACCTAAATAAAAGGTACCGTGTTTATTTACTAAGTCGGCCAAATTTTTATCCAGAGGTTTGGAGACGACTTTGGGTTAATCTGCCCGCTGTGAGGCAGGTACGAAGCTAGCGTCTTTTTGTACGCAACATTTCAGGAGGTGTCAGTAGTATTAATTCAAAGAAACAAATGTCATATCAATTGGAAAAAGGATGTTATACGGGAATAATCAAAAAAGGCTTGCAAACCGAACGAACATTTGTCAGTACAACACAGTTTACTGTCGGTCAAAATGAAGGGGGGCTTCACAGTCATAAAAATCCAATTATTACGTTTATTTATCAAGGAGGCGACACAGAATTTAGAGAGAGAAATTCATATGAGCGAAAAGCAGGGGAATTTTTTTTCTATCCTGCCGATCAGCCGCACAAAACAATGGCCCGTAAAGAGTTTTCTCAAAACCTAAATATAGAATTTGAAGAAGGTTGCTTTTCAGAAAAACTTCTGTCAACAGTGCAAATGGTATCTTCTTTAAATAGTATTGACGCTAAATTCCTAGCTTTAAAACTATTACAAGAAGTTTATATTAATGACTCTTTTAGTTCAGATTCAACGGACATACTTGTATATGATTTAATATCGAGTTCACTTAAAAACCGTGATATACATAAACCGAAATGGATTGAAGTTCTTTATGAACTGCTTAACGACAGGTGGCAAGAACAGATTCCGCTTTATGAACTATCGGTGATTCTTGGAGTACATTCGGTAACCATTTCAAAGCAATTTAGAAAGTACTTTAACTGTACTTATGGGGAATATATGAGAAAGTTGAAAGTAAAAAACAGTATCGACCTGATCAAAACGTCAAACGTACCGCTTGTAGATATCGCATATCACTGTGGTTTTGCGGATCAAAGTCATTTTTCACGAAACTTTAAACAGTTTACAGGCTTCCTTCCCAGTGATTTCCGAAACCTTTAGATAATGCTAATCTCATTCTATTATAGAATTGGTGTATCATCTATATTTACCCGATAATCCAGATTTAGAATGCTCCGACGCCTGAAAGACTAATGTTCAGTCGGGCTTGTGTCGAAATCAAGGTTGAATTTCCTTTTAATGCCTCGTGGGCTTGCTCCCAGGTGGTTTACTAAAAAAGTAACTTCAGTATGAAAATGATAGTATTGGTTTGTGGTCTTTTATTTTTGAAGGGCTCGGTAGCTCAAAATGTAATGGAACTTCCAAAATTTCAATCAATTGAAAGTCGTACAGTAGCTTCTATCCAAATCGTAAAATCCGAAGAGTATAGAATGGAAATTTCTAATCATAAAAAACAGAAGGAATTTTTAGATTGGCAAGTTTTAGATGACAAGCTGAAGCTTACAGAAAACAAACAGTACAAAGATTTGGATTTTAAAGAAGTCCTGATAACTATTCACCTACCCAGCATTAAAGAACTCATAGTAACCAAAAGAACAAATATTTCGATGGACTCGAAGTTTTCAACAATAAACACACTTTCCGTTATTGCAGAAAATGGGGCAAATGTAGATTTAAGTAATATTTCTTTTAACACGCTTATCATTTACAAAGATTCTAAGAGTGACATCAAATACAAATCGGTTAATACATTGATCAATAATAAGAAACCATATAAACATTAGTCACTTCATGAAATATTTAAATTGCTTTTTTTGTTTTTTTTGCATACTATTTTCTTGTAATGACGATAAAAGTAAAATGTCAATGGCCCCGAGAAATAATAGTACTATTGACTCTTTAATGCTAGCTACCTTTAATCGAGGCCTTTTTAATGGAAGTATTCTTGTAGTAAAGAACGATAGTGTTATTTACAAAAACAGTTTTGGGTTTACCAATGGTTCTAAAACAAAAAAGTTAAAACCAAATATGGTTTTTAATATTGGTTCAATTTCAAAAGAATTGAGCGCTACCAGTATTATGAAATTAGTAGAGGAAAAGAAAATAAGAATAGATGACAAAATCTCAAAATTTGATTTAGGATTACCGAGTTGGGCTGGAAAAATTGAAATTACCCATTTGCTAAATTATTCAAGCGGCTTGCCTAAATATGATTGGGATAGCGTACGAACTAATGAAGATGTTTACACTGATTTAATGAATGTTGAGAAATTAGAATTTGAACCAGGAACTGATTTTCTATATAGCAATAACAATGTTTTTATTAGAAAGTTAATAATAGAACAGGTTTCGGGATTGTCATTTAATGAATACATTAAAAAAAATATTCTCGCGCCATTAAAAATGGAAGACACCTTTCTTTCACCAGTAAAAGAAACAGCCCAATTTACTACAGGATTTAACAATGAAGGTGTTGACTATAAGGAAATCTATCAAATGGATGGCGGAACCTATACAACGCCAGATGATTTATACAAATGGATTCAAGGACTGTACTCCGAAAAAATAATCTCGACAAAATCTGTAAATATTCTGGCGACACGGCTTGCACATAAAAACGCCAATCAATCATCGCTTGGGTTTACTGCCCTTGAAAACGGTACTGTTAATAGACATCAGGCCTCGGGTTCTAACGTAGATTATGAATCAATAATAGACTTTAATTTAGACAATGGCCTTACAACAATTCTATTGACCAATAATGCAAACTATAAATTATGGGATTTAAATCGCGCAATTAACGCGATTCTAAACAACCAGCCATTCACTATTCCAAATCATTAAATAAAACGTTTCGGCGGTGAAGAAGGGCCATAAAATCGGTGTCTTCTACAGAATGTGTCATTCGCAATACTGTTACAGGGCATCGCAAAACTGCCAATGAAAGGCTCCCTGCTAGAACTATTTTTACTGTATTGCTTGATGGGATGCGCCGAGGAGAAATTAACGAAGCAACAGCATGTCATCACCGATTTTAAGGCAAGGGATGCCGGTGACTACCAGGAACTGAAAACCGTCGTAGATGACAGCATCACCATCGTTTCCGGAGACTACATTATGCCCTATAACCATGATGGTTTTTATGAGCAATTCAAATGGGATTCCGTGTTTAAACCATCTTATGAAATAGTGGCGTTGGAGGAAAAAAACAGTCACATCATTGCGGCTGTAACATTAAATTCCATCCGGAACACATTTTTAAAAAACAGTGGTATGACATGCCGCTACAAAATCTCTTTCAATTCTGAAAAAATCTCAAAAATTGAGGAATTGGAATGTGAAGGTGTTGATTGGAGTGTTTGGCAAAAAGAACGTGATTCTTTAGTTGAATGGGTCAATAAAAACCACCCGGAACTGGCTGGTTTTCTTACTGATATGACCATGAATGGTTCGCAAAAGTATCTGAAGGCGATAGTGTTGTATGAAAAAGCAAAAACCACTTTGTAATTTGCATTGCGAAAAGTAAGTCTCGCCCACTATCCTTAGACTAACTGCTTAAATCTAAAAATACGATAGTCGTTTTTAGAACGTTAAAGAGTTGTAAAGAAATTTTGGC
The DNA here is from genome assembly GCA_938020445.1 of uncultured Flavobacteriaceae bacterium. Classification (GTDB taxonomy): domain Bacteria; phylum Bacteroidota; class Bacteroidia; order Flavobacteriales; family Flavobacteriaceae; genus Pelagihabitans. The sequence goes on along the minus strand of CALIIC010000064.1, from coordinate 13,689 downwards.
CATTCGATTATTTTGTATTTTTGTGATGATGAAATTGTTTATCCATAGAATGTTATCCGTTGTCATGACGCTACTGCTATTGGCTTCCACCACTTCGTGGAAAGTTGATAAGCATTATTGCATGGGACATTTGGTAGATTTGGCATTTTTTGCCGACGCCGAGGGTTGTGGTATGGATACTATGGCTGAGGGTTCGGTAATGGATTGTTGCGACAGTGAAACAGTGATTATTGATGCCCAGGACGATTTGAACCTCTCTTTGGAAGAGAACGATTCGGTATCACCGGTCTTTTTAGTTGCGTTTTTACATTCTTATAAAACTGTTTTTCAGGTTCTTGAAAAACGCCTGGTGCCTCATGAGTTATATCCGCCTCCGCTGCTGGTCAAGGATATTCAACTCTTAGATGAGGTATTCCTCATTTGAATAGTATTTCTTTCATTTGTCCCGATAAAACGGGAAGCTATTGAGGTGTTCTCAATAGGTTAATTGATACAATTCCCATTCTCACGGGAATGAAATACTAGCAATATCACAAAATGAAACAAACATATTCGATCAACGGGATGACCTGCAAGGGTTGCGTTGCGGCCGTAAACCAAAAGCTAACTGCTATCGAGGGTGTAGATCAAGTTGTCGTAAGCCTCGAAAAAGAAGAGGCCATCTTGTCAATGAAAGAGCCGGTGTCTTTGAATGTCCTGAAAGCCGCTTTGAATGGCAAATACACTATTTTGGAAAGGCATGAATCAAAGGAAGTAAAAGATAAGGAGCCTTCTAAACTGCAGCAGCTAAGACCACTATTGTTGATTTTTGCCTATCTCTTTTCGGCCTCTTTTCTCCTGCATTACAAGCAATGGGACATGAACCAGGCTATGCTCGATTTTATGGGGTTGTTTTACATCGTTTTCAGCTTTTTTAAGCTGTTGGATCTAAAAGGTTTTCCCGCGAGCTTTCGAATGTATGATCCCTTGGCAAAAGCGGTTCCCGCATATGCTTGGGTGTATCCGTTTTTAGAATTGGCCTTGGGTATATTGTTTCTGTTTCGCTTTCAGACTACCCTTGCACTTATAGTAACTATTGTCATCTTGGGAATTACGACGATGGGTGTTGCTAGAACACTTTTGGATAAAAAAAGAATTCAATGTGCTTGCCTTGGTACGGCCCTAAAATTGCCGATGACGGAGGCTACATTGATTGAAAATTCCATCATGTTGACCATGGCTTTGTTGCTATTGGGTCAATCACTATTTTAAAAATATATGAGGCAATCGCATCGACTTTGATTGGATGTAGGTTGTATTTACCATAAAAAAAACAAATGAAATTATACATAACAATAACCTTGTCGTTGTTGTTTCTGATACCGGCCTTTGCACAAGAAAAAGTGGAAGGAATGGTGATGGAAGCGAATTCGGCGAACAAGCATATGGGGCTCTCGGGAGCCAATGTGTATTGGATGAACTCTCAGATTGGCACCGTTACCAATGAAGAAGGGCTTTTTAGCATCCCATATAGCAAAGCGTACAATAAATTGATCATCAGTTTTGTAGGTTTTGAATCGGATACGTTGACGGTCAATGAACCAAAGATGATTCATCATTCCCTTCAGCCTTCCAACGAATTGGATGAAGTGGTTGTGGCACAGAAAAAAGAGGCGGTCAAAAAGACCTACTTCAGTGCCCAAAATGTGATTACGGTAAACAGTGCCGAGTTGTTAAAGGCGGCGTGCTGTAACCTTTCCGAAAGTTTTGAAACCAACCCTGCGATCGATGTCAATTTTTCCGATGCACTGACCGGAACAAAACAAATTCGAATGTTGGGCCTTACGAGTCCGTATTTGCTAATAACCGAGGAAAACATACCGATGGTACGTGGGGCTTCCCAGGCATACGGCCTTACATTTACTCCGGGTACTTGGGTAGAGAGCATACAGATCACGAAAGGGGCCGGGAGCGTTGTAAATGGCTATGAAAGCGTGTCAGGGCAAATCAATACGGAACTGGTGAAACCACTCACAGATAGTAAGTTCTTTTTAAATACCTATGGTAATATGAACGGGCGTTTGGAACTCAATCTACATACAAACCAGCAATTGACAGATCGCTTTAGCATGGGGGCCTATGTACATCATAATCGCAGGGATATTAAAGAAGACAATAACGACGACGGATTTTTGGATGCACCGCTGGCGAACCAGCTGAACATCCTTACCCGTTTTCAATATCAAAACCCGGAGAAAGGCTGGGTGAGTTTTTTCAACCTGCGTTTTTTGACCGATGACAAACAGGTGGGGCAAACCAATTTTGATCCTTCCCTGTTTCGAAATCAATTGGCGACCGGGAGCTTTCCGGCCCTTGCCGATACGGCCTCGTGGGGAAGTGAAATCAATACCCGTCGGTTCGATTCTTCTGTGAAATTGGGCTATGTTTTTCCAGAACTACCCTTTCAAAGCATGGGTTTTCAAGCAGCCTATAGCAATCACAAACAAGCGTCGTACTATGGGTTGCGACAATACGATATTGCTCATGAGAGTGTGTATTCCAATCTTATTTTTAATTCGATTATTGGGGATACCAAAAGCAAGTTCAAAACAGGGATTACGTTTGCCTATGATGCATATGAAGAATTAGTGAATACACAGGATTTTGAGCGTACAGATAATTCGGTCGGCGCATTTTTTGAATATAGCTACGAGGATTTGGAAAAGCTAAGCCTTACCGCGGGTCTAAGGGTCGATACCCATAATCGACTCGGGACTTTCGTGACCCCACGATTGCATTTGCGCTATACCCCATGGGAGAAGGGAAGTCTTCGAGGCTCTATAGGTCGAGGCCGGCGCGCGGCGAACATTTTTGCGGAAAACCAGCAACTATTTGCTTCTGCAAGAAGTATCCAAATTGAAGGCAACGGTGGAAGTATTTATGGTCTAGATCCAGAAGATGCTTGGAACTACGGTGTAAGTTTTTTGCAGGGCTTTAATCTCTTTGAACGCCCGGGAAATGTAACGGTCGATTTTTATAGAACCGACTTTAAAAACCAAGTGGTGGTCGATTGGGAGAATCCGCGGGCCGTATTTTTCTTTAACCTTGAAGGTGAAAGTTATGCAAATAGTTTTCAACTGGAACTGAACTATGAACTTATTGATAATTTGGAGGTACGTACTGCTTATAAGTATTATGACGTGCAAACAGACTATCGATCCGGGAGGCTCCAGAAACCGCTACAGGCGCCCCATCGCTTTTTTGTAAACCTTGGCTATGAGACCCGACTAAAGGATAATGGTGCGCAATGGCGATTCGATTATACTGTACATAGTTTGGGAGAACAACGATTGCCAAATACCGTTGTGAATCCGCCGCAGTTTAGATTAGGGGAGTTTGCCGATGGTTATAGTCTAATGAATGCCCAAGTGACCAAGGTTTTTTCAAAAGCCTTTGAAGTGTATCTTGGTGGCGAAAATTTGACTAATTTTAGGCAGGTTACCCCTGTTTTAGGTGCCGATAATCCGTTTGGCGCAAATTTTGATACTAGTATTGTATATGCACCCATCATGGGAAGAATGTTTTATACAGGTTTAAGAGTTCGATTGTAAAAAGTAAAGAGATATGAGAAGAGTAATAGTAAGTTTCGCCTTGTTGTTTGTTGCAACCATGGCCTTTGGACAAGAGAAAAACAAAAAAATGACTTTTGAAGTAGATGGGAAATGCGATATGTGCAAAGTACGTATTGAAAAGGCGGCATTGGGCGTTCCGGGCGTTAAATATGCGCTTTGGGATATTCCTTCGCACCAGTTGTCGCTCATCGTAGATGAACGAAAAACAAATCCCATGAAAATCAAATCGGCCCTGGTAGCTGTTGGGCATGATACGAAAGAGTTGAAGGCGAGCAAGGAAGCTTATGATTCGGTGCATCCATGTTGTAAATATCGCGATGATACTACGGATGACAGTGGACATCATTAAGTAGCAAGTAGAATACATCTGTAAAACGCCCTGACAATACATGTCAGGGCGTTTTTTTTGATAGATACGGCAAATAATTTCGTTGCGAAGCGTTTGATTTTTATCTTCGATCTTACTTTAAACCCAAAAGGATGACAAGCATAAAAACCGCTTTGAAAATCAGAAAGGTCCATCGGTATTTAGGGCTATTTCTGGGAATACAATTTTTGATGTGGACCGTGAGCGGACTGTATTTTAGCTGGACGGATATTGACGAAATTCATGGAGACCATTTTCGGGCGACCACGCAGGTACCCTTGGTTTTTGACAGTTTGGTAAGCCCTACTTCTTTGCCTCAAATATCTCAAGTAAGTACGTTGGAATTGCGTGACATTGGAGGCATACCACATTATTGGATCAACGAGGAAATACTGATCAATGCTATGACCGGGAAGGTAAGGGATGGTATTTCGAAAGAAGAGGCTTCTCAGGTAGCCGCTAGGAATATGCGCGCCGATCTGAAAGTAACCGAAATTGTTCGGGTCGATTCGGTCGGAAATCACCACGAATACAGAGGAAGACCGCTCCCTGCCTATGTCATTTCATATGAATCTTCTGAAAATATCAAGGCCTACGTATCTCTTGCGAACGGTGCTTTTCAAACCCTTCGGCATCGCGATTGGCGTTGGTTCGATTTTTTATGGATGACCCACACCATGGATTATCAGGGAAGGGATGATTTTAATACGATGCTGTTGCGTGCTTTCTCGCTATTGGGATTAATAACGGTGCTGAGTGGTTTTGTACTTTGGTACGTAAGTTCACCTTCCCTTCGTAAGCTGCGAACCCGAAAAAATCAACTTCATTAGCGTGCGATACTTTATATAAGCACTATCATTGTAAGGTTTCTGCTTTTTTTCGCACTAAAAGGACGCAGCTATGAAATAATCGCTTGTGCGTTCGGCAATATTTTTATTTTTTGGCATTCTTATAATGGGGGGACTGTTTGCACAGACATGTTGTTCCGGAGGGGTACCCTTGTCGAATAATCTAGGGTTGCCCAATGAAGGAAAAGGCTCTTTTATTATGGGGCTGAATTATGACTACAATCATTTAAATACCCTCAATGCGGGGACCGAAAGATTGGATGACGACTCACGATTGCGAAACACAAATTCGATATTACTAAACGCCGGCTATGCGATTAACGAACGCCTATCGGTCGAAGCCCTGTTTACATGGGTCAACCAAACACGTACCATTCGTCAGTTTGGGAATGAAAGTTTTACAGAGACGCGTGGCATTGGAGATGCGGTTTTCTTGATAAAATATGCTTTTCCCGAGCTACTGGGTTCGGGTTCCGTATGGAATGTAGGGCTGGGAACAAAAGCGCCCTTGGGAAAGTCAGATTTGACTTCGGAGGAGGGGTTTCAGTTAACGGCTGATTTGCAGCCAGGGAGTGGTGCCTGGGATATTCTGGGGTGGACATCCATTTCCAAAAACCTTGGGTTTCGGCCTTCAGCCACCGCCTCGGGAAGTATTACCTATCGCTTTACTGGCAAAAACAACGCATACTTGAATGATTCTTCAGTGTATGAATTCGGGAATGTTATACAGGCAAATGCGGGATACACAGATCAATTTTTGCTATTCAATACAGTATTCAATCCCGGTCTTGTGTTGAAATATCGAAAGGCTTTTGCAGATGAAATAAATGAATCAGACCTGCCCAATACAGGAGGTCAATGGGTGTTTATTCGCCCAGAATTGGCGGTACAACTCACTAAAAACCTAACACTACAAACAAGATTGGAGCTTCCTGTATACAGTGAGGTTACCGGTACTCAGCTGACCCCGACACTTCGATTTACGGCCGGAGTCTCCTATACGTTTCGTAAAAATAATATAACCCTTGTAAATTAGATGATGATGAAAAACCAATTGTTGATTCTAAGTGCGGTATACTGTCTTAGTGCCTGTAGTTCTTCCAGTACACAAGAAACGACCGTTGATCCCGAAGAGGTGGTGAATAACGAAACGGAATGGAGCATTCCTATTGAAGACGTGCTCGACGGGGGGCCGGGTAGGGACGGTATTCCTGCGCTCGAGAATCCTAGCTTTGTAAATGCCGACCAATCGGCCATTCTGCTTGATTCTGATTTGGTCATTGGTTATAAAAACGGGGATGATGTGCGTGCCTATCAACATATCGTATTGGATTGGCACGAAATAATAAATGACAATGTTGGTTCGGAGTCTTTGGCGATTGTTTATTGTCCATTAACAGGAACGGGTATCGGTTGGAATCGCATTATTGATGGGAACGAGACCTCCTTTGGCGTTTCGGGCCTGTTATACCAAACAAATTTGGTTCCTTTTGATCGTGCTACGAAAAGCAATTGGTCGCAATTGTTGAATGAAGCTGTAAATGGATCATTAATCGGAAAAAAGGCGGAGTTGATTACCTTGTTCGAGACTGATTGGAAGACTTGGAAGGCCATGTATCCGGAAACAAAGATTGTGAGTTTGAATACAGGTTTTTCTCGTACGTATGGTGTATACCCGTATGTAGATTACCGAACGAATAACAATTTTTTCATATTTCCTACCCCGAAAGATGATCGGCTTCCCTCAAAAGAACGGGTACTTGCAATTCTTGACGGGGAGAAAGCAAAGGCGTATCGTTTTAGTGATTTTGAAACGACCAACCTTATCAAGGACACCTTTAATGGGCAGCCTTATCTGTTAGTGGGCAACGAAAATTTTATGGCAGCCTTTAGACTGTCCGCTAGTCAGGAATCGGTTGATTTTGAATATGTCTTTGATGGCACTTCTGGAGTAGTGGTTGAAGGTGCCGATGGTACGCGGTTCGATGTTTTTGGAAACAGTGTCACCGGAATTGGAGGTGCGCTGGAACCGGCTACTTCTTTGATGGGGTATTGGTTCTCCTTCCCTGCGTTTTATGAAACGGAGTTGTATGCCAACTAGGAAAAAAACCTACCTTTCCCTACCACTTTAATTCTATTTCCTTTTCAAGGTAATTAATGCTGAGGTGAAACTTATCCAAAAACATGCTGGTTCCCAGTAAGGGTGGAATATCATTTCTTTTGAGGGTATTCGCTATGACATTTAGGGAGCGAATGACCTTGGTTCTAGAAGAATCTAGGACTTCGATGGTTACCCAGTGTTTGTAGGTGTCTTGTTCCTCTCCTGAAATGCCCCTGGTACCGTTTTTACTTTTACTATGTTCGTTTAGTAGGTTGCCAATATTTAAGGAAATCATACTGGGGAAAGTGCAATTGTCAGCTCCGGTATCAATGGTGGCAAGGGTATGGATGGATTTTCCGGTTTCTATATGTACGACTCTAATAGGGATTTTCAGGTTCGGGCGACCATCGGTATTTTTATGTAAGAGGTACGAATGTTTGTTCAAAACACAAAATTATAACTTGGGTCTGTTTCAAAATCCAAGATATAATGTTCACCTGAAGCATCTGCTTTTTTAATAACTTCTTCGCCATCAATACCTTCAAACAATACTTGATTGGTTCGTATGTGTATGGCTCGTACAGTCATTTGGGCCTCGGCGTATGTGCTTTTTTCTTCGGACATGCTTACTTAAGAGCGATTAGAAACAAGGTTGAGTTGAAATGCAATGGAAAATTACGAATAGTTTTGAATCTAGAACGAAAATTTTTACAAAATATACCATTTCGTGTAGCAATTGCTATGAAATTTTTTACTTACAGGTCGTTCTTTTAAACTCGTTTGATGCATGAGATCACGGATAGGCACGCGCATATGGCATTTACCGAATCTGTGTGAGGTCAACCAATAGGGATTCTGATAGGAATTGTCCATTTTTACCGAATCCTTGCAGATTCAGTTTAATTTTTTTCTGACCATCATCGGGTATTTTGATCGATACCACTCCCTGCTCGTTTGTACGAGGTGTCGGGTGCCAAGAAACGGTTCCGTAGGATCGAAATAACGCACTATCTAGATTGTTATAGTTGGGCCTTGTAAAAGATTTGGGTTGGTCGTAGCCATTCGCTACCACAAAGGCCCGGCTCGTTTTTTTATGCTCTGGAAGATCTGTATTTCCGTATGCATCAGTTGTGAAGACTACGAAAAGCCCTGCGTTTCTAAATGATTTTCGCTCAAAATAGACTTCATCTATCTGCTCTATCGGGATATCTGCATAATCCATGGCATAATTCGAGGATACTCCGTTGATCATGATACTGGGATAACTAACTCCGAATACGGTCTTTTTCGCTAATTGAATGCTTCCGGCCCTTCTTGGGTCGGGGTCTAACGGGTCTACCGTAATCGAAGTCAGGCCCCTACGCTTCATATAACCCCCCAATGTACCGTAACCAAGCATGGAGGAGTCTACTTTTCTACCCTCAAAACTTCCAAAAAATTTGGAGTGCTTTAAACGAGATTCGGTTACGACAACTTCCTCAAGCTGTTCCACATTTTTAAAAAACATTGGTGCGCTGTCTTTGGAAGAGGTGTTTTTGATTCGAAGCTTCTTCTTGGGCTTAAATGGTTTGTTAAAAGGTGTTAGCACCGGTTTTAACACAAAGAAAAAGTTCGTTTGTAGGGGCCGGCCCTTTGTATCGATCAAGGTCAGTGTCAATTCACTTCCCTTGGCCAATGATACCTCATTGAATCTGAATTTTTTATCCTTGTCCAATGCGGTTGCCTCCAGTACTTGGTTGGTTTTGGAATAGAGCAGCACCGTAAGGGAATCGTTCTCCACCTCGAACCGGTCTACATGCCCTTCGAGGTTTGAACTCAAGGGGCGTGCAGGGATGTATTTCCAGTTCAGGATACGCTGCCACTGGTACTTATTGCCTGGGGCCAATAGCAAGAGTTTGTCAAGGTCGTATTTGGCGTTGTTTTTTTCAAGATATCGAAGATCTCCGATTTCATTTTTAATTCCGTTCGGCAAATACGCATCTAGGAAAAAGGAATTGAACAGTTTTTTCTGTTTTCGATCCGAGAGGCTTTCATTGGGTAACACAGAAATACTAAGCCTATCTAAATTGTCTTTCTCTTTCCCTACCGTGTTATTTTTAATTAAAAGTGTAATGGAGTCTTTGCTTCGCTGCGCATGTAAAAGTTGTGGTTTCAGGGGGGTAAAAACAGGCTGGTTGAAAACCAGTCGCTCCCCGGCAACCTGGGAATTATTTCTTAACAATGTAAGAGTGTTGACTCCCGGATACAATAATTCATAAGGAATGATCAAAGCTGATTTTGTTTCGTCGTCGGTCATTTTTATGGGCAACGAAAAAATGTTTCCATCTTTATGCACAAGCAATGCAAGGGTATCTTCGGTTGTTTGCTTCGTAAGCGAATTGGTCTGTATAGCAACCAATACTTGTTTCTTCCGATAGTCATGTACCGTTGATAAGCTATAGCCTATTTCCTTGGCTGTTGGGACCGGCGTGCTGTACTGCTTACCTCTATATAGGGCATATACCATAGGAGATGCCCCCTTTTTTGGGGTCAAAGAAAATTTTCCCGTGCCCAAATCATTCAGATCAATCGGAATCTTCTCTTCCGTGGGGGAGTTTTGAAGAAAAACGGCATCTGCCTTTACCGGGAGGTCGTTTTCATCGCTGATTCGAATGCCGCAAGTGCCAAAAACCTGTTGTACCAATTGCCCGCCCTCAGGTACTATTTGAATATGAAGGTTTTCTGATATATCAGAAGTACGCGACGTGCGTTGCGATTCAAAATTTAGTACTTCAATTTTATAAACTGTCGACTCGTCCTCTATAAAACTGTTCATATTGGCCGTATAGGCCTGTAAATAATAATCTCCTGATACCAGTTCGGGAGATAGTTCAAATTCGCCAAAGCCGGCACCGTTTTCATGCAAAATAGTCTTGCTGTCAACTACGGTTCCTTCGGGATCGATCAGCTGCACATATAGATATTCGTTTTCGAGGGAAACTTCATTTTGTCTTCTATTAAAGAGGTAGCTGCTGAACCAAATATGTTCCCCGCTTACAAAAGTGTTTTTGTTTAGATGAAGATGAATACTCTTACGGTCTTCTTGGAAATAAGATTGGTACATCGCAATAGGGTCTTTCTCTTGGGAGGAAGATTCTTGACCGTAATTAAATAGCGGTGCAAAACATATGGCAAGGATGCAAAGTAGTCGTATCATGGTCGAAAGAATGAGAAGGTACAACCACAAAATATGAAATTTCCGACACTACTGGAAACAAAAAATGTCCGGATATATACGTCCGGACATTTTTAGAATATATGATTTTTGATTACATCATTCCGGGCATTCCGCCACCGCCCATTGGAGGGCCAGCTACGGGTGCATCTTCTTTAATGTCGGTCAAGGCACATTCAGTAGTCAAGATCATTCCGGAAACCGATGCGGCATTTTCCAATGCAACTCTGGTCACTTTTTTAGGATCTATAATACCTGCCTTCATCATTTCGACGAATTTCTCTGATTTTGCATCGAATCCGTAATCTCCTTTTCCTTCTAAAATCTTGGCGATTACAACGGATCCCTCACCACCAGCGTTTTCTACGATGGTACGTAATGGCGCTTCAATTGCACGAGCAACGATCTGAATACCGGTTTCTTCATCGGCATTCTCCGCATCTACTTTTGATAAGACTGCTTTGGCTCTTACCAAGGCAACACCACCACCAGCAACAATACCTTCTTCTACGGCAGCACGGGTTGCATGAAGTGCATCATCAACACGGTCTTTTTTCTCTTTCATTTCTACTTCAGAAGCAGCACCTACGTACAATACGGCTACTCCACCGGCCAATTTGGCCAAACGTTCTTGAAGCTTTTCCTTGTCATAATCAGAGGTAGTCGTTTCAATCTGGGATTTAATCTGATTTACACGTGTCTTGATTTGCTTGGCAACACCACCACCATTTACGATGGTTGTATTGTCTTTGTCAATGGTTACTTTTTCGCAAGTACCCAACATATCCAAAGTGGCATTCTCTAAGGAGAAACCTCTTTCTTCTGCAATGACGGTCCCATTTGTCAAGATGGCAATATCTTCTAGCATTGCTTTTCTACGATCACCAAATCCTGGTGCTTTCACAGCGGCAATCTTTAAAGAACCTCTAAGTTTGTTTACTACTAAGGTAGCCAAGGCCTCGCCATCAACATCTTCGGCAATGATTAACAAAGGTTTTCCAGATTGTGCTACAGGTTCCAAAACAGGAAGCAAATCTTTCATGGAAGATATCTTTTTGTCGAACAATAAGATATATGGGTTCTCCATATCGGTGATCATTTTTTCAGAATCAGTAACGAAATAAGGAGATAGGTATCCTCGGTCGAACTGCATTCCTTCAACAACGTCAACATAGGTATCGGTTCCTTTGGCTTCCTCAACGGTGATTACACCTTCTTTTCCCACTTTGCCAAAAGCTTGTGCGATCAAATCCCCAATGGTTTCGTCATTGTTAGCAGAGATAGAAGCTACTTGCTTAATTTTTTCTGAAGAATCCCCTACTTTTTTAGACTGTTTTCCTAGGTTCTCAACAATTGCATCAACGGCTTTGTCAATACCTCTTTTTAAGTCCATTGGGTTAGCGCCCGCAGCAACGTTTTTTAGCCCTTCCTTAACGATAGACTGTGCCAAAACGGTTGCAGTAGTGGTTCCGTCACCTGCAAGGTCATTGGTTTTGGAAGCAACTTCCTTTACCATTTGGGCTCCCATATTCTCTAAGGGATCGGCCAATTCAATTTCCTTTGCCACGGTAACACCATCTTTGGTTACCTGCGGTGCACCGAAAGATTTGCTGATGATTACGTTTCTACCTTTTGGTCCCAAGGTAACTTTTACTGCATTTGCCAACGCATCGACCCCTCTTTTGAGTCCGTCACGTGCGTCGATATCAAATTTTATATCTTTTGCCATTTTACTATAGATTTTATTTTCTTCCCGAGTTGACGGGAACCGTTTAAGTTGTTCTGAACTATTTTGTCGGTACTTCCGCAATAGCGGAAATGACAGAGACTTTGCTTAGATGATCGCCAATACGTCGCTTTCGCGCATCATTAAATAATCGACTCCTTCAAGCTTCAGCTCTGTACCTGCGTACTTCCCGTACAACACGGTATCACCAACTTTTACCGTAATTTTCTCATCTTTGGTGCCAGGTCCTACGGCAACAATTTTGCCTTGTTGTGGTTTCTCTTTTGCCGTGTCGGGGATGTAGATTCCCGAGGCAGTCTTGGTTTCAGCAGCCATGGGCGCGATAAGTACTCGATCCGCCAATGGTTTGATGTTCACTTTAGCCATATTTTTAGTTTTTAAATTGATTTTAGTATTCTGTTGTTCTCTAGGCAGAAACTATGCCATGGCATAAAAACTGACACTTTGTAAAACAAAAATGCCAGCTTGTCATTTGTGCTGGCATTTTTACTAGATTAACTATATTTTATTGAGCGCCATCACCCGGCGTAGTATCGTCTTCAACTGGGGTAGGCAATGCATCAGGAGTAGTTTCTGGAACGGCCTCTGGTACTGTTTCCGGCACAGTGGTTTCAATTTCGTCTCCATTGATCAATTTCGAATCGGCATCTCCGAAGCGCCCGGGAAGGGCAATGTTAGATGCTAAGATCAATAGTACTAGTATGGCTGCGAGTGTCCATGTGCTTTTATCCAAAAAGTCACCTGTTTTTTTGACCCCGCCAACTACTTGGCTTCCACCTCCTCCGAAAGAAGAAGAGAGTCCGCCTCCTTTTGGGTTCTGAACCATAATGACCAAAACCAATAAGAAACAAACGATGATGATAAGAATCAAGAATATGGTAAACGTACTCATTGTTATTTATTTTCTTGTTGTAATTTTTCTACCGCTTTAATTCGGTCTGCAAAGAAACCACTTTTTTCCGGATATTTCAAACTTAAAATTTTGTAGGCCTGTATGGCTTTTTTGTACTTTTTTTGCTCCAAATAAACCTTGGCCAAGGTGACCGTCATCAACTCTTTTTTGTCAATCTTAGTCGATCCGGAAATATCTATTTTTAGAGGATTTTCCTTTGGGACGATCTTTGGCTTGGTTGCGATGAATTTATCGATCAATTCGAATTTTTTGTTCTTTAAGACCGCCTCTTCCAAAGGAAATTCAATTGACATTTCTTGCTCCGGTGTTTCCGATCGCTCAATGGTTTTTAGAGAGGTGAGTTGAAGCCATTCGGCAAAGGAGTACTTTTCTTTTTTTGTAAATGGGAGTGGTTCTCCAATCTCTAGGTCGCTGGACTCTTGATCATCTTTGGCCCCTTCAACGCTTTCTGTTTCTTTGGAAGTAAACAACTTTGGGTCCAGAATTGCACTGGCCTGTTCTAAATTCTGTGGTAGGGGATGGTCTTTTGATTCCTCGATCAATGCCTTCTTGGGTACAGGGATCGCTTCGATTTCCTCTGAAACCGTGTCATATTCGTTTAGTGGTGTGCTTTTGCCCGAAATGGTATCGGCAATTGCATTTTGAAGAAATTCTTTTGAGGTGATGTAATCAAACAGTACATCACGATCCGTGGTATACGAGGCAGCAATTTTGAGGGCATTGTTGTATTTGAAGCTGTTCAGATTTTTCAATCCCTTTAGATGCACCGCCCTTGCCGCTTGAAAATAGGGGTATTCTTTTAGGACCTCTTCCAATTGGTTGGTCTGCATGGGCGACACCACCTTGTCAGGGTACTGTAGTAAAAAAGTAAAATCTTTTACATTCATT